>DASPKT010000044.1:0-12101 GCA_035627915.1 Azospirillaceae bacterium
TCCATGCCGGCGGCCGCGGCAAGGGCGGCGGCGTCAAACTGGCGAAGTCACGGGATGAGGTGAAGAGCCTTGCCCAGAAGATGCTCGGCATGACCCTGGTCACCCACCAGACCGGGCCCGAGGGCAAGGAAGTCAAGCGCGTCTATATCGAGGATGGCTGCGACATCAAGCGCGAGCTCTACCTCTCGATGCTGGTCGACCGTGCGACCAGCCGCATCACCATCATGGCCTCGACCCAAGGCGGGATGGACATCGAAGAGGTCGCCGCCCACTCGCCGGAGAAGATCATCCGCGTCGCCACCGATCCGGTGGCCGGGCTGCAGGCCTACCATGCCCGCAAGATCGCCTTCGGCCTGGGCCTGAAGGACAAGCAGATCAACTCCGCGGTCAAGTTCCTGACCGGGCTCTATGCGGCGTTCGTCGATCTCGACATGTCGCTTTTGGAGATCAACCCGCTGGTCGTCACCGGCGCGGGCGAGTTGCTCGCCCTCGATGCCAAGGTGAACTTCGACGACAACGGCCTGTTCCGGCATCCGGATGTCGAGGCGCTGCGCGATCCTGACGAGGAGAACGCGGCCGAGCTCGAGGCCGGCAAGCACGGCCTCAATTACATCAAGCTCGACGGCAATATCGGCTGCATGGTGAACGGTGCCGGCCTCGCCATGGCGACCATGGACATCGTGAAGCTCTATGGCGCAGCGCCGGCCAACTTCCTCGATGTCGGCGGCGGCGCCACCAAGGAGCGCGTCACCACGGCTTTCAAGATCATCCTCGCCGATCCCAATGTCGAGGCGATCCTGGTCAACATCTTCGGCGGCATCATGCGCTGCGACGTGATCGCAGAGGGCGTGGTGGCGGCGGCCCGCGAGGTCAGCCTGCACGTGCCCCTGGTGGTCCGCCTGGAGGGCACCAACGTCGATCTCGGCAAGAAGATCCTGGCGGAGAGCGGCCTGCCCATCCTGTCCGCCGACAACCTGGCCGACGCGGCCGAGAAGATCGTGAAGTCCGTGAAGGAGGCCGCGTAACCATGGCCGTTCTCGTCGACAAGAACACCAAGGTCATCTGCCAGGGCTTCACCGGCGCGCAGGGGACCTTCCACTCCGAGCAGGCCATCGCCTACGGCACCAAGATGGTCGGCGGCGTCACCCCGGGCAAGGGCGGCACCAAGCACCTGGACCTGCCGGTGTTCGACACCGTGGCGGAGGCCGTCGCCAAGACCGGCGCCAACGCGTCGGTGATCTACGTGCCGCCACCCTTCGCGGCCGACGCCATCCTGGAGGCCATCGACGCGGAGATCCCGCTGGTGGTCTGCATCACCGAGGGCATCCCGGTGCTGGACATGGTGACGGTGAAGCGCGCGCTGGCCGGCTCCAGGACCCGCCTCATCGGCCCGAACTGCCCCGGCATCATCACGCCGGACGAGTGCAAGATCGGCATCATGCCGGGCCACATCCACAAGCGCGGCAAGATCGGCATCGTCAGCCGCTCCGGCACGCTGACCTACGAGGCGGTGGCGCAGACCACGGCCGCGGGGCTGGGCCAGACCACCTGCATCGGCATCGGCGGCGATCCCGTCAACGGGACCAACTTCGTGGACAGCCTGGAGCTGTTCCTGAAGGACCCGGAGACCGAGGGCATCATCATGATCGGCGAGATCGGCGGCTCCGCCGAGGTCGACGGCGCGGAGTTCCTGCGGGAGTCCAAGTCGAAGAAGCCGGTCGTCGGCTTCATCGCCGGCCGCACCGCCCCGCCGGGCCGCCGCATGGGCCATGCCGGCGCCGTCATCTCCGGCGGCAACGACACCGCGGAGTTCAAGGTGGAGGCGCTGAAGAGCGCCGGCATCCACGTCTCCGACAGCCCGGCCAGCCTGGGCAGCACCATGCTGAAGGCCCTGAAGGGCTGAGGGCACGGACCGTTCCGAAGCGAAGACGGCGGCTCCCGCGCGGGGGCCGCCGTTTTTCGTTCGGAGGACCGCTCCCGCGCGGCCGCGGCAGCCCCGGCAGTCAGGCGAGGGCCGTGCGGCAGCCGCCCTCCTTCAGGACGCGCTTCGTCGATGCCGGGTGCCGCTCCAGCATGCGTGCCGGGCGGATCGGCCGCGCCACCAGGTTGCCGCCGCAGTTGGGGCAGGCGCCGTGCAGGACGGTGTCGGTGCAGTCCGCGCAGAAGGTGCACTCATAGGTGCAGATGCGCGCGTCGGGGCTCTCCGGCGGCAGGTCGCGGTCGCAGCATTCGCAGTTGGGACGGAGTTCGAGCACCGGCGCGTTCCTCGTGCAGGGGGCGGGGAGGGGGATTGTAGGCCGCGTGTGGCGTGGCGCAACCCGTCCACATTGCCGTAGGCCGGCGGGGTGCCGGGATGCCGGGTCAACGGGCCGCGCGCCGCTCCCACAGCCGAAGGAACAGCGCCGTGCCGACGCCCCAGGCGCCGTTGATGAGCGGGCCGATCCAGATCGTGGCGGGGTTCCAGCCGCCGGCGACGGGGCGGCCCTTCAGGGGCGAGACGACGAACCAGGCGACCAGGGTCGGGGCCAAGGCGCCGAAGACCAGGGCGAAGACCCACCAGCCGGCGTCGCGCGGGCGGCGGTCCAGCAGCAGCACCAGCGGCACGCCCCAGAGCCCGCCCCAGAAGGCGGTGGAGACGACCTGCGGCACGCCCAGCGGCGGCACCGGGTTCATGTTGAACGCCACCGCCGGCAGCAGGCCCAGCAGGTGCAGCAGCACCAGCGTGCCCTGGTGGAAGACCAGCGTGGCGAGGAAGGCGGCGGCGAAGCCGGCGAGGAGGCGGGCGGGCTGGGCGGTCATGCGGGCTTGCTTCCTGGAGGTGGTGCCGGGCCCCGACTATACCCCGTCCGCGCGCCGGCGCGAGGGGCCGGGAGGGCAAGGTTGATCCGCGCCCGCGCATCACCATGTCTCATGCGCCGCAATGCCGTTTCAATTCGCGTCGCGACGCTGCCTTGGCGCCTCAGAAGCTTGCGTTTTCGTGGCGTCGGGCATGGCCGGACTGCATATTGAGTCGGCCTTAGGGCTGTCGTAAAAGAACCCGATTTTCCCCCAGGCCCCTCAGAAGGCCCCAATCCCAGGGCGGCAGGCGGCGACGCCGACCGGCCGGCCCCGAAGCAAAGCCAAGGTCCGATGCAAACCGGCTCCCTCCTGTTCGGCGCCAACGCGCGCTTCATCGCCGAGCTCCACGCCCGGTACCTCGAGAACCCCGGATCGGTGGACGCCAGCTGGGCGTCCTTCTTCGCCGACCTGGACGATGACAGCCGGGACATCCTGGCCGAGCTGCAGGGCGCCAGCTGGGCGCCGTCGACCGCCGCCGTGATCGGGGTGCCGAACCCCGACGCGCCGCCCCCGGCCAAGGACGCCAAAAAGGCCAACGGCGCCGCCGCCCCGGCCGCCGCCGGCCTCAGCGCCGAGCAGGTGCGCCAGGCGACGCTGGACAGCATCCGCGCCCTCATGCTGATCCGCGCCTACCGCGTGCGCGGCCACCTGCTGGCGAAGCTGGACCCGCTGGGCCTGGAGAAGCGCAGCTACCATCCGGAGCTGGACCCCAAGTCCTACGGCTTCACCGACGCCGACATGGACCGGCCGATCTTCATCAACAACGTGCTGGGCATCGAGACCGGCACGATGCGCCAGATCGTCGACGCCGTGCAGCGCACCTACTGCGGCACCATCGGCGTCGAGTTCATGCACATCCAGGACCCCGAGCAGAAGGCCTGGATCCAGGAGCGCATCGAGGGCATCCGCAACCAGACCGACTTCACGGTCCAGGGCAAGAAGGCCATCCTGCAGCGCCTGTCGGCCGCCGAGGGCTTCGAGAAGTTCCTGCAGCTGAAGTACACCGGCACCAAGCGCTTCGGCCTGGAGGGCGGCGAGAGCCTGATCCCCGCCATCGAGCAGGTCATGAAGCGCGGCGGCCAGCTGGGCCTGAAGGAGATCGTGCTGGGCATGGCCCACCGCGGCCGCCTGAACGTGCTGGCCAACGTGATGGGCAAGCCGTTCAAGGCGATCTTCTCGGAGTTCCAGGGCAACTCCGCCAACCCGGAGGACGTGCAGGGCTCCGGCGACGTGAAGTACCACCTGGGCACCAGCAGCGACCGCGACTTCGACGGCAACGTCATCCACCTGTCGCTGAATCCCAACCCGTCGCACCTGGAGGCCGTCAACCCGGTCGTCTGCGGCCGCGTGCGCGCCAAGCAGTGCCAGCGCTCCACCACCCCGCCGACCGACGAAGCGCGGCTTGAGGTGCTGGGCGTGCTGCTGCACGGCGACGCCGCCTTCGCCGGCCAGGGCCTGGTGCCGGAGACGCTGCTCCTGTCGGAGCTGAAGGGCTACCGCACGGGCGGCGTCGTGCACTTCGTCATCAACAACCAGATCGGCTTCACCACGTCGCCGCAGTACGGCCGCTCCGGCCCGTACCCGACCGAGGTCGCGAAGTCGATCCAGGCGCCGATCTTCCACGTCAACGCCGACGACCCCGAGGCGGTGGTCCACGTCAGCCGCATCGCCATCGAGTTCCGGCAGAAGTTCCTGAAGGACGTGGTGGTGGACATGGTCTGCTACCGCCGCCAGGGCCACAACGAGGGCGACGAGCCGGCGTTCACCCAGCCGCTGATGTACAAGGCCATCCGCAACCATCCGACGACCCGCGACCTCTATGCCCGCCAGCTGGTGACGGAAGGCGTGCTGTCGCAGGAGGAGGCCGACGGCATCGCCAGCGACTTCCACCAGTACCTTGAGGGCGAGTTCGAGGCGGCCAACGCCTACAAGCCCAACAAGGCCGACTGGCTGGAGGGCAAGTGGCAGGGCCTGGCCGCCGCCAAGGGCGAGGAGCGCCGGGGCGAGACCTCGGCGCCGGAGGACCTGCTGAAGGAGGTCGGCCGCGCCATCTCCCGCGTGCCCGAGGGCGTCGAGGTCAACCCCAAGATCGTCCGCCAGCTCAAGGCCAAGCAGGAGATGATCGAGACCGGCCAGGGCATCGACTGGGCCACGGCCGAGGCGCTCGCCTTCGGGACCCTGCTGTGCGAGGGCGTGCCGGTGCGCCTGTCCGGCCAGGACGTGGGCCGCGGCACCTTCTCCCACCGCCACTCGGTCCTGGTGGACCAGGGCAGCGAGGAGAAGCACATCCCGCTGAACCACATCCGCCAGACCCAGGCCCATTACGAGGTCATCGACAGCCCGCTGTCGGAGGCCGGCGTGCTGGGCTTCGAGTACGGCTTCAGCCTGGCCGAGCCGCACGCCCTGGTCCTGTGGGAGGCGCAGTTCGGCGACTTCGTGAACGGCGCCCAGGTCATCATCGACCAGTTCATCAGCTCGGGCGAGTCCAAGTGGCTGCGCATGTCGGGCGTGGTGATGCTGCTGCCGCACGGCTACGAGGGCCAGGGCCCCGAGCACAGCTCCGCCCGCATCGAGCGGTTCCTGCAGCAGTCCGGCGAGGACAACTGGCAGGTCGTGAACTGCACCACGCCGGCCAACTACTTCCACGTGCTGCGCCGGCAGGTCCGCCGCGACTTCCGCAAG
This sequence comes from Azospirillaceae bacterium, assembly GCA_035627915.1. Lineage (GTDB taxonomy): Bacteria > Pseudomonadota > Alphaproteobacteria > Azospirillales > Azospirillaceae > DASPKT01. The sequence continues at coordinate 5,521 of DASPKT010000044.1, forward strand.
CCGCTGGTGGTGTTCACGCCAAAGTCCCTGCTGCGCCACAAGCTGTGCGTCAGCAACCTCGACATGTTCACCAACGGCCAGACCTTCCACCGCGTGCTCTATGAGGACGTGCAACTGGCGGCGCCGGAGAAGATCCGCCGCGTCGTACTCTGCACCGGCAAGGTCTATTACGACCTGTTCGCCGAGCGCGAGGCGCGGGGCGTCAACGACGTCGCCATCGTCCGGCTGGAGCAGCTCTATCCCTTCCCGGCCAAGGCGCTGGCGCAGGAGCTGGCGAAGTACCCGAACGCCGACGTCGTCTGGTGCCAGGAGGAGCCCGCCAACATGGGCGCCTGGACCTTCGTCGACCGCCGCGTCGAGGCGGTGCTGACGGAGCTGGGCCACAAGGCCAGGCGCCCCAGCTACGCCGGCCGCGCCGAGGCGGCGGCCCCGGCCACCGGCCTGCTGAAGCGCCACAACCAGGAGCAGGCGAAGCTCCTCGACGAGGCGCTCAGCGTCGGCTAAGGGAAGTCATCAGGGAACCGGGCGGCCGTCGCGGCGGCCGCCCGCAATAATCCGGGGGCCCCGGCCCTCCCAGGAACGAACCACAAGGTAATCCGGACATGCCGACGAACATCACGGTGCCCACCCTCGGCGAATCGGTCGCGGAAGCGACCGTCGCGCGCTGGCTGAAGAAGGTCGGGGACGCGGTCCAGGCCGACGAGCCGCTGGTCGAGCTCGAGACCGACAAGGTCACGCTCGAGGTCAACGCGCCGGCCGCCGGCACGCTGGGCGAGATCGTCGCCGCCGAGGGCGCCAACGTGGGCGTCAACGCCGTGCTGGGCGTCATCGCCGAGGGCGGCGCCGCCGCCGCGGCCAAGCCGGCCGCCGCTCCCGCCGCGGCCCCGGCCCCGACGGCTGCCGCCCCGGCCGCCGCGCCCGCGGCCTCCGGCGCCGCGCACCAGCCGATGCCGGCCGCGCGCAAGCTGGCCGAGGACAAGGGCGTCGACGTCTCCGGCATCCAGGGCACCGGCCGCGACGGCCGCGTGACCAAGGGCGACGTGATCCAGCACCTGGAGCAGCCGCGCGCCGCCGCCCCGGCCCCGGCGCCCCGTCCGGCCCCGCAGCCCTCCGGCCCGCGCCCGCGCGCCGACCGCGAGGAGCGGGTGCGCATGACCCGCCTGCGCCAGCGCATCGCCGAGCGCCTGAAGGAGGCGCAGAACACCGCGGCCATGCTGACCACCTTCAACGAGGTGGACATGACCAACGTGATGCGCGTGCGCAACGAGCTGAAGGACCAGTTCGAGAAGAAGCACGGCGTGAAGCTCGGCTTCATGTCCTTCTTCGTGAAGGCCTGCCTGGTCGCGCTGAAGGAGATCCCGGCCGTCAACGCCGAGATCGACGGCACCGACCTCGTCTACAAGAACTACTACGACATCGGCGTCGCCGTCGGCACGCCGCAGGGCCTGGTCGTGCCGGTGCTGCGCGACGCCGACACCCTCAGCTTCGCCGGCGTGGAGAAGGGCATCAACGACCTCGGCAAGAAGGCCCGCGACGGCAAGCTGGCCGTCGAGGACATGCAGGGCGGCACCTTCACCATCTCCAACGGCGGCGTGTACGGCTCGCTGATGTCGACGCCGATCCTGAACACGCCGCAGTCGGGCATCCTGGGCATGCACAAGATCCAGGAGCGGCCGATGGTGGTGGGCGGCAAGATCGAGATCCGCCCGATGATGTACCTGGCGCTCTCCTACGACCACCGCATCATCGACGGCCGCGAGGCCGTCACCTTCCTGGTGCGGGTCAAGGAGTGCCTGGAGAGCCCGGAGCGCATCCTGCTCGACGCCTGAGCGGTTCCGGCAGCGTAACGATCGGGAAGGGCCCCCTCGCGGGGCCCTTTCTCATTTCCCGGGATCGCCGCGCCAGCCGGGGGGCAGGCGGAAGAAGGCGAGGTCGCGCGCCGCCGCCCCCTGGCCGCCGCGCTCGGCATAGCCGGTCGCGACGAGGCCGCCGTCCGGCGTCTCCTCCACCCAGTAGGCGCTGTCGCCGCCGGGCCCGCCCAGCAGCGTCTGGCCCAGCACCCGGCCGGCGGCATCCAGGCGCAGCAGGTAGGCGTCGCCCGGCCCCGAGGCGCCGAAGCTGGCGCTGTTGCCGACCACCGCCACCCCGCCGTCGCCGAGCGGGATGCCGGCCATCATCCGCTCCTCCCCCGGGCCGCCCCAGACCGTCTCCCAGATCACCCCGCCCCGGGCGTCCAGCTTCATCACCCAGGCGTCGGCGCCGCCGGCCCCGCGCGACGCCATGTAGCCCGACAGCAGCAGCGTGCCGTCGGGAAGGGCGCGCATGGCATGCGCCACGTCGTCGCCGGCCCCGCCGTAGGTCCTTGTCCACAGCTCGCTTCCCTCCGCGTCGGTGCGCAGCAGCAGGGCGTCGCGCCTGGCGTAGTCGTCGTCGCCCTCCGCCACCCGGAGGCCCATGACCAGGAACCCGCCGTCCGGCATCGCCGCCAGGCTGAAGCCGCGGTCCGTGTTGGCGGTGCCGTAGGCGCGCCGCCAGACGGTCTCCCCCTGCGCGTCGGTGCGCAGCAGCATCACGTCGCGCTTGCCCGCCCCCTCGCTGGCGGTCTCGCCCGACACGACGAAGCCGCCGTCGGGGAGCGGCACCACGTCCACCGCCCGCTCCCCCTGGGCGCCGCCGTAGGTGCGGCTCCAGAGCGGCCGCCCCTCGGGGTCGAGGCGCATCAGCAGCGCATCGGTGCCGCCGGCCCCGGCGCTGTCGGTGAAGCCGGCCAGCACGAAGCCGCCGTCGGCCAGGCGCCGGGTGCGGAAGGCGAAGTCGGTGCCGGCCCCGCCGAAGGACCGCCGCCATTGCTCCCGCCCGTCGGGCCCCAGGCGCAGCAGCAGGATGTCCAGCCCGCCGCCCTCGCGCGTCAGGTAGCCGGTCAGCAGGTGCCCGCCGTCGGGCATCGGCTCGATCCCGATCCCCTCGCCGCGGCCGGGGTCGCCCAGGACGAAGCCGGGGGCGGCCCAGCCCAGGTCCGCGGCCGCGGCGGCGGGGGCCGGCAGCTCGGGCAGCGCGTCGGCGGCGCCGGCGGGGAGGGCCGTGGGCAAGGCGAGGGCGGCGGCCAGGAGGGCTGCCTGGACGGCAGCCGGGACGGGTGCGTGCCTCATGTCGTTCCTCCCCCGACGCGCGGTTCCCTCCAGCCTAGCATCCGGCCGGGGCGCGGCTGGGGCCGCTTGGGGACGGGCCGTGACCGGGATTGGACCAGCCACGCCGACCCGTGCGTACATCGCGAGTCGCTGTTAGATTGCCCGCTTCCGGGATGTAGGGGATGGTCGCTTGACGGCGGAACAGGGCAAGGCTGGCGATGCGGAGGAGGTGCAGGCGCTGCTGCGGCTGCGGCTGGATGGCTATTACCGCAACCTGCCGCCGGTCCTGGCCGGCAACGCCGCCGCCGGGCTGATCCTGTCCGTCGCCCTGTGGGAGGCGGCGGGGCCGCTGCGCGTCCTGCCCTTCGTGTTCATGCTGGGCGCCCTCACGGTCCTGAGGACGGTCCAGGTGCTTGGCTGGCGCGCCGCGCGGGAGCGGGAGGTGCCGCCGGAGGGCCTGCGCCTGCGCGCCTTCATCGGCGCCGGCATCTCCGGCGCCACCTGGACCTACGCGGTGCTGGCGCTGTTCGTGCCGGGTGCCGTGGAGCACCAGGCGCTGCTGCTGATGGTAGTCGGCATCCTGGGCACCGCCGGCGCCGCCACCCTGTCGCCCTACCTGCCCGCCTACTACCTGTCGCTGGTGCCCTGCATGCCCGTGGCGGGGCTGCGGGCGGTGCTGGAGGGCGGCCAGTTCGGCACGGCCGCCGGCGCCGCCCTGGTCCTGCTGACCCTGGTCACCATCCAGCTCGCCCGCATGCTGGGGGAGGCGCACCTCTCCTCCTACCGGCTGCGGCTGCGCAACGAGGCGCTGGTGGCGCAGCTGCGCCGGCAGGCGGAGGAGCTGGAGCGCACCGTGTCGGAGGCCCAGGTCGCCGCCCGCGCCAAGTCGGAGTTCCTGGCGACCGTCAGCCACGAGATCCGCACCCCCGCCAACGCCATCCTGGGCGGCATCGAGATCCTGGGCGCCACCCCCCTGGACGAGCGGCAGAGCCAGTGCGTCGGCGTGATCGCCAAGGCCGGCCAGTCCCTGGTGTCGCTGCTGGACGACATCCTGGACATCACCCGGGTGGACGCCGGCCACCTGACCCTCCAGTCCATCGACTTCGACCTGCACCAGCGCCTGCGCGACGTGGTGGAGCTGATGACCCCGCGCGCGGCGGAGAAGGGGCTGGTGATAGCGCTCGCCATCGGGCCGGGCGTGCCGCCCAACGTGCGCGGCGACCCCGCGCGGCTGCGCCAGATCCTGCTGAACCTGATCGGCAACGCGGTCAAGTTCACCGCGGCGGGCGGCGTCACCGTCACTGCCGCCGCGGACGGGGAGATGGAGGACGGCCACGTGCGGGTGCGCCTGTCGGTTGTCGACACCGGCATCGGCATCCCGCCCGACCGGCAGGCCACCATCTTCGACGCGTTCGAGCAGGCGGACGGTTCCATCGGCCGCCGGTTCGGCGGCGCCGGGCTGGGGCTCGCCATCTGCCGCCGGCTGGTCACCGCCATGGACGGCACCATCGGCGTCTCCAGCGCGCCCGGAAAGGGCAGCATCTTCACCATCGAGCTGCCGCTGCTGCCGGTCGCCGCCCCCGCGCCGGTCCAGGACGAGGACACCGCCCCGCTGCCGATCTGGACGCGGCGGCCGACCGTCCTGCTGGTCGAGGACGAGGCGATCAACCGCTTCGTCGCCACCAACCTCTTGGAGCGGCACGGGCTGCGCATCCTGTCCGCCAACACCGGGCACGAGGCGCTGGACATCGTCGGCATGGCGCCGATCGAAGCGGTCCTGATGGACCTGGGCCTGCCCGAGATGGACGGATTCGAGACGACCCGGCGCATCCGCGCCCTGCCGGGGCCGGAGTCGCGCCTGCCCATCATCGCCCTGACCGCCAACGTGATGCCGGAGACCATGGCCCGCTGCATGGAGGCGGGCATGCAGGGTTTCGCCTCCAAGCCGATCCGGCTGGACGTGCTGCTGCGCAAGCTGGCGGAGTACGTGCCGCCCGACGGGGTGGGCGGGCCGGCCGTCTCGGCGGCGGCGGCACGGCTGGAGACGCTGCGCCGCGACCTCGGCGACGAGGTGGCGGAGACGATGCGCGCCCGCGCCCGCGCCGCCATCGCCGAGGGGCGGGAGGCCCTGTCGCTGGCCTGGCGCCGCCGCGCCCGCCGCCGGGTGGGCGAGATCGCGCACAAGCTGGCCGGCACCCTCGACGTGGTCGGGCTGACCGAGGCGGCGGAGGAGGGACGGCGGCTGGAGCGGGCGACCGAGCAGCGCGGGCTGATCGACATCGGCCCCGCCGTCGAATGCTTCGACCGCGCGCTCGCCGTGTCGCTGGAACGCCTCGCCCGCGCCGCCGAGACGGCGGAGGCGGGGGAGTGAGCCCGCGCTAGACCTTGAACCCGATCCTGACCCCGCCCCAGTGCCGGCCGCGCACGGTGATCGGGGCTGAGACGTCCTTCATCAGGGCGAACTTCCCCCCGCCCATGTCGCGCCGGTAGGCCTGCAGCAGGAAAGGCCTGGCGTTGCGGCCGGCGGCGAGGCCGACGCGGTCGTTGAACAGGCGGCGGTTGCGGCAATTGGCGGCGTTCCAGACCGCATCGCCGGGCCGCTGGACTTGCGAGAACTTGAGATTATGGGTCGGCAGATAGCCGTTCCGGTCGACCGCGGCGCAGAACACGATGCGCGGATCGCTGCCGAGCGCCGGCTCCTGCACGGCCGGCAGCACGCGGTCGGTGAAGGCGGTGAAGCGTGCCATCAGCTGCTGCGGGTCAGTGCCGGCAATCGGCTGATAGGCCTCGTCGAACAGATCGGCGAGCGCGATGTCGCCCCGAGTTACCGCCGCCTCGAAGATCGCGGCGATCTCCGCCGCCTTGGCACGGGCGAGCTCGACCATGGGCGTATCGACGGTCGGCTCGCCGGAAACAACCGCGAGTCCGATCAGGGTCTCGCCCAGCCCGACCATGTTGCCGACCCGGTTCCGCGCGGTGTCAAGGTTGCGCCCGGCATCCGCGACGCCCTCGGCCATCTCGCTGACCGTGTCGCGCACTTTGGCGAAGCGGGTTTCGCCGTCGCGCGTCGCCGCCGCGATGCGCGCGACCTGCGCCTCGATCTCGCTGATCGCATTGCCGAGACCGTCGAGCACATCGCCGATGGCGACTGTGCCACCTTCGACCGTGCTGGCGCGCCGCGTCGCCGCGCCGCTCAGCGCCATCAGCTTGGCGGTTGCCGCATCCAGCGCTTCCAGCGTGCGGCTGACCTCGGCAGTGGCATCGGTGGTCTGCTTGGCAAGCGTCTTCACCTCGGTCGCGACGACAGCGAACCCGCGGCCGGCCTCGCCGGCCCGGGCGGCCTCTATGGTCGCGTTCAGAGCGAGCAGATTGGTCTGCGCAGCGATTGCCTCGATGGCGCGCGCCACCTTATGCACATTGGCGAAGGCGCCCTTCAGGCCGCCGAGCTCGACC
>DASPKT010000045.1:0-23682 GCA_035627915.1 Azospirillaceae bacterium
CGCACGCCTACCTGGTGCAGCGCCGCGTCGACGCGGCCCGGCGGCTGATCGCGGGCGGGGTCCCCCTGGCGGAGGCGGCGCTCGCCAGCGGCTTCTGCGACCAGAGCCACCTGACGCGCGTCTTCACGCGCAAGTACGGCGTCACGCCCGGCGCCTACGCCGCCGCGGTGGCCTGAGCGGGCCCGCAATCCCCTCGCCCGCAATCGCGTCCAAGACGGCCCCCGCCCCGCCCGGGATAGATGGCCCCTCCCCGTTCCCCGAGGAGGTGTCCCATGACCCGGCCGCAGCAAGGCTACCTGTATCTCACGCTGGCGATGGCCATCGTCGGCAGCACCGTCGTCGCCAGCAAGCTGATCGCGGCGGGGCTGCCGCCCTTCACCGCGACGGCGCTGCGCTTCGCCGTCGCCTTCCCGCTGTTCCTGGCGCTCATGAAGCTGACCGGGGCGGCGTGGCAGCGGCCGGACCGGCGCGACCGCGTCCTGCTGCTGGTGCAGGCCGGCGCCGGGAGCGTCGGCTACACGACCCTGCTGATCACGGGGCTCAGCCTGGGCACGGCGGCGGACGCGGGCGTGGTGATCGGGACCCTGCCCGTCGTCTCCGCCGCCATCGCCGTGCTGGTCCTGGGCGAGCGGCCGGACCGCCGCTTCCTGCTGGCGCTGGTCCTGGCGGCGGGCGGGGTGCTGGCCATCACGCTGAGGGGCGGGGCGGAGGGGCCGCGCGCGTGGCTGGGCACCGTGCTGGTGCTGGGGGCGGTGCTGTGCGAGGGGCTGTTCATCCTGCTGAACAAGCGCCTGCGCACGGACGTGCCGCCGCTCGCCCTTTCCACCCTGATGACGGGGCTGGGGCTGGCGGTGGCGCTGGGGCCGGCCCTGCTGGAGCGGCCCTGGCGGCTGGACCCGGACCCGGCGGCGCTCGGGGCGGTCCTCTACTACGCGCTGGTGCCGACGGTCGGCGGGTTCCTGCTGTGGTACGCGGGCTCGGCCCGGGTGAGCGGTGCGGAGGCGTCGCTGTTCACGGCGCTGGCCCCCGTGACGGCCCTGCTGCTGGCCGCCGCCGTCCTGGGCGAGCCGGTCGGCGCCGGCCAGGCGGTCGGGATATGCTGCGTGCTGGCCGCCGTCCTCATCCTGGCGGTGCCGCGGGCGCCGTCGCCGTCCTGAGGAGGGGGTGTGCAACGTTGCACGTCCCCCTCTCCCAAACCGCTCCCTGGGACAAGTTGACGGCGTTGCGTCAACCCGGTTGACAGTGCGCCCTGCCCTACCCCTTATTGGCAGGGGTGAGCTGGACGGGAGCGGGCATGTCGGGCGAGGCGTTGAAGGCGTACCGGAAACGGCGGGAGATGACCCAGGAGGGCTGCGCCGCCTTCCTCAACGAACGCCTGGGCCGCTCCTACGACAAGGCGCGCATCAGCCGGTGGGAGAGCGGCAAGGAGGCCATCCCCGAACCGGTGCTGCGCCTCGTCGGCGGCGAGCGGCCGGGGCAGGCGCGGGTGATCGCCTGCAGCAACCAGAAGGGCGGCGTGGGGAAGTCGGCAACGGCCGTGAACCTGGCCGCCTGCTTCGCCCGGCTGGGCTACCGCGTCCTGCTGGTGGATGCCGACCCGCAGGCGAGCGCCACCGCCATGGTCGGCTGCGACATCATCGAGCTGGAGGAGCGCGGGGCGACGCTGCACGCGGTGCTGGTCGACGACCGTCCCATCCGCGACACCATCGTGACGCTGAAGACCTTCGACGTGCTGCCCTCCGGCGTGGCGCTGGCGGAGTTCGACGCCACCGCCGGCCTGGTCGGGCGCGAGACGCGGCTGAAGGCGGCGCTGGCGGAGGTGCTGGGCGACTACGACTGGATCCTGATCGACACGCCGCCCAACCTGGGCAGCATGACCATCAACGCGCTGAACGCCGCGGACCAGGTGCTGGTGCCCGTCGCGACGCGGCCGGTGGACCTGCTGGGCATCCCGCTGCTCTTGAAGACCATCGGCCGGGTGCGGCGCTTCACCAACCACGAGCTGACCGTGCTGGGCGTGCTGCCCACCATGTACACCGAGCGCCAGACGGTCGACCGCGAGGTCCTGAACGACCTGAAGTCCCGCTTCACCGGCCAATCGGACCTGGGCCGCGTGTTCCAGCCGATCCGCATGAGCACGGGCATCAACCAGGCCGCCTACAACAACGTCATCGCGGTGGACGCGCTGCCCAAGGACCACCCGGTCCACGCCTACATGTCCATCGCCAGGGAGATCGCCGGTGAAGCTTAAGAAGGGGCCGACGGCCTTCGACCGCGCCATGGACGACGCAGCCCAGCGCGGCGACGCGTCGCTGATGGCGAAGGACTTCCCGCGCCTGATCGACGTCGAGGTCGCCCGGGTGCACGCCCGCGCCGACCAGCCGCGCCGCCATTTCGACGAGGATTCGCTGCGCCAGCTGGCCGACAGCATCGGCCGCCAGGGCCTGCTGCAGCCGATCCTGGTGCGCGCCCGTCCCGAGGCGAAGGGCGAGTACGAGATCGTGGCCGGCGAGCGGCGCTGGCGGGCGCACAAGCTGCTGGGCAAGCCCACCATCCACGCCATCGTCACCACCGGCGGCGCGGAGGAGATCGCGCTGGTGGAGAACCTGCAGCGGGTGGACCTCACGCCCCTGGAGGAGGCGCGGGGCATCCAGGCGCTGATGGACCGGCACGGCTACACCCAGGAGGCCGCGGCGGGGGCCCTCGGCTGGAGCCGCACCCAGGTCAACCGCTCGCTGAAGCTGCTGACGCTGCCCGACGAGGTGGTGGCGGAATGTGCAACGTTGCACGCCGGCCGCAACGCCATGGTGGAGCTGGCGCTGGCGGCCGACGAGGCGGAGCGCCGGGAACTGCTGGAGGTGCTGCGCGCCGGCGGGTCGGTGAAGGCCCTGCGCGAGGCGCGGGCGCCGAGGGCAGGGCAGGGGGCCCGGAAAGAGGGGGCCCGGCCCGAGGGAACCCGGAACGAGGGGACCCGGACCGGCCGCGCCGGCGACGCGGGCGCCCTGTTCGCGGCGCTGGAGCGGGTGGAGCGGGCCTTCGCCGCGATGGCGGAACCGCCCGCCCTCACCGACGAGCAGCGCCGGCGGCTGGAGCGGCTGCGCGGCCGGATCGACGAGGCGCTGGGCGCCGGCCGGCGGGGGCGCTGATCACCCTTCGGCGGTGAGGAAGGGGCGGACCAGCCCCAGGAACTCCTCGAACCGGTCGTGGTGCGGCCAGTGGCCGGCCCCTTCGATGGTCCGGGCCCGGGCGTCGCGGAACAGCGCCAGCGCGCCCGCCGCCTCCGGATCCTCCAGCCAGCTGTCGCCGCCGCGGATGAGCAGCGTCGGGCAGGCGACGCGCGACCAGATGTCCCTGACGTCGTCGCGGGTTACCTGCAGGGGGAAGGGGGCGCGGACGTAGTTGTCGAACTTCCAGCCGAAGGTGCCGTCCTCGTTCTGGTGCATGCCGTGCACCGTCAGGTGCCAGGCCTGTTCGGCGGAAAGGCTGCGGTTCTCCGCCCGCATGCGCTCCGCCGCATCCTCCAGCGTGGCGTATTTGCGGGGTGCGCGCGCGGACAGGCCGTGCAGCCGGTCGACCCAGCCGCGCACCCGGTCGGCCAGGGGCGGCAGGGCGGCGGTGCGCTGCCACTGCCAGGTGCCCTCCACCACCACCAGCCGCTCCACCAGCTCCGGATAGATGCCGGCCAGGAGCAGGCTGGCGGCGCCGCCGTAGGAATGGCCCATGAGGTGGACCTTGCCGCGGCTGCGCTGGCGCAGCAGCTGGACCAGGTCGGCCACCACCTCCGCCAGCGTGTAGCCGCAGCCGGCCGCCCAGGCGGAATCACCGTGCCCGCGGAGGTCGGGGGCCAGGATGTGGAACCGGTCGCCCAGCGCCCGGCAGACCCAGTCCCAGCTGCGGCAATGGTCCTGCCCGCCATGCACCAGCAGCAGCGTCGGCCGGTCCTCCGCCCCCCATTCCGCATAGTGCAGGCGCAGGCGGTCGTTGAAGTAGAACCGGGAGACGGGGCCTTGCATGGGTCGAACCTGCCTTCGCTGCGTCGGGCCGCCATGATGGCACGGCGCCGCGGGCCGGCAACCCCGAAGCGCGGAATGGGGGCCCGGCGGTCCGATGTTCCTGGAAATCCGGGGCCGCCGGGTCCATCTTCGGACGTGCAGGCCGACCCGGCCTTGAGGATGCGACACGCCTTGGGAACCCGCCCGATGGACCTGGAGACCGCCGCCCGCTGCTTCGCCGAGCTGGGCCACCCGACGCGGCTTGCGATCTACCGGCGGCTGGTGCAGGCCGGCGACCGCGGCATCCCCGTCGGCGCCATCGGGGAGGAGCTGGGCGTCGTCCCCTCCACCCTGTCGCACCACATCAAGCAGCTGGTGACCGTCGGGCTGGTGGAGCAGGACCGCGACGGCCGCACGCTCTACTGCCGGCCCGTGTACCAGCGCATGGACGCGCTCCTCGGCTTCATCACCGAGGAATGCTGCACCCGGCCGGTCCCGCCGCCGGAGGCGGAGGCCGGCGCCTGCTGCCCCCCGGCCGCCGCTCCGGCCGCGACGGCCGTCCGCGCCGCGGGCCGGGGGCGCGCCCGTCCCGACCCGGCGTCCTGAATCCGGCGTCCTGACCCGGGCCGCCCGGCCTTTCCATTGAACACGGAGTCCATCGGGCGGATTTAGGCCGCCGGTCGGACCCTCCGGCCGCCTGAAGCCGGGGAACCGCGCCTCCGGCCCGGCGAACCGCCGGACCTGCGCCCGATCCGGCCGCGGCGAGGCCGGTGTCCCACCGCACCGCGCGCGTCGCAAGAAGCGGACCGGCCGGTATTCCCCAGGCGCATGCCCTGCAATTCAATTGCGCACAATCAAATACCTTGAGACCAATCGCATTGTGCGCAATCTTTCTGTCACCAGAGGGGCCCACGGACGGCCCGGACAGAAGCCCCGGACGGGCCGGGGCAGACCGACCCAGAGGAGACCAGCCATGAACCGCATCGCCGCCTTCGCCGCCGCCCTGATCGCCATCCAGGCCTCCGCGGCCTACGCCACCGCCGCCCAGGCCAGCTACGTCGAGGCCGCCGCCACCGGCGCCCCGGCCCTGGAGGGCGGCACCCTGTTCGCGACGCCCTTCCAGGCCTCGGTGCTGTCGGTCCAGGCCGGCGCCCACGCCGTCGGCGACGCCGCGCTGCGGGCCCGGGTCCAGGCCCTGGTCGCCGAGGCCGAGGCGGCCGCGGAGGCCGGCGACCAGGCCAAGGCCGACGGCATCGCCGCCGTCGCGGTCGGGCTGGTCTGGGATGCGCTGCAGCGCCAGGGCGCCCGCACCGCCGGCTGAGCCGCCCGCCCGCTCCGACCGACCCGCCGACCGTCCCGCGGCACCGCGCCCCGGGACGTCAGGAACAGGAAATGAGACCGACCATGACCACGACCCGCACCGCTTCCGCCGCCCCGATTGCCGCCGCCCCGATTGCCGCAGCCCCCATTGCCGCAGCCCTGGTCGCCGCGCTGGCGGCCCCGGTCCCCGCCGGGGCCCAGACCGGCCCGGCGCTGGAGCCCCGTACCCAGGCCTTCGTCGACGCCGTCGCCGCGTCGGGGGCCAAGCCGATCTACACCCTGTCCCACGCGGATGCCCGCAAGGTGCTGGCCGGGGCGCAGTCGCCCGCCATCCCGTCCGCCGCCACGACGGTGGAGGACACCAGCTTCCCGGTCGGCCCCACCGGCAGGGTGAACGTGCGGATCGTGCGCCCCGCCGGCGTCGCCGGCCGGCTGCCGGCCGTCCTCTACTACCATGGCGGCGGCTGGGTCATGGGTGACCGCGACACCCACGACCACCTGGTCCGCGAGCTGTCCGCCCAGTCCGGCGCCGCGGTGGTGTTCGTGGACTACGACCGGGCGCCGGAGGTGAAGTACCCCGAGAACAACGAGCAGGCCTACGCCGCCGCCCGCTACGTGGCGGAGAACGGCGCCAGGCTGGGCCTGGACGGCAACCGCCTGGCGGTCGCCGGGGACAGCGCCGGCGGCAACATGGCGGCGGCCGTGACCCTGCTGGCGAAGGAGCGCGGGGTACCCGCCATCCGCCACCAGCTGCTGTTCTATCCCGTCACCGACGACATCTCCGCCAACGCCTCCTACCGGGCCTTCGGCGAGGGGCCGTGGCTGACCACCAAGGCGATGGAATACTTCCTGGCCGCCAACTTCCCGCAGGCCGCCCGCGGCGAGCCGCTCGCCTTCCCGCTGAAGGCGCCGGTGGAGCAGTTGCGCGGCCTGCCCGCGGCGACGGTGATCGTGGCGGAGAACGACCTGCTGCGGGACGAGGGCGAGGCCTACGCGGCCAAACTGGCCCAGGCCGGCGTGACCGTGACCTCCACCCGCTACAACGGCACGATCCACGACTTCGTGATGCTGAACGGCCTGGCCGACACCCCGGCCGCCAGGGCCGCCGTCACCCAGGGCGCCGCGGCGCTGAAGCAGGCCCTGGCGCAGTAGGGGAGGGCATCCGCCCCGAACCCTCCGCTCCCGTCCTCACCGCGCGGCCTCCACTACTGGGGGCCGCGCGACCCGTTCGGGACGGGCGCGGCAACGCCGGAATGAATAAGTCCGGCCATACTATCCAAATGGAGGGGTAATCAATATCCGGAAGTCTATACTGAATTGGAGTCGCCGCCCCTATCCCGGCCCAATCGAATTGGGTACCATCGACAGCAGCAACGCCGGTGCATTCTTCGAGGGACGAACAACGGGACTTGTAACGTAACTTGGGGTGGGGCATCGGCCGAACGGATCACATCATTCTGGAGGGGGGAAGGATGAAAGCCAAACTGCTGGCCCTTGCAACCGCATTGGCCCTGGGCACGAGCGCCGCCCAGGCCGGCGTCCAGCTGACCGTCCTGGAGTGGGAAGGCTACATCAGCCTCCACGAGAAGGAATTCGAGGCCTACGCCAAGTCCAAGGGCAAGGACATCGACCTGGAGTTCGTCCGCAAGCCCGACGGCTCGATCCTCTACATCGGCAACGCCGACGACATCGTGCAGAACCTTGCCGCCGGCAAGGCCGACCTGGTCACGCCGACCCACAACTACTACAAGCAGGAACAGGGCAAGCTGCTGGCGCTGCTGGCGCCGGTGGACACCGCCAAGGTGGAGAACTACGCCGACGTCTACGACGTGCTGCGCGGCCTGGACGCCTTCAAGGGCACCGACGGCAAGGTCTACGGCGTGCCGCTGCTGGGCGGCTCCTACGCGCTCGCCTACAACGCCGCCAAGGCGTCCAGCCCGAAGAGCTGGTCGGTCCTGCTCGACCCCGCCAACAAGGGCGCCTACCAGATCACCAGCGACCAGTTCGAGGCGAACGTCTACCAGGCCGCCCTGCTGGCCGGCGTGAAGGCGGACGCCGTCTTCGACGTGGAGAAGATGTCGCCGGACCAGCAGGCCAGGACCCAGGACATCCTGAACAAGCTGGTGGCCAACGCCGGCGGGTTCTGGGGCGGGATGCCGGACAAGGCGGCGATGAAGGAGCTGCGCTACGTCACCGACTACTGGTTCGGCGTCGCGGCCGCCAACGCGGCCGGCCAGAAATGGGCGATCCCGCGCACCGACGAGCCGGTGACCGTCTGGCTCGACACGCTCGCCATCGCCAAGCAGACGGCATCCGACCCGGAGAAGATGGAGGCCGCCCACCTGCTGATCGGCTACCTGATCGGCATGCAGGCGCAGCAGAAGACGGCGGAGGCGTTCGGCTCCGTCATCGTCAACGGCAAGGCCCGCGCCATGATGGGCTCCGCCCTGCCGGGGGACGAGTTCTTCGATCCCGCCCTGTTCTGGCGCCCCTTGAGCGCCAAGACCCGCACCGCCTACCGGGAGATGTGGGACAAGGCGCTGAAGGCGGCGGGCAAGTCGACCTGACGCGAGGCCGGCGGCCGGGCGCGGGGCGTCCCGTCCCGGCCGCCGGTGCCTCAGGGCCGAATGGGTGCCTCAGGGCTGAATGGCTGCCATTCAGCAGGGATCAGCGGAGTGTGACGGCAATCACCGTTGCCGGGCACGTGGATCGACAGGATCGGCGCCCGAGACAGGGACCCCGGGGCGGGGCCGGTCGGGGGCCATGGGCGGATCGCGGGGGTCCGCGCCGACGGCCGCCGGGCCGCCGCCGCGGGGCCGCCCATCCGCAACAATGGCACCGAGCCTGAACCTCCCGAGGACCCCCGCATGACCCGACCGAACTCCCGAGCCGCTTTCGTCCGGCTTCACCTGCCGCTGCTGCTGGGCGCCGGCCTGACCACGCTCGCCCTGCTGGGCGCCGGCAACGCGGCGGGGCAGGGCGCCTCCCTGACCGCCGACCCGCTCTCGCCCTCCGCCATCGCCCGCGCCACCTGCCGCAGCGACGGCGGCTCCACCGCCCTGCTGCGCCGGCTGGCCTCTGCCAACGCCGAGACCAAGCCCTTCCGCGCCGACGAGGCGCCCCGGCCGACCGCGGCCCCGGTGCCGCTGTTCGGCAAGCTGGGCGCGTCGCGGCTGGACGCCGCCTCGGTATCGCCGGCGGCGCGGCCGTGGCTGGACCAGGGCCTGCGCTTCGCCTACGCCTTCAACCACGACGCGGCCGCGGACTCCTTCCGCCAGGGCCAGGCGGCCGACCCGTCCTGCGTGCTCTGCTTCTGGGGCGAGGCGCTGGTGCTGGGCCCCAACATCAACGCCCCGCTGATGCCGGGCGCCAACGAGACGGCGCTGGCGGCGCTGGAGCGCGCCCGGGCGCTGCTGGCGAAGGCGACGCCCAAGGAGAGGGCGCTGGTGGAGGCGCTGTCGCGCCGCTACTCCGCCGATCCCAAGGCGGAGCGTGCGGCCCTCGACGCCGCCTACGCCGACGCCATGGGCGAGGTCGCCCGCCGCTTCCCCGACGATCCCGAGATCGCGGTGCTGGCGGCCGAGGCGATGATGGACACCCAGCCCTGGGACTACTGGGAGGCCGCAGGCACCAGGCCGAAGGGCCGCGGCGCGGAGATCCGCATGCTGCTGGAGCGCGCGCTGAAGCAGGTGCCGGACCATGCCGGGGCGCTGCACTACTACATCCACCTGATGGAGGCCTCGGCCACCCCGCAGGTCGCGGAGCCGCATGCCGACCGGCTGGCCGGGCTGGGCCTGGAGGCGGGCCACCTCGTCCACATGCCGAGCCACCTGTACTACCGGATCGGCCGGTACAAGGACAGCATCGACGCCAACCTGAAGGCGATCGAGGCGGACGAGGCGATGCTGGCCCGCATGCCGCAGACCGGCATGTACCCGTCCGCCTACTACCCCCACAACATCCACTTCGCCATGGTGGCGGCGCAGATGGCGGGCGACGGGCCGACGGTGCTGTCCACCTCGGCCAAGCTGGCCCGCGTGGTGGACGCGCCCAAGGCGCGGGCGGTGCCCTGGGTGCAACCGATCATGGCCGCCCCCTACTTCGCCCACGCCCAGTACAGCGGGACCGAGGCGGTGCTGGCCCTGCCGCACCCGGGCGAGGGGCTGCCCTTCGTCGAGGGGCTCTGGCACTACGCCCGCGGCGTCGCCCTGGCCCAGGCCGGCCGCCCCGCCGACGCGCTGAAGGAGGCCGACGCCATCGCCGCGGCGAAGGGGAAGGGCGGGGAGGCGCTGGCCGCCCTGGCCGCCGGCGGCACCCCCGCCGCCGAGATCCTCGGCATCGCCGAGACGGTGGTGCGGGCGCGTGCCGCCCGGGCCAAGGGCGATACCGACGGGGCGGTCCGGCTGCTGCAGGCCGCCCGCGCCGTGGAGGCGGAGCTGCGCTACACCGAGCCGCCGCACTGGTACTTCCCCATCCGCCAGGCCCTGGGCGCCCAGCTGCTGCTGGCCGGCCGGGTGGACGAGGCCGAGGCGGCCTTCCGCGAGAGCCTGTCGCAGTCGCCCAACAACGGCCGGGCCCTGTTCGGCCTGGTGCAGGTGGCGAAGGCGCGCGGCGACAAGGCCGCGCTCCGCGCCGCCGAGGCGGACCTGGACCGCGCCTGGGTCGGCGACCGCGCGCTGCTGTCGCTGGAGCGGCTGTGACCGCGGCCGGGACGGGCGTGCTGGCGGGGCTGCGGGAGGCGGCGGCGGAGGACGCCGCCGCCGTCCGCGACCTGGTGCGCGCCGCCTATGCCCGCTACGTGCCCCGCATGGGGCGGGAGCCCGCGACCATGCTGGCCGACTATGCCGAGGCGGTGCGCCGGCACCGCCTGCGGCTGCTTCCCGACGCCGACGGGCGCCTCGCGGCGGTGCTGGAGACGGTGGACCGCGGCGACCATCTCTACGTGGAGAACATCGCCGTGCGCCCCGACCTCCAGGGCCGCGGCATCGGCGCCGCCCTGCTGGCGCTGGCGGAAGCGGAGGCGCGCGGCCTGGGCCGGCCGGAGACGCGGCTCTGCACCAACGAGACGATGGTGGAGAACCTGGCCTGGTACGCCCGCGCCGGCTACCGCGAGGTGCGGCGCTGGCCGTACCGGGGCACCGACGTCGTCGACCTCGCCAAGCGCCTCTGAACGGCGGGTTCAGCCCCGACGGCGCCCCGGGTGCACCCAGTCCAGCCCCTCCTCCAGGGTGGGGTAGAAGCGGACCTTGAGGCGCGGCGTGGTGGCGTCGATCAGCCGGGAGAAGGCGGTGAACATCCGGTCGTGGGTGATGATCGCCACCCGCGTCTGCTCCGACGGCGTCTGCGCCTGGCGGATCTCGTTCAGCCGCCGGATCTGGCCCCAGGGCATGTTGCCGGTGAACGTGCGGATGTCGAACAGGCTGGGAAGGCCCAGCCGGTACCAGCCGCGGGCGACGACCTCCTGCTGCGCGTCCAGCACGGTGTCGCCGTCCACGTCGCCCACGACGGTCAGCCTCAGCACCGGCGGCTCGCCCGCGACCTCCCAGGTCAGCGTGCCGCCGGGCACGTGTCTCTCGATGCGCTCCAAGGAAGCTCCCACCCCCGCTCCAGGTTCGCGTCCCGCCCATGATAAGGCCTTGCGCGGCCGGCGGAAGCCCGCGATTTGCAGTCCCGCTCATCCCGAAGTTCCATTGGGCACCCGGGGACCGACCCTGCATCATGGCGGCCGGGCCGCGACGGGGCCTTTCGGAGACGGTGAGGACGGGGAATGGCGGAAGGGGCGTTCGCCGAGGCGCTGGGACTGGTGCTGGGCGGCGATCCGGAGTTCCTGTCCATCGTCGCCCTGTCGCTGCGCGTCACGCTGAGCGCCGTCGCCATCGCCGCCCTGGTCGGCCTGCCCCTGGCGGCGCTGCTGGCGGTGTCGCGCTTCCCCGGCCGGCAGGCGGTGGTCGTCTGCTGCAACGCCCTGATGGGGCTGCCGCCCGTCGTGGCGGGCCTGGCGCTCTACGTGCTGCTGTCCCGCTCCGGCCCGCTGGGAGAGCTCGGCTGGCTGTTCACGCCGGCCGGCATGGTCGCCGCCCAGACGCTGCTGGTCGCCCCCATCGTCGTCTCCGTCGGGCGCGAGGTGCTGGAGGGGGTGTGGGAGGAGAGCGGGGAGTATCTGCGCTCGCTCGGCTGCTCGCGGCTGCGGGCGGTGCCGACGCTGCTGTGGGAGGGGCGGTTCGGCCTGCTGACCGCAGTCCTGGCCGGCTTCGGCCGCGCCAGTGCCGAGGTCGGGGCCGTGCTGATCGTCGGCGGCAACATCGCCGGAGTCACCCGCACGGTCACGACGGCGATCACGCTGGAGACCGGGCGCGGCAACCTGGCGCTGGCGCTCGGCCTCGGCATCGTGCTGCTGGCGCTCGTGCTTCTGGTGAACGCCGCCGCCTTCCTGGCCGGCCGCGCCACCCGCCGTGCGGAGGGCTGAGGGCGTGCGCGGGGACGCTCCCATCCTGCCGCTGCGGCTGGAGGACCTCGCCTTCGCGGAGGGAGGGCGGACCCTGCTGGAGGGCATCCGCCTGACCCTGCGCGGCGGCCCGCCGACCCTTGTGCTGGGGCCGAACGGGGCGGGCAAGAGCCTGCTGCTGCGCCTGTGCGCCGGGCTGCTGGCGCCGACGTCGGGCGCGGTGCGCTGGACCGGGCCGGGCGCCGCCATGGCGCGGCCGCCCCGCCACCTCATCGTCTTCCAGCGCCCGGTCATGCTGCGCCGCTCCGCCGCCGGCAACATCGCGCACGCCCTGGCGGTGGCCGGCGTCGACGGGGCGGAGCGCCAGCGGCGGGCGGAGGCGGCGCTGGACCGCTTCGGCCTGTCGCCGCTGGCCGCCCGGCCGGCCCGCGCCCTGTCCGGCGGGGAGCAGCAGCGCCTGGCCCTGGCCCGCGCCTGGGCGCTGGGGCCGCAGGTGGTGTTCCTGGACGAGCCGACGGCCAGCCTGGACCCGGCCGCCGCCCGCGCGGTGGAGGAGGCGGTGGCGGCGCTGGCCGCCGACGGGATCAAGGCCGTCATGACCACCCACGACCTGGCGCAGGCGCGCCGGCTGGCCGGCGACGTCGCCTTCCTGCACCGCGGCCGGCTGCTGGAGCACGGGCCGGCGCATGCCTTCTTCGACGCGCCGCGCACGGCGGAGGCCGCGGCCTTCCTGCGCGGCGAGCTCTACTGGTGAGAACGGACGACACGGGAGGACCGCCGCCATGACCCGCATCACCCGCCGCCTGGCCGCCCTGGCCGTCGCGGCATCGGCCCTGCTGCCCGCCCTGCTGCTGGCCCCGGGTGCCTTGGCCGGGGACCGCTTCATCACGGTCGCCTCCACCACCTCCACCGAGCAGTCGGGACTGTTCGGCCACATCCTGCCGCAGTTCACGCGCGAGAGCGGGATCGGGGTGCGGGTGGTGGCGCAGGGGACCGGCCAGGCGCTGGAGACGGCGCGGCGCGGCGACGCCGACGTGGTGCTGGTGCACGACCGGGCGTCGGAGGAGGCGTTCGTCGCCGGCGGCTTCGCCGAGGCCCGGCGCGACGTGATGTACAACGACTTCGTCATCGTCGGGCCGGCCGCCGACCCCGCCGGGATCGGGGGCATGGCGGACGCCGCGGCGGCGCTGCAGCGGATCGCGGCGGCGCGGGCGCCCTTCGCCTCGCGCGGGGACGACAGCGGCACCCACAAGGCGGAGCAGCGCCTGTGGACGGCGGCCGGCGTGGATGCCCGGGCCGCCTCCGGCACCTGGTACCGGGAGACCGGCTCCGGCATGGGGCCGACGCTGAACACCGCCGGCGCCATGGGCGCCTACGCCCTGGCGGACCGCGGCACCTGGCTCAGCTTCAGGAACCGGCAGGGGTTGGCGGTGCTGGTCGAGGGCGACAGGCGCCTGTTCAACCAGTACGGCGTCATGGTGGTTTCGTCAGCGAGGCACCCGCACGTGAAGGCGGAGCTCGGCCGCCGCTTCGCCGACTGGCTGGTCTCACCGGCGGGGCAGGCGGCCATCGCCTCCTTCCGCATCAATGGGGAGCAGCTGTTCTTCCCCAACGCGGTCCGCGTCACGGCGCGCTGAATACCCCTTGACCTTCCCATGGTGGGAAGCCCCAGCCTGCGCGGAACGCCACGCAGGGGAAGGTTGCCATGGTCACCACGCTGGAACGTTTCGTCGAAGAGGAACTGGCCGCCTACCGCCGCGCCCGCGCCGCCGGCCGGCGGGAGGAGGCGTGGGCCGCGCTGGAGCGCGCCCACATCCTTTCCCAGCCCGGCCCGTGGCTGCACACCCGAGTGCACCTGGAGATGCTGCGCTTCGGGCTGGCGCTGGGCGACTGGCGCGAGGTGCGGGGGCAGGTCGCCCGCGTCGCCGTGGCGGCGCTGGGCTCCGGCCTGGGCCGGGCGCCGGCGGGGAACACCGGGCGCGCCACCGTGCCGATCATGGCCGTCATGCCCGTCCCGCCCGAGGTCGAGGCGAAGCTGGCGGCGGCCCGGGCCGAAATCCGCTGAAGAGTGCCCGTCGGCGCGGATGGGTTTGTTCCTCCTCCTAAATGGAAGTAGGCATCAGGCCTGACGGATACTGTCCCGGTTCCGTTCCCGTACAGTAGACATAAGAGCGTCGATTCCCTGCATTCGGCGGATCGGCGTGGTATGCTGCGCCACGACTTAAGACTTCTTTCCGATCCCCTTCCACTTCCCACGGAGACGGGCCGTGAGACGTGCACAGGAACCCTTCACGGGCAGCGCCGAACCGGTGCTGGGGACCGCGGGTACGGCCGCGGTCCTGTTCGCCGACATCTGCGACAGCGTGCGGCTCTACGAGTCCCGCGGCGACGCCGCCGCGATGCGCATCGTGGTGGGGTGCATCCAGGAGCTCTGCGCCCTGGTGGAGGGCAACGGCGGGCGCGTGGTGAAGCGGCAGGGCGACGGCATCCTCGCCATCTTCAATGAACCGCTGCACGCGCTGGGCGCCGCCGTCCACATGCAGACCGCCAGCCCCGGCGGCGAGGTCTCGATCTCCGTCGGCATCCATTTCGGCACCGTCGCCCACCTGGATGGCGACGTTTACGGCGACACCGTCAACCTGGCCGCCCGCGTCCGCGACCTCGCCAAGGCGGGGGAGACGCTGTTCACCGACGCCATGTACCAGATGCTCCCCGCGTCCGTGCGGGAGACGGTGGACCCGTTCGAGCCGATGGCGGTGAAGGGCAAGCGGGCGCCGGTCATGATCTATTCCCTGCGCCAGCTCGGCACCAACACCCGCACCTTCGTCCGCGCCGCCCCGCGGCCGGCGGCCGCGCGCTCGGCCAACGTGCTGGCGCTGCGGCTGGGGCGGGCGGAGTGGGTGATGGGCCCGGGGCTGGAGCGCCTGACGGTCGGGCGCGGCGGCAGCAACGACCTGGTCGTGGCCGCCCCCGCCACCTCGCGCGAGCACGCGGTCATCGAACTCAGGAACGGCCGCCCGGTGCTGGTCGACCGCAGCACCAACGGCACCTGGGTGATGGCGGAGGGCGAGGCGGAGCAGGTGCTGCGGCGCGAGGCCGCCCCGCTGGTGGGGCGCGGCCGGATCGGCTGCGGCGCCAGCGCGGAAGAGATCGACCCGGACCAGGTCATCCACTACGGCCCGGCGTGAGGGGGAGGGGGAGATGGTGAGCACCAGCCCCGCATCGCGCCGCACCGGCCGCCAGGCCTCGCGGCCCACGCGCAGCGCCCCGCCGCCCGGTTCTCCGCCGCCCGGCCCTCCCACGGGCCCGCCGCCGGAGGAGGGCACCATCGTCGCCCCCCGGCCGGCCGACGCGCTGGAGCCGACCGTCGCGGCGCCGGGGACGGAGGTCATCGGCGAGACGCTGAAGGACCGCTTCGTGCTGCAGGCGCTGCTGGGCTCCGGCGGCATGGGCAAGGTCTACATGGCGCTCGACCTGCGCAAGCAGGAGGCCGCCGACCGCAAGCCCTACGTCGCCATCAAGCTGCTGAAGGAGAACCTGCGGGAGCATCCGAACAGCATCCTCGCCATGCAGCGCGAGGCCCGCAAGGCGCAGGAGCTGGCGCACCCCAACATCATCAAGGTCTACGACTTCGACCGCGACGGGAACCGCTTCTTCATCACCATGGAGCTGCTGACCGGCCGCTCGCTGGACCGGGTGATCCGGGCCAAGGACTTCGTGCCGATGAGCCCGGCGGACGCCGCGCCCTACGTGGAGGGGATCGGGGCGGCGCTGTCCTTCGCGCACGCCAACGGCTTCGTCCATTCCGACCTGAAGCCCGGCAACGTCTTCATCACCGAGACGGGCCGCATCAAGGTCATCGACTTCGGCCTGACCCGGGCGATCAAGAGCGGCGTGCAGGGAGAGGACGAGCAGACCGTCTTCGACGTGGGCAGCCTGGGCGCCATGACCCCCGCCTACGCCAGCCCGGAGATGCTGGAGTTCCAGCCGCCGCACCCGCGCGACGACATCTACGCGCTGGCCTGCATCGCCTACGAGCTGCTGACCGGCCGCCACCCCTTCGGCCGCATCCCCGCCACCCACGCCCGCGACATCGGCATGCGCCCGGCGCGGGTGGCGGCGCTGTCGCCGGCGCAGTGGCAGGCGCTGGAGCGGGCGCTCTCCTTCGACACCGCGCGCCGGCCCGACGACGTGGCGGCGTTCCTGGCGGAGCTGGGCCTCTCCCGCCCGCCGCCCCGGGCCCGTACCCTTCCGCCGGCGCTGACTCGCCGCCTGCTGGTGCCGGCCGCGGCCGCCGTGGCGCTGCTGGTCGCGGGCGCGGCCCTGTTCCGCTTCGTGGAGTTCCCGACCGTGCGGGAGGCGGAGGCCGTCCCGGCGCCGGTGCGGACCGCCGCCGCGGCGCCGCTGGCGCAGCGCCTGCAGGGCGCCTGGTGCGGCGACGCGCTGCGGCTGGAGCTGGACGCCGGCACGCTGGCCTACGGCCTGCCCGACGGCACCAGCGTGCGCCTGGCGGTGGAGCGCGCCGACCCCGAGGGCGACCGGCTGACCGTGCACGCCGTCGCCCCCGACGGGGAGCGGCTGGTGTCGGAGTTCGGGGGGCTGGCGGCGGACGGCGGCTCCATGGTGCAGCTCCGCTCCCGCATCGAGGGACGGAGCGACTGGCGCAGCAACAACAGGTCGTTCCAGCGCTGCTAGCCCCAGGCGCCCGGGCCGTCGGCCCGGGGCCGGGGCCTTCCGGGGAGGATCGCGATGGCCGGTGACGGTTTGGTGGACGAGCGGTCGGCGACCCGGACCTTCCGGTTCCACACCGTCGCCCGGACCCATGTCGGGACGGTGCGGGCGCTGAACGAGGACGCGTATCTCGACCGCTCCGACGCCGGCCTGTGGGCGGTCGCCGACGGCATGGGCGGCCACCACGCCGGCGACGTCGCCAGCCGCACCCTGGTGGAGATGCTGGACGCCGCGGTGGAGGCCGAGGGCGGCCCGCCCGGCGCCGCCCGGGTCGTCGCGGCGCTGCGCGACTGCAACACGGCGCTGCGGCGGCTGGCGGCCAGCCAGGACGAGCAGGTGATCGGCTGCACCGCGGTCGTGCTGTCGATCGAGGGGCCCCGCTACGACTGCGCCTGGGCCGGCGACAGCCGCCTCTACCTGCTGCGCGGCGACGGGCTGTGGCAGGTCACGCGCGACCACAGCTACGTCCAGGACCTGGTCGACCGCGGCGAGATCGGGGCGGAGGACGCCGAGCGGCACCCGCACGCCAACATCGTCACCCGCGCCGTCGGCGCCGCGCCCCAGCTGGTGCCCGAATGCGTCGGCGGCGAGGTGCGCGACGGCGACGTCTTCCTGCTGTGCAGCGACGGGCTGACCAAGGCGCTGGGGGAGGCGCGGCTGGCCGCGACGCTGGCCGGGATGGCGCCGCCGCACGCGGCGGACGAGCTGGTGCGCGAGGCGCTGGAGGCGGGTGCGCGCGACAACCTCACCCTCGTGCTGGTCCGGTGCGAGGCGGTGGCGCGGCGATAGGGGAGGGGGCGATGGGACGGGTCCGCGGCTGGGTCGCCGCCACGCTGCTCTGGGCGGCCCTGCTGCCGGCGGGGGCGGCTGCAGCGCCGCGGGTGGCGCTGGTGGTCGGCAACGCCGGCCCCGCCGGTCCCGCCGCCGCCGCGGTCAAGGCGAACGCCGCCCTGGTGGCGGACGCGCTGGGCCGTGCCGGGCTGACCGTGACGCTGGTGGAGGACCCTTCCCACGCGGCCCTGGCGCAGGCGCTGGAACGGTTCCGCGGCGATCTCGCCGCCGCCGAGTTCGGGCTGGTCTATTATGCCGGGCCGGTCTTCGCGCTGGGTGCCCGCAGCTTCCTGGTGCCGGCCGACGCGCGGATGGAGGGCGCGCTCGACGTCGTGGTCGACGCGGTGGCGCTGGAGGAGGTGCTGGGCGGCCTGCGCGGCGCCGGGCGCCCGGCGGCGGTCCTGATCGACCCCACCGCGGGCAGCCCGCCGGCCGACCGGCTGCGGCGGGTCGAGGGGATGGGCGCCGTGCAGCCCGCCCCGGTCGAGCCGCCGCCGGCGCCGGGCCTGCTGGTCGGCTTCGCCCAGCAGCCCGGCCGTCCCGCCGCCGCCCCGCCGCGCAAGGGGGCGGGGCGCTACGCCGCCGCGCTGGCGCAGGCGTTCGCGAGGCCCGGCATCGAGCTGGACGAGGCGCTGCACGCCGTCGCCGACAGCGTCGCCGGCGCCACGAAGCAGGCGCAGAAGCCCTGGCACCGCAACGAGATGGGCACTTCCGTCCGCCTCGTCCCCGCCGCCGTGGCCGCCGCCCCGGTGCCCGCCCCCGCGCCTGTCCGGACGGCGGCCGTTCCACCCCATCCGGCCCAGCCGGACCCGGCGGTGGAGCCGGCGGACGAGATGCTGGTGGCCAAGCAGGCGGCCCGGATGCGCGGCGCGCCGGCGGCGGACGCCCCCGTCCTGCGCACCGTGCCGGCGAAGGCCGAGGTGCGCGTCACCGGGCGGGTCAAGGGCGGCTCCTGGGTCCGGGTGGAGTCCGCCGGCGCATCCGGCTTCATGCATGCCGGCCTGCTGGCAGCGCCGGCGGCGCCGGCCGAGCCCGCCCCCGCGGCGGAACCGCCGGCCGCGGCGCCCGTGCAGGTCGCCGCCGCGGCGCCGCCTCCCGAAGCGCGCCAGCCCGAGCCGCGCCAGCCTGAACCACGCGAGCCCGAACCACGCGAGCCCGAACCGGCCCAGGCAGGGGCCCCCCAGCCCCAGCCGCGCCCGGCCGAGCCGCCGGCCCCCACGCCCGGCGGCAGCTACGAGGCGGCGCGCGCCACCATGCTGTTCGCCCAGCCGGCCATCGGCGCCCGCGGCCTGCGCCAGATGGAGGCGGGGGAGGCGGTGACTCTGCTGGACGTGATGCCCGACGGCGCCTGGGCGCGGGTGCGCGACGGCGGGGACCGCGAGGGCTACATGTCGGTGCGGTCGCTGCAGCCTGCCGACGCGGCGGAACCGGCCGCGTCGCGGACCGTGGCGATGGCGACCGCGCCGCCCCCGGCCGCTCCGCCTCCGGCCAGCCCGCCTGCCGCCGCCCTGCCTCCTGCTGCGCAACCCCCGGCCGCCGCCCGGCCGGACCCCACGACGTCGGGCCTGGGCGCGCACATCCAGAAGGCGGTTGCCACGGCGACGGAGGCGGCGCGGCTGGCGGGCTCGGCCGGCGGCGCGCTGGTCGACGGGGCGGTGGCGCGGGCGGAAGCCGCGCAGGCCCAGGCCCGGCGGGCGGCGGAGGAGGCGCGGCGCCAGGCCGCCGGCCCCGGCGCCATCTCCTATGCCGGCGGTGCCGGCTACCGCGGCCAGGTGCGCGGGCAGATCCGCGACGGGCTGGGCGTGCTGGCCGCCAACGGGGAACGGCACGAGGGCGAATGGCGCAACGACCGCCGGGTCGGCCACGGCGTCGCCCTGCTGGCGAACGGCGACCGCTACGAGGGCAGCTTCCAGGACGACCGCCGCGCCGGCTTCGGCGTGCTGACCTTCGCCAACGGCGACGTCTACCGGGGCGAGGTGGCGGGCGACAGGCTGGACGGGCACGGCGAGATGCGCTTCGCCAACGGCCACGTCTACCGCGGCGAGCTCGTGGACAACCGGCTGGACGGCTACGGGGAGATGCGCTTCGCCAACGGCGACCGCTATGTCGGCCGCTTCGTCGACGGCCAGCCGGCCGGCCACGGCGAGCTGGTCTTCGCCAACGGCCAGCGCTTCGTCGGCGGCTTCCGCGAGGGGCGCCAGGGCGGCCCCGGCCTGGTGATCGAGACCGACGGCCGCCAGCGGCCCGGCGTCTGGGTCGGCACCAACCGCGTCGGCGACTGACGCCGCGCGACGGGAAGGCCGTCCGTCCCTGCCGTTCCAAGAAAAAAGGCCGCCCGGAGGCGGCCTTGAGTTCAGGGAGGAAACGCCCAAGAAGTGCGTTACAGCACGAATGCTGCGCTGCAAAAAGTAAGGGTTCCCGACCCCGGTGTCAACGGCATTTTTCTTGATAAATCAAGGGCATGATGTGCCAAGACCTTGGTCATTCTGCCTATTGCGCAGGCAGAACCGCCCCGGGGATGCTGCGCTGCGAAAGATCGTTGACGCCGGCGCGACAGGAAACGTCGCGCCGGCTCAGGCGACGTCGCCGAGACCCACCAGCGACACCTGCGACAGGACGTCGCCCAGCCCGACGAAGCGGGTCCCGTTCCAGTAGAGCCCGTCGCCGGTGGCGGTGTTCTGCTGCAGCACGTCGTCCTTGCCGTCGCCGTCCAGGTCCGCCGCGCCGGTCACGGCGAAGCCGGCGCCGACGGCGGGGGCGTTGCGGAAGCCGGCCGCGCCCCGCGCCGTCTCCCAGAACAGCGCGGCCCCGGTCTGGCCGTTGACCAGCAGCAGGTCGTCCGCCTCGCCGCCGGTGAAGTCGCCGATCCCGCCCACCTGCCAGCCGGTGCCGAGCCGCAGCAGGTCGGTGAAGCCGGTCCCGTTCCAGTGGAACAGGCCGCCGGTGACCGTGTCCTGGAACAGCACGTCGTCGCGGCCGGTGCCGTCCAGGTTGCCGGTCCCGACGAAGGCGATGCGCGACGCGAGGGTGAGGAAGGCGTCCACCCGGTTCCCGCCGGCGGCGTCCAGGAAGACGAGCCGCCCGTCGCCGGCCCGCAGCAGCAGGTCCTCGGCGGCGCTGCCGGTGAAGTCGCCGGCCGCCACCGCCTGGAAGGGCCCGAAGTCCGGCAGCACGTGGAAGCCGCCCGGCCCCGCCGACACGTCCCACCAGACGTGGGAGGAGCCGCCGGTGCCCAGCAGCAGGTCGTCGCGCCCGTCGGCGTCCAGGTCCGCCAGCATCCGCACCGGCGTCGCCGCGCCGAAGGTGGCGAGGCCGGTGAAGCCCTCCGGCCCCCGGCTTGCGTCCCAGGCGACGATGTCGCCGGAGGTGCGGCGCAGCAGCAGCTCCGCCGCGGTGGAGGGCTGCGGCGCCGAGGCGGACAGCGTCTCCAGGTCCAGCTTCGTGTTGACGGTGCCGACGCTGGCGGAGCGCACCACGGGTGCCGCCAGCCCGCCGCCGCTGAAGGTCACGGTGTAGCTGCCCGACGGCAGCGCCATCTGGTAGCCGCCGGCGTCCCAGGTCGTGGT
Source organism: Azospirillaceae bacterium (assembly GCA_035627915.1). Taxonomy (GTDB): domain Bacteria; phylum Pseudomonadota; class Alphaproteobacteria; order Azospirillales; family Azospirillaceae; genus DASPKT01. Next base: position 20,886 of record DASPKT010000045.1, read on the forward strand.
GGAGTAGACGGCACCGGAGGCGGCGCGCGCCTCCACCGCGATGCCGCCGCGCCCCTCGCCCACGTCGTAGAAGCGGTCGCCGTCCCGGTCGCCGAAGGCGACGCCGGTGAGGAACCGCGAGGAGCCGGAACGGGCGAAGTTCTGCGTCGCCATCACCCCCTGGAAGCCCTGGTACTCGCCCCCGGTGATGCCGATGCCGATCTCGCGGAACCCCTCGCCCAGGATGTTGGTGCGGTGCCCGGGGGAGCGGAACAGCCCCTCCTCCAGCCCCGCCGTGACCGACTGGGTGATGGAGAGGCGGGAGCCGTACTGGGTGGCGATGTTCTCCCCCCAGGTCCAGGACCCGGTGAAGGAGTATCCCGCCGCCGCCATGCGGTCGCCGGGGGAGGAACCGTTGACCCCGGTGTGGGAGAAGGTGTCGGCCGCGAACATCCAGTCGGAATGCGCGCGCGCGGCGTCGATCAGCCGCTCGTTGAAGGCGAGCGGCGCCTTGGGCGTGGCCGTGATGGTGCCGGCCGCCAGCCCCTGGTTGAGCTCGATGCCGAGCCGCGCCGCCTCCCCCGCGGGGTCCGACCGCGCGCGGTTCAGCAGTTCCAGCATGTACTGTTCGAAGGCCGTCGGCTGCGCCATCCGGGTCCGGTCCCTGCTTCGGAAAGCCTGTCGTCCGCATATGGAGAAGCCGGGGACCGGCCCTGAAACAAATCTGGGACATCGTCGGCGGCGGGAGACCGCCTGCGGCCCGGGACCCGCCCGGCAATTCATTCGTATAGGGTTAAAGTCTTAAACCATTTGGGGTGGAAGGCCGGCGCGGCCGTCCCTATCCTGCCGGCCGTCACCGCTGCGGGCCGTTCCGGCATGATCGACGAACTCCTCCTGGCATCGGGCGCCGTCGGCCTGATGTTCATCGCCTTCCTCTGGGCCTGGCGCTTCGGCGTGGAGCTGCGCCTGCGCCGCGCCGTCGGCGCCGCCACCGACCGCATGCGCGGCGTCTCCGCGGAGAAGACCCAGGTGCTGGGCACGCTGGAGCAGCAACGCGCGGCCCTCACCGCGGCCCAGGCGGAGCGGGCCCGGCTGCGCCAGCAGAACGCGGCGCTGCGGACAGAGATCAACGAATCGCGGGCCCGCGACTTCGTGATCCTGCACCAGATCGGCGAGCCCTCGAAGGACAAGACGGAGTTCGGCAGCGCCCTGGTGCACAACCAGTCGGCCGAGGCGAAGCAGGACCTGCCGGCGCCGCTGAAGGCGGCCGACCACGTCGTCTCCATCTGGGCGGAGGAGGAGACGACCGCCCGCCGTCTGGTGGAGCTGCAGTTCCCGGCCAAGGGGCCGCTGCGCATGACCTCCTTCTTCCGCAAGACCACGTGACATCATGCTGACCGGCCTGATCCTCATCATGCTGGCCCTGATCGGGGCCATGATCTTCCGCCAGTGGAAGGAGCTGGCGGTGCGGCGCATCGAGCTGCAGCGCCAGCTCGCCAAGCGCGAGCAGCTGATGGAGCAGTTCCAGGGCGAGATCACCGACACCTCGGGCAAGCTGGAGGAGATCCGGCGCTGGCTGGACGACGCCAACGGCGAGATCGAGGAGCTGAAGGCGGAGACGGCGGAGCTGGAGGCGGCGCTGGCCCGGGTGCGGGAGAAGCCGCGCACCCAGCTCATCGTGCTGGACCGCCAGACCATGCTGGCCCAGACCTTCTGGGAAGTGAAGGTCAGCAACCCCGACTTCGCGGAAACGGTGACGGCGCGGCTGGCGCCGCCCGACTACACCCGCGCCTGGGTGGAGGGGCGCACCTTCCTGGTCGGTGCCGACACGCCGGAGGAGGCGACCGCCCGCTGCGCCGGCCGCTTCGCCAGCACGCTCGGCTACCGCGTCGCCCCCGCCGTCGCCTACCGCCGCTCCATGGGCTGAGGGCCGGCGGCGTATTGCGCCCGCGTAACGGGTGCGTAACCCCGTGTTTCCGCCGCTGACGCGCGCGCGGTCCCGTCCTACGCTGCCGGCAAGGCATGCGGACCTGCGGGGAGGGCGGCAACGATGGCGTATGTGCTGACGGTGAACGGCAAGCGGCGCGAGGTGGATGTCGACGGCGACACGCCGCTCCTGTGGGTGCTGCGGGACGAGCTGGGGCTGACCGGCACCAAGTTCGGCTGCGGTGCGGCCCTGTGCGGCGCCTGCACGGTGCATGTGGACGGCATGCCGGTGCGCGCGTGCGCCATGCCGGTCGAAGGCGTGGACGGGCAGAGCGTGACCACCATCGAGGGGCTGTCGCCGGATCGCAGCCACGCGCTCCAGAAGGCCTGGATCGAGGAGCAGGTGCCGCAGTGCGGCTACTGCCAGTCCGGCATGATCATGGCCGCCGCGGCGCTCTTGAAGGAGAAGCCGCAGCCGTCCGACGCCGACATCGACGCCGCCATGACCAACCTGTGCCGCTGCGGCACCTACAACCGGGTGCGCAAGGCCATCCGCCGCGCCGCCGGCGTGGCCTGAGGGAGGGCCGGCCATGGATACCCGCCTCTCCCGCCGCCGCTTCCTCGGCACGTCCGCCGCCGCGACGGCTGCCGCCGGCCTCACGGTCGGCTTCAACCTGTCCGGTGCGGCCGCCGCCGGCGCCGCGCCGGAGTTCGACGCCTGGCTGCGCATCGCGCCGGACGGGGCGGTGACCCTGCTGTCGCGCTCCTGCGAGATCGGGCAGGGCGCGCTCTCGGGCCTGGCGCAGGTCCTGGCGGACGAGCTGGACGCCGACCCCGCCGACGTGCGGGTGGAGATGGCGCCGGTGACAGCGGCCTACGAGATCAAGGGCCT
>DASPKT010000046.1:0-6399 GCA_035627915.1 Azospirillaceae bacterium
GGGCGGCGGACATCATGACCGCCTCCGTCGTGACGGTCGACGAGGACACCGGCCTGGAGGAGGTCCTCCAGGTCTTCGACCGGAACCGCATCAAGCGGGTGCCGGTGACACGGGACGGGCGGCTGGTCGGCATCCTCAGCCGGTCGGACTTCCTGAGGGCCCTGGCCCTGGCCGGCAGGGCGCGTCCTCCCGCCGGGCAGCAGACGGACGACGGCCTGCGCGCCGACTTGGTCCGCATGCTGGAGCGGGAGCCCTGGGCGGATCTGTCCACGGTCAACGTCGTCGTCGAGAACGGCGTCGTCCGCTACAGCGGGCTCGTCCATTCCGAAGCGGAGCGCAAGGCGCTGGAGATCGCCGCCCGCAGCCTTCCCGGCGTGAAGGCGGTCGAGATGGAACTGGCCACGCCGAGCACGCTGCTCCCCTAGGAGCGGCCCTCCGGACCCTTCTCCGCGGAGCGGGCCGCCGGGTCCTCGCCCCTATGGCCGCGACCGCGGGCTGCCGGGGGCATGACATCGAGGAGGCCACCATGCTTCTGCGCCTGCTGGGACTCTTTTCCGTCGCCGTCGTCGTGACGACGGTTCCCCCGTTCGCCCGGCCCGCGGACGACAGGGCCAGCGTCACCGCCTTCCTGGACGCCTATGCGCGCGCCGTCGAGGACGGGGACCCCGCCCGTGCCGAAGCGCTGTTCGCCAGGGACGCGCGGGTTGTCGAGCATGGCGTCGACGGGGGCGCCTTGGCTGCCGATGCGGAGCAACGTCTCACTCTCCGGCCCGGGGATGTGCGCCTCGCCGGACTGCTCGACCGCGAGGCGGATATCCGCATCGAGGGGGAGACCGCCGTCGTGGAGGGGACGCACGCCTGCCGGCTTTTCCCCCAGGGGCGGCCCCAGGCGCGGCCCGAGCCGACCGACAGCCCCGGGCGATGGCTCATGATCCTGCTCAAGGCCGACGGGGACTGGAGGATCACGCACCTCTACACGACACCGGGGTGCCGGGACGCGGCGGAATGACGGCCATCAGGCCGGCGGCCTCAGCCAGGCCAGGACGAGGGTGGTCGTGCCGGCCGAGAAGGCCGTCGACAGGAGGACGGCGCTCGCGGTGCGCTGGACGTGGACGCCATAGCGCTGGGCGAACAGATAGACGTTGATCCCGTTGGGCAGGGACCCGCAGGTGACGGCGACGGCCAGCTGCAGCGGGCCGAGGTGGAAGACGTAGCGCCCGAGGACCCAGACGGCCAGGGGCAGGACCACCAGCTTGCCGAGCACCATCAGGGTGGTGCGGCCCAGCAGGTCGTGCAGCCGCAGCTCGCGCAGGCCCGAACCGAGTGCGAACAGCGCGCAGGGCAGCACCGCCGCCGACAGCATCGCCAGGGTACGGTCGACGGGCCGGGGCAGGCCGAGCCCGAGCGCCCCATAGGCGATCCCGGCCATGATCGACATGATCACGGGGTTCGTCAGCAGGCTGAGGACCGTGGTACGGGCGATGGAGAGGGACCCTGAACCGGATTCCGCCTGGTCCGTCTCGGCGAGCAGGGTCGCCGATCCGATCATCAGCACCGAGTGGAAGGTGACGATGAGGAGCATCTGCTGCAGACCCTCGTGACCGAAGGCCGCGAGGACCAGGGGAATTCCGATCAGCCCGAAATTGGAGAATGTGGCGCCGAGCGCCAGCGTCGCGGCGCCCGCCAGCGACTCCGCGTAGAGGAGCCGGGCGTAGGCCAGGGCCGATCCGGCGACGGCGAGCAAGGCCAGGAAATAGGTGCCGATGATCGCCAGGTCGCCGCGTCCCGGCAGGTCGCGGCTGGCCATGGCGCTGAACAGGAGCGCCGGCAAGCCCAGGTTGAGGACGAAACTGCTGAGCGAAATGGACAGGTTGGACGGGAACCATGGCGGGCGTCCCAGCAGGAAGCCAGCCATGATCAGGCCGAAGACGGGGACGATGATGTCGAGGACAACAGCCACGGGTCAGCACTCATCCGGAACCCTGGAAGGGCGGCGTCCCCATCCCGTGCGCCTCGTGCGCGCCGCCCTCGGGCCTGGGATCGGCTGGTCTGGAATGTGCGGCGCCGGTGCGGCGGGGCGTTCCGGTCAGGATGGGGATTGGACCGGCAGGGACGCCGCTCCATGCCGGGCGGGCGGCATCGGACCGGCCCGGCGCGCATGTCCGGTGCACTCATCGCTGCCCGGTCGCACACCTGCCTGAAGGACCGTGACGGCCCCGGACGGGCGCCGCCGGGGTCCGGCCCGTGCCGGGCCGGCACCATGGCGGCACCGGCCCTTCAGGAAGCGGGAACGGCGTCAGACGTCGCCGGCCGCCTGCTCCTGGTCGCGCTGCTGCTCAGAGCCGGCCTGCCCGCCCTGCTGCTGGCCGGAGCCCTGGCCCGGGCGTTCCTTCGCCGGGGAGTTCCGGTCCTGTCCCGCCGGATCGGCGGATGGTGTCTGGCCGGCCTTTTCCTTGTCCTGATTCTGCTGGGTCATGGTGGACCTCCGAATGCCGGGGACGCCTCACAGCGAGGCAGGTCCCGCAGCCTCCTCCAACAGCGGACCGGGGCCGGAATTGCTGACGGGGGCAGCCGCCCGGCCGTCGATCCGTCCGAATCCGGCGCCGCACCGGACGGGACGGCCGTTCCGCGGTGCAGGTGCCGTGAAGGCGGGTCGGTCAGTAGCCGAGGATCGACTTGGTCTCGAGATATTCCTCCAGGCCATGGACGCCGTATTCGCGGCCGTTGCCGGAACGCTTGTAGCCGCCGAACGGGGCGTAGCCGTTCCAGGTGGGATAGTTGATATGGACCTGCCCCGCCCGGATCCGGGCGGCCACGCGCCGGGCCCGGTCCGGATCGGACGACTGGACGTGGGCGCCGAGGCCGTACACGGTGTCGTTCGCGATCCTGACCGCCTCCTCCTCGGTGTCGTAGGGGATGATCGTCAGCACCGGCCCGAAGATCTCCTCCCGGGCGATCCGCATCCCGGGCGACACCGACGAGAAGATCGTCGGCCGGGCGAAGAAGCCGCGCTCCAGCCCCGGCGGGCGGCCGGGGCCGCCGCAGACCAGCTTGGCCCCCTCGTCGATCCCGGCGGCGATCATCTCCTGCACCCGCGCGAACTGGGCGGCGTTGGCGATCGGGCCCATGGTGGTCCGCTCGTCCCAGGGATCGCCCACGATGATGCCGGCCGCGGCCTTGGCGGCCAGGGCCTCCACCTCCGCCAGCCGGGCCGCGGGCACCAGCATCCGCGTCGGGGCGCTGCACGACTGCCCGGTGTTGCGCATGCCCGCCAGCACGCCCTTGGCGACGGCCTGCCCGAAATCGGCATCATCCAGGAACACGTTGGGCGACTTTCCCCCGAGTTCCTGCACCACCCGCTTCACCGTGACGGCGGCGGCCTGCGCCACCAGCACGCCGGCGCGGGTGGAACCGGTGATCGAGATCATGTCGACGTCCGGGTGAGCCGCCAGGGCCGCCCCCACCACCTCGCCGGTCCCCCCGACGAGGTTGAACACGCCGGCCGGCGTGCCGGCGTCGTGCATCACCTGCGCGAACAGCTGGGCGCTGTAGGGCGACAGCTCGCTGGGCTTCAGGACGACGGTGCAGCCGGCGGCGATGGCCGGCGCGACCTTCGCGGTGATCTGGTAGAGCGGCCAGTTCCAGGGCGTGATCAGGGCGCAGACGCCGATGGGCTCCTTCGCCGTCGCGGTCCCGCCGTCCTGGGTAAGGAACGCGTAGCGCCGCAGCACCTCCCTCTGCACGCGGACATGCTCGAGGGCGAAGGGGACCTGGGCCGACCGCGCGTAGCCGATCGGGGCCCCCATCTCGGTGGCGAGGGCCTCCGCGAACCGGTCCGCCCGCTCCTCCAGCAGCGCCAGGATGCGGCCGAGCAGGGCAAGCCGGTCCTCGACGGAGCTGCGGGAGAAGGTTTCGAACGCCCGACGGGCGGCTGCCACCGCGAGGTCGACGTCGGCCGGCGAACCGGCCGCGACCTGTCCGACGACGCTCTCGGTGGCCGGGCTGACGACGGAGATCCGCGGCGCTTCGGCGCGGTCGTGCCATCGGCCGTCGATGTAGAACCGGGTGTCGTTCCTGATCGTCATGTCCAAGCCGCCTGAATTCGTTCCTGCCCCGCCGGGGGGCCGTATCCGGTGGGGCCGGGCACGGGCGGGCGGTTCCACGGAACTCCGCACCGGGCCCGGCGCTCCCCACTAGCGATCAGGCCATGGAACGCGCGGTAGGAAGTTCCGAAATCCGCCGGCTGTGCGTCGTTGGTGCCGTTCCTCCGACCGGAAAGTCGGAGGATATGCCGGTGCACGGCCGATCCGCGCCATCGTCACCTGCCCGGGATACCGGGACGCGAGCCGTCAGGCCGCCGGATGCGCCGGCGGGCGGACAAGGTGTCACCGCGGCGAACCGTAGGGCCCGGCCACCCGCCGTTTCGTGATCCCGTATTCCACTTCCAGGATCAGGCGGTTGCGCCGGGTCGGCGTCGTTCCGGTGTGGAAGCCGAACGGGTCCTCGGCGAAGCCGTAGCCGGCCGGCCCGGTCAGCAGCAGGAAGTCGCCCGGCGGATAGAAGGCGGACAGGCTCTTCTCGGACTGGCCCTTGAAGAGCGTCAGCTGGTGCGACAGCCGGCGGCGTGCCTGGCTGCCCCGGATGAAGGCGTGCGGTCCCGCCTCCGCGTCGACGTCGGTGATGTAGAAGAAGAACTTCAGGCAGAGCCAGTCGTCCAGGTCATAGTGGAAATGGTCGACCGAGAACGTCGACAGGTCGGCCGCGTCCGCCTGCGTTCCCGAGAAGGTCCACCACAGCCTGGATCGTTTCAGGACGGCGGGACGGCGCAGGTACCGGCTCGCGATCGTGAGGAGCAGCGGGTCCGACCAGAGCCGGGCGATCTCGGGACACGTACCGATGCCGTCGCGGTAATCGGCGACCAGGGCGCCGCCGGCTCCGGCCGGCGGACCCGACACCAGGTCCCTGGGAACCCTTACGGGGCGGGACGGGTCCGCCGCCGCGAAGCAGGGCGTGGCGAAGGCGAACTCCTGGATGGCGCGGACGTCCTCGGGACGCAGCCGCAGCCCGTCGGCGATGCCGTCCCGCTCCAGCCCGGATTCCAGGTCCCAGAGGCCTCGGTCCAGCAGGGCGCCCGGTTCCCCGAATCCGGGATGAACGCGGGGCACCGGCAACAACCTCAGCGCCTCGCGCACGGGAACGAGACGGCCCAGCAGGAACATGGGAAGCCAGCCGGGATCGCGGGTAAGAATACCGAGATACTGCGGCAGCCGCCTGCCGAGCCTGGACAATAACCGGCTTGGAGCCGAATGATCCGGAGGCACCGGAGCCGGCGATGGCCGAACAGCGCTTTCCACCGACATCACTGCCTTCTCCTCTAGGCGCAACGGAAGAATGGCTGCAGTCAGTGGAATACTCCATGTGGTGGAAGTCGAATCTTGCGCTCTTTCGTTTAAGCGCTTCGGAAGCGCTGCAGAGCGACAGGTGAGGGGCGATCATCTCTTCGTGGTGCGCTATTCGGGCCAGCGCTCTATTGGGCAAGAGTACATTTCCGGGACACAAATTCACGGTAGGTGGTTGGAGGGTTCTCCCGTGCTGGGGCGCCCTCGGGCCTGCCCGCATTCCCATGACGGCGCGCGGGCCCGCTGGCCCTGCGCGACACGGAAGCGCCGGTCCTGCGAGGGCGGAACCCCCTCGGAAGTGTGCCTCCGGTGTCAGGATTTTGACGTGCCGACTTGAACCGGATCGTCTAATGTTGGACGACCTTTCCCCTCAGTTCCCGCCGTCATGAAGATTCTGCTCGTCGAAGATCAGGCGCTCATCGGTCTCCTGCTGGCTGCGGAGCTGCGGACCCTTGGACATGAGCCGGTCGGCCCGATCCAGCACGAGGGCGCCGCTCTCGACGCCGTCGAGAGCGGGGACGTGGACGCGGCGCTCCTGGATTACCGGCTGGGCGAGGGCCCGGTCACGCGGCTGGTCGGGTTGCTGCAGCAGCGTTCGATCCCCTTCGCCTGGTTCACCGGCGCATCCGCGGCCGATCTGCCGCCCGGCGACGCGCCGGTCCTGGGGAAGCCGCTCGTACGCGACGACCTGCAGTCGGTGGTCGGGCAGTTGGAGGCGCGGCGGCGGGTTTCCAGGCCGTCCCATGTCCGGCTCGTCGAGGACGACAGGGGGTATGCCTACGCGGTTGCCCGCCATCTCGCCAACCAGGGCCACCGGGTGACCGTGTGCCACGACGGTGCCGAGGCCCTGCGGGCGGACGCGCGCGACCCGGCCGACGCCATCGTGCTGGACCTGCGGCTTCCCGACCAGCACGGGAGCGCCGTCGCCGCCTCCCTGCGGGAGCGCCGGCCGACCCTGCCGATCATGGTCCTGACCAACTGGCCGGGAGACCTGGCCGGC
>DASPKT010000047.1:0-26075 GCA_035627915.1 Azospirillaceae bacterium
GCCCGGGCGAGGAAGGCGTGTGCCCCTTCCGCGGTGGAGAGGTCGCCGGCGACGCCCGCCACGACGGCGCCCGCCACCTCGGACCGCAAGCGCGCCGCCGCCTCCTCGGTGCGGGCCTCCGAGCGGCCGTTGACCACGACCTCCGCGCCGCCCACCGCCAGCCCCCTGGCGATGGCATAGCCGATGCCCTCGGTCGAGCCGGAGACGACGGCCCGGGTTCCCTTCAAGTCGAACTGCATTGTCGGCTCCTCCGCCGGATGATGGTGTCCGCCCGCGCCTTGCCGCGGGTCGCGGGGCGGATGGTCCGCTATACGCATTCCATTGATAATCCGGTGGATCGGCATAGCATCCGTGAACCAGGTTCACAGATGAGGGGGCGTTGCATGCTGAACCGCACCGGGGAGATGGAGGTGTTCGTCCGCGCCGTCGAGGCCGGCAGCTTCTCCGCCGCCGCCCGCGCCCTCGGCCTCACCCCCTCGGCGGTGAGCAAGCTGGTGGACCGGCTGGAGTCGCGCCTGGGCGTGCAGCTGGTGAAGCGCTCCACCCGGCGGCTCGACCTGACGCCGGAGGGGCGGTCCTACCTGGAGCGCTCGACCGCCATACTGGCCGACATCGAGGAGACCGAGCGCGAGGTGTCGGAAGGGGGCGCGGCCCCACGGGGCCTGCTGCGGGTGAACGCCTCCATCCCCTTCGGGACCCACCAGGTGGTGCCCCTGGTGCCGGAGTTCCTGGCGCGGTTCCCCGGCATCACCCTGGACCTGTCGCTGACCGACGCGGTGATCGACCTGATCGAGGAGCGGGCGGACGTGGCGATCCGCGTCGGGGCGCTGCGCGATTCGAGCCTCAAGGCGCGCCGGCTGGGGGAGAGCCGCCGGCTGGTGGTCGCCTCGCCCGCCTACCTCGCGCGGGCCGGCACGCCGCGCGAGCCGGCCGACCTCGCCGGGCACGCCTGCATCGCCTTCAACTTCCGCCCGGCGCTGAACGAATGGCCGTTCCGGGTCGGCGGCGCCACGGTCGCGGTGCCGGTGCCGCGCACGGTCCTCGCCAACAACGGGGAGACGGTGCGCGACTTCGCGCTGGCCGGGCTGGGCTTGGCGCGGCTGGGCGCCTTCCACGTGGCGCGCGACGTCGAGGCCGGCACCCTGGTCCCGGTCCTGGAAGAGTTCGACGCCGGCGACGCGGAGCAGGTGCACGCCATCTTCATGGGCCACCGCCGCATGCCGGCCCGGGTCCGGGTATTCCTGGACTTCCTGGCGGAGCGGATCAGGCTCGACCGGGCCTGACCCGCCGCCGGCCTCAGTACGCGTATTCCTCGTACAGCCGGTCGACGTCGCCGCCCCACTCCCCCTCGAACTTGCGCAGCAGCTCGGTGGAGGAGGTGATGCCGCTGTCGGCGATCTGGGCCAGCGTCTCCAGGTAGATCGTCTCGTCGTCGCCCATGCCGGCGGTGCGGGCGCGGCCGCGCAGGCCCTCGCGGGCGATCTCGACGGTGCGGCGGGCGAGGTCCTGCACCCGGCCCTGGCGGAAGGGCGCGTCCAGCCCCAGGCGCGGCACGTCGCGGCGCAGGCCGGCCCGCTCCTCCTCGGTCCAGTCCTTGACCATGTCCCAGGCGGCGTCCAGGGCCGTGTCGTCGTAGAGCAGCCCGACCCAAAGCGCCGGCAGGGCGCAGAGGCGCTTCCACGGGCCGCCGTCGGCGCCGCGCATCTCCAGGAACCGCTTCAGGCGCACCTCGGGGAACAGCGTGGTCAGGTGGTCCGCCCAGTCCGTCATCAGCGGCAGCTCGCCCGGCATCGCCGGAAGGCGGCCCTGGAGGAAGTCGCGGAAGCTCTGGCCCGAGGCGTCGTTGTAGGTGCCGTCGCGGTAGACGAAGTACATCGGCACGCCCAGCGCGTGGTCGGCGTAGCGCTCGAACCCGAACCCGTCCTCGAACACGAAGGGCAGGTCGCCGCAGCGGTCGTTGTCGGTGTCGGTCCAGACGTGGCTGCGCAGCGACTGGAAGCCGTTCGGCCTGCCTTCCTTGAAGGGGCTGTTGGCGAACAGCGCGGTGGCGATCGGCTGCAGGGCCAGGCTGACCCGGAACTTCTTCACCATGTCCGCCTCGGAGCGGAAGTCCAGGTTGACCTGGACCGTGCAGGTGCGGGTCATCATGTCGAGGCCCATGGTGCCCTTCTTGGGCATGTACTCGCGCATGATCTTGTAGCGGCCCTTGGGCATCCACGGGATCTCGTCCCGCCGCCACTTGGGATTGAAGCCCAGCCCGATCATGCCGATGCCGAGGTCGGCGCCGATCTGCCTGACCTGGGAGAGGTGCTCGCCCACCTCGCCGCAGGTCTGGTGGATGGTGGCCAGCGGCGCGCCCGACAGCTCGAACTGGCCGCCCGGCTCCAGCGTGATGTTGGCCTGCGCCTTCAGCAGCGCGATGACGTTCTCGCCCTCGTACACCGGCTCCCAGCCGAAGCGGGCGGCCAGCTGGCGCAGGATCTCGCCGATCCCGTCCGCCCCGTCGTAGGGCAGCGGGCGCTTGTCGGACAGGCGGAAGGCGAACTTCTCGTGCTCGGTGCCGATGCGCCAGTCCTCGGGCGGCTTGCAGCCCTGTTCCAGGTACTCGACGAGCTGCCGGCGGTCGGTCACCGGGGCGCCACGCGACTTGGGGGGAGCGGACATCGGAGGCGTTCCTCAGGGACTGGTGTGGCGGAAAGGGGGGCGGCCGGCCGGCCAGTCGCCGGCGACGGCCTGCCAGACCGACAGGGCCGCGAAGGCGGCCGTGTCGGCGCGCAGGACCCGCGGGCCCAGCCCGACGGGGACAACAAAAGCCATGCGGGCCAGCAGGTCAAGCTCGGCCGGGTCGAAGCCGCCCTCCGGCCCGACCAGCACCGCCGCCGGCCGGCCGGCGGCCTCGGCCATGGCGGCGGCGGCGGGCCGCGCAGCGCCGGATTCGGCGGCGACGAACAGGGTGCGGGCGGGGTCCCAGCCGCGCAGCGCGGCGTCCAGCGCCGCGGCCTCGCGCAGGTCCGGCACCGACAGCCGCTCGCACTGCTCCGCCGCCTCCGCCGCGTTGGCGGCCAGCCGCTCGGCGTTCACCCGGTTGACGTCGGTGCGGCGGGTGAAGACCGGCCAGATCGTGGAGGCGCCCAGCTCGGTCGCCTTCTCCACCACATATTCGGTGCGCCCGCCCTTCAGCGGCGCGAACAGCAGCCAGAGGTCCGGCTCCGCGACGGGCTCGCGGGTGCGCTCCAGCAGGGCGAGCGTGCCCGACGACTTGCCCAGCTGCGCGATCTCGGCCAGCCACTCCCCGTCGCGCCCGTTGAAGGCCAGCACCCGGTCCCCCGGCCCCTGGCGCAGCACCGAGCGCAGGTAGTGCGCCTGGCCGGCGCCCAGCGCCGCGGCGGCGCCGGCGGCGAGGCTCTCGGGCACGTGGAGGCGGGTGCGCGGCCGGTCGGCCATGGAGACTCCGGTCAGGGGGCGGGCGGGTCGGATCGAGGGTAGAGAACGCGCTGTCGGCCGGCACGGTCAAGAAAATCGAACGGTCGTGCAGTGATGCTCGTCACGGGGTGACCGCGCGGCGTTTTGGCGCTACTCTGCGCGCCGGCAAGGGCGGCGTCAGGCCGCCCGGACAGGGGAGCCGCGGGGATGAGCGTGACGGCCGGCCAGGGCCATAGCGACGGGGGGCGCCGGGACGGCGCCGGCCATACGGACATCGCCGCCGACGGCTGGGTCGACCGCTGGCTGCCCGCCGCCGCGCGCCCCTATGCGCGGCTTGCACGGCTGGACCGCCCGATCGGCACCTGGCTGCTGCTGTTCCCCTGCTGGTGGTCCATCGCCCTGGCGGCGCCCGCCGGCGGCTGGCCGGACTGGTGGCTGATGGCCCTGTTCGGCGTCGGCGCCGTGGTCATGCGCGGGGCCGGCTGCACCGTCAACGACATCCTCGACCGCGACATCGACGCCCGGGTGGAGCGCACCCGCGCCCGCCCCATCCCCAGCGGGCAGGTCACCGTGCCCCAGGCGCTGGGCTTCCTCGGCCTGCAGCTGCTGCTGGGGCTGCTGGTGCTGGTGCAGCTGGACCGCTTCGCCGTGCTGCTGGGCGTCGCCTCGCTGGCGCTCGTGTTCACCTATCCCCTGATGAAGCGCGTCACCTGGTGGCCGCAGGCCTTCCTGGGCCTGACCTTCAACTGGGGCGCGCTGATGGGCTGGGCGGCGGTGACCGGCGGGCTCGACACCCCCGCCCTGCTGCTCTACGCCGGCGGCATCCTGTGGACGCTGGGCTACGACACCGTCTACGCCCACCAGGACCGCGAGGACGACGCCCATGTAGGGGTGAAGTCCACCGCCCTGCTGCTGGGCCCCGCGTCGCGCCGCTGGGTCGGCGCCTTCTTCGCCGGCGCCTTCGCCCTGTGGACCGCCGCCCTGGTGGAGCGCGCGGAACCGGTCGCCCTGGTCGTGCCGCTCGCCATGGCCGGGCTGGTGATGTGGCGGCAGGTGCGCGACTGGGACATGAACGACCCCGCCGACAGCCTCGCCACCTTCAAGGACAGCCGCAACGTCGGCTGGCTGGTGCTGATCGCCGTCATCGCCGGCGTCTCCACCGCGCCGGAGGCACGCCAGCCCGCCGGCGGCGGGGGCGGCCCGCCGGAGCCGTGGCGCAGCTACAACCGTGTCCACCCGCCCTTCCAGCTGGTCTCCGACCCCCGCGTCGCCGAGGCCGACCGCCGCCCGCTGCGCGAGCAGCTGGTGCGCGGCCCCGTCGGCCTCGCCCTGCCCCAGGACCGGCCCTGCACCCGGTCCACCCTGGCGCCGGAAATCTGATCCGCACCTGCCGCCCGGAATAGGCATGCCCGGCCCGGCGGGGTTCGGGCATGATGCCGGCATGACAGACGCCGTCGCCTTCATCCGCGCCAACACCCGGGTCGAGAGCCCCGCTTTGGTGCCCGAACTCCGCCTCCACCTCGCCACCGAGATCACGCCGCTCTGGCAGGCGACGGAGGCGACGCTCGCCGCCAACAACCTGCCGCCGCCCTTCTGGGCCTTCCCCTGGGCCGGCGGCCAGGCGCTGGCCCGCCATGTGCTGGACCATCCGGGGCTGGTGCACGGCCGCCGCGTGCTGGACTTCGCCGCCGGCAGCGGCATCGTCGCCCTGGCCGCGGCCAAGGCGGGCGCGGCGTCCGTCGCGGCGGCGGAGATCGACGCCTTCGCCGTCGCCGCCATCGACCTCAACGCCGCGCTCAACGGTGTCGCGGTGGAGACGCTGTGCCAGGACATCGTCGGCCGCCCGCAGCCGGGGCTGGAGGTGCTGCTGGTCGGCGACGTCTGCTACGAGCGCCAGCTGGCGGAACGGATCATGGCCTGGCTGAAGGACCTTTCCGCAGCCGGAACGACCGTCCTGATGGGCGACCCCGGCCGCACCTACCTGCCCAAGCAGGGGCTGGAGCCGGTCGCCACCTACACGGTGCCGACCAGCCGCGAGCTGGAGGACCGGGAGTTCCGCGAGACCACCGTCTGGCGCGTGCCGGCCTAGCCCGCCTTCGGGGGTGCCGCGCCAAAGAAGACCACCCAGGTGCCGAAGTCGGGGGTGAAGTCGACGAACCGGTGCTCCACCCCCGCCGGGACGAACAGCAGGTCCCCCGGCGCGAACGCCGTCTCCTCCCCGCCGCAGAGGAAGCGGCCGGTGCCGGACGCGACGATGTAGGCCTCGTCCCTGACGTGCGGCTTCTGGGGATCGAGGTCCCGCGGCCCGTAGAAGCCGATGTCGTGGATGGGCCCGGACTGGACGACGGCATAGCGCTCCCCCGTCTCCCGCAGGCGGGCGAGCGCGTCGGCGACGGACAGTTTCAGCATGGGTTCCCCTTCATGTGGCAGGCCACCGGCAGGGCGACCGTCCAGGGGACCCTAGGGGCCGGCCGCGGGGGATGCCACCCCGGCCTTGTCACCGCGACATGATCTCAGCGTCCGCGACGGCCCCGGGGTGGCGGCCCCGCGGCGGCCTCCGCCAATGCCGGCGCCGGGGGCTTCGGAGCCTCCGCCGGCGGGGTTGGCCGCGGCACCGCCTCTCCTGCCCGCCGCCCGGCGCGGAGGCGGGCAATGAGGTCGCAGTGCGGCGGCGGCGCCTCGCAGTCGATGGTCCAGGTCCATTGGTCCCATGCCTGGCCCTTCGCCTCCCCCTTCTCCACGATCCCGCATTCCATCCGGTCCTCCCTGGGGAAGTCGGTCGGCTCCGCGGAGTCGTTCATGAGGCAGCGGTAGGTTACCTGATCGATCAGGATGCAGTTGACCGGGCTGTTCTTCTCCAGCCGGGCGGCCCGGTTGATGACGTCGCCGACGAAGGAGGGCTCCAGCCCGTCCTCGCTGAGGTTCATCACGCGGACATCGCCCGAGGCCAGGCCGACCCGCGTCCCGCTCTCGATGACGTCGTTGATGTTCTCCATCAGTCCGCTGATGATCTGGTCGCCCAGCACGATGAGGTCCCGCGCGGCCCGCGCCGCACGACGCGCCGAAAGCCCGTCGTCCTCGGGATAGCCGAAGATGGCCAGGACGGCGTCGCCGATGAACTTGTCGAGCGTGCCGCCGTGGTTCCAGACGACGCGGCGGGCGGCCCGGTAGTACTCGCTCATCGCCTCGTTCAGCAGGTCCGTCGGCGCGTGCTTGACGAAGCTGGAGAAGTTCATGATGTCCGACAGCAGGACCGTGACGCCGCGGACGGTGGTCCCGATTCGCAGCTTCTCCTCCAGGCTGCCCGGCTGCGCGTCCAGCCGATCCACCACCGCGGCGGGGAACAGGCGCTTCAGGTTGCGCAGCTGCAGGCGGTGGGGATCGACGCGGCTGGATTCCTGCATCGCGGATTCCAGGCGGTCTTCCGAACCGGTATCCGCGGCTGGCGAGAAGGCGGCGATGCGCAGAGCCTCGACTTGGCGCGCATCGTGGATGTCCACCCGCAACGCCTTGCCGAAATAGCCCGGGAGTTCATCGACCGACAGGACCTTGGCGATGGTGGCGGGGCCCATCTCAGTGGCAAGCCAATCGCTCAGCCCCTTCGACAGGGGCGCCTCCACGACAAGGAGTAGCGCATCCACCAGCGGTGTGGCGGAGAGCCCCGCCTCGACCTGGAGAAACCGCTTCATGCGGGCGGGGAACAGGCGCCCGCCCATCGCCTCGATGGCGATGCGCTGGCCCTTCCATTCCGCCAGGAAATCGATCAGGTGGGTGCCGGCGCCCGGCTTGGGCGGCTCCGGCCCAAAGGCGAGCGGGTATTCCGCCCGGTAGGACACGTCGGCAACCCTGAGGATGTATTCTACAACACTTTCGAGCCGCAATCCCTCCGTCGCGCTCATGATACCCCCACCGGTTTTGTCATCGCATTGTTATTCTTCCTGAGGCTACACCATCCATCGCTTGGTGCAATGCCGCTTGACCCCCGCGGCCGGCGCCCGGTCTATTCTGCGCCGCCCGAACCGAGGAAATCCCATGCCCTACGCCTCCCTTCGCGACTTCATCGACCGGCTGGAGAAGGCCGGGCGGCTGGTGCGGGTGACGACGCCCGTCTCCTCGGTGCTGGAGCTGACCGAGATCCAGACCCGTCTGCTGGCCGAGGGCGGGCCAGCCGTGCTGTTCGAGAACGTGACGAAGGCCGACGGCACCCGGTCGGAGATGCCGGTGCTGGTGAACCTGTTCGGCACGGTGGAACGGGTCGCCTGGGGCATGGACCGGGAACCGGCGGAGCTGCGCCAAGTCGGCGAGACCTTGGCCTTCCTGAAGCAGCCGGAGCCGCCGCGCGGCCTGCGCGAGGCCTGGGAGATGCTGCCGCTGGCCAAGACCGTCCTGGCGATGCGCCCGGCCACCGTCGGCCGCGCCCCCTGCCAGGAGGTGGTGCTGACCGGCGACGACATCGACCTCGGCCGGCTGCCCGTCCAGACCTGCTGGCCGGGGGAGCCGGCGCCGCTCATCACCTGGCCGCTGGTGGTGACCAAGGGCCCGACCCAGGGGGAGAAGGACGCGCGGCGGGAGGACGACTTCAACCTCGGCATCTACCGCATGCAGGTGCTGGGGCGCGACCGCACCATCATGCGCTGGCTGAAGCACCGCGGCGGCGCCCAGCACCACCAGCGCTGGAAGGGGGCGGGCAAGCGCGAGCCGCTGCCGGCCGCCTGCGTGCTGGGTGCCGACCCCGGCACCATCCTGGCCGCCGTCACGCCGGTGCCGGACACGCTGTCGGAATACCAGTTCGCCGGCCTGCTGCGCGGCAGGAAGGTGGAGCTGGTGGACTGCAGGACGGTCCCGCTGAAGGTGCCGGCGCAGGCCGAGATCGTGCTGGAGGGCTACGTGTCGCTGGACGAGTACGCCGACGAGGGGCCGTACGGCGACCACACCGGCTACTACAACTCGGTGGAGAAGTTCCCGGTCTTCCAGGTCACCGCCATCACCATGCGGCGCGACCCGATCTACCTCTCCACCTTCACCGGCCGCCCGCCGGACGAGCCCTCGGTCCTGGGCGAGGCGCTGAACGAGGTGTTCATCCCCCTGCTCCAGCAGCAGTTCCCGGAGATCGTGGACTTCTGGCTGCCGCCGGAGGGCTGCTCCTACCGCATCGCCGTGGTCAGCATGCGCAAGGCCTATCCCGGCCACGCCAAGCGGGTGATGATGGGCGTGTGGTCGTTCCTGCGCCAGTTCATGTACACGAAGTGGGTCATCGTCGTGGACGAGGACATCGACGCGCGGGACTGGAAGGACGTGATGTGGGCCGTCTCCACCCGCATGGACCCCGCCCGCGACATCACCGTCATCGAGGGCACGCCCATCGACTACCTGGACTTCGCCAGCCCGGAATCGGGCCTGGGCGGCAAGGTCGGTCTGGACGCCACCAACAAGCTGCCGCCGGAAACCCACCGCGAGTGGGGCGAGAAGCTGCGCATGGACCAGGGGGTGGTCGACGAGGTCACCCGCAAATGGTCCAGCTACGGCCTGCCCGGCAGCGGCCGGCCCATCTGGAAGTAGCATCCGCCCGCCGCAAGGACCGATTGACCCCAGGGAGTGGCCGAAGCACCCTTCCTGCACGCGGCCCGCGATAGGCGGCCGCGAACGGATCACCGAGGACAGCCATGCCCAGCCCCGCCACGCCCGCCGGAACCGTCGCGCTGCACCTGACCGCGGCCAGCGGCAAGGCGGGGACGGAGAAGCCGATCGCGGACAACGCGTCCGCCGTGGTGCAGACCGGCGACTGCCTGTGGATGGCGGCGGACGAGACGACCTGCGTGGAGCGGCTGGTCAGCCGCGACGGCCGCGCCTCCTTCGGGGAGCACCGGGCCTTCGACCTGTCGCGCTTCTTCGACCTGCCGGGCGGGCCGGAGCAGGAGATCGACATCGAGGGGCTGCACGCCGACGGCGGCTATCTCTGGATCACCGGCTCGCACTCCTACGCCCGGCGGAAGCCGCGCATGCTGGAGGAGGACGAGGCGGCGGCGCTGGAGCGGCTGACCGAGGTCAAGCACGAGCCCAACCGCTATCTCGTGGCCCGCGTGCCCCTGGTCACGGGCAGGGACGGGCTGCCCGAGCTGAGGGCGGAGGCCGAGGTCGGCGGGCGCCATCTCTCCGCCTCCTGCCTGCGCATGGGCGAGCGGCACAACAGCCTGATCCGGGCGCTGAAGGGCGACGAGCACCTGGAGCGCTTCCTGGAGGTGCCGGCCAAGGAGAACGGCTTCGACATCGAGGGCATCGCCGCCCACGGCGACCGCGTCTTCCTCGGCATGCGCGGGCTGGTGCTGCGCGGCTGGGCCGTGGTGCTGGAACTGGCGGTGGAGGAGAAGAAGCCCGGCCGGCTGCGCCTGACCGAGCTGGACGACGAGGAGCGGCGCTACCGCAAGCACTTCCTGGACCTGGACGGGCTGGGGGTGCGCGACCTGAAGATCGTCGGCAACGACCTGCTGATCCTGGCCGGCCCCACCATGGACCTGGACGGGCCGGTGCAGCTCTGGCGCTGGCCGGACGCGCTGTCCTGCGCGGCGGAGCGGGTGGTCCCGCGCAAGCGGCTGGAGATGGTCATGGACCTGCCCTTCGGCCAGGGCTTCGACCATGCCGAGGGCATCTGCCTGTTCGAGGGGGCGGACGGCGGACGGCTCCGCCTGCTGGTCGCCTACGACAACCCGGGCGCGGGCCGCAAGCTCCCGGGCGGGCACGGCGTCAACCTGGACCTGTTCGACCTGCCCTGACGCACCCGGCCGGTCCTCAGGACCCCAGCAGCACGCGCTTGCCCGGATAGTCCAGGATGAAGCGGCGGGCGCCCAGCAGGTCCATGCCCATGACCATGGCGGGCTGGTCGACCATGCCCAGCTCCGCGAAGACGGGCAGGTCGGCGATGTGCAGGGTGACGTTCTGCCACTGCGCGGTGCCCAGCGTCAGGGTGAGGAAGCTGTAGGCGACGGCCGACGCCCGCGCCTCCAGCCGCTTGTCGCCGGCGGTCCGGACCGCGTCGGGCTGGCGCAGGGTGGGGGCGAGGCCCAGCGCCTGGGCGGCCTTCCAGTTGATCGTCGTGCGCCGGGTTCCGGTGTCGATGACGGCCGTCATCGGCGTGGTGCCGACCCGCGGCTGCACCAGCGCGTGGCGCGAGGGCGCCACGATCATCGACACCTCGCCCCAGCCGGTGCGGCCGGCCGGGGCCTTGCCCGGCACGTGCAGGGCCAGCCGCCCGCCGGGCACGTCCACCTCCACCACGAAGCGCGACAGCACGTCGGCGCCGAGCACGCCGCGCACGCCCGGCTCGTTGCGGATGGGGGTCTCGATCAGCGCGGCGCGCACGGGCCCCAGCGCCTGCCCGCCGATGCCGAGGCCGGCCATGTCGAAGGCGGGCTCGCCCGGCGCGGCGTCGACGGCCGGCTGCAGCCCGCGCTCGCCCACCAGCGAGGGCATGACGCCGCTGCGCGAGCGGCCGGTGCTGGCGATGAACTGGTAGCTGGCGCCGTCCACGGTCACCGGCACGGCCAGCAGCCCGCTCTCGGTCACGACCAGCGACTGCCCCAGCGCGTCGCCGGCCGCCGCCACCCCCAGGGCGAACGCAGCCGAGAGCAGCAGCGCTGCTGCCCGAAACACGACGGCAGGACGAATCGGCACGGGTACCCATCCTCAGGCCCGGCAACGGCCGGCACCGGGCGAACCATAGCTTTCCCTCGTTGGGTTGTCTTCGGAAAAGGCCGGCCCTACCCCTCCGGAACGGCGCGTCCGAGGGGGTTCCGCCCCGGCGGCGGCTCTGCTAGACCAGACGTCCCGCGACCTGGGAGCGCCCCGATGACCGCGCAGACACCCGACCCCGCCGCCGCCGAGCTCCTGTCCGGCCTGATCGCCCGGGCCCGCGCCGCCGGCGCCGACGCCGCCGACGCCCTGCTGGTGGACAGCGCCTCGCTGTCGCTGTCCCAGCGCCTGGGCAAGCCGGAGGAGCTGCAGCGCTCGGAATCCGGCGACATCGGCCTGCGGGTCTTCGTCGGCCGCCGCCAGGCCGTGGTGTCCTCCACCGACCGCTCGCCCGCCATGCTGGCGGAGCTGGCGGAGCGCGCCGTCGCCATGGCGCGGCTGGTGCCCGAGGACGAACATGCCGGCCTGGCCGACCCTGACGAGATCGCGCGCGACTGGCCCGACCTCGACCTCTGCGACGCCGAGGAACCGACGGCCGAAGCGCTGATCGCCCAGGCGGCGGCGGCCGAGGAGGCGGCGCTGGCGGTGGCGGGCGTCACCAATTCCGACGGCGCCGACGCCGGCTGGAGCCGCTCCGTCGTGCTGCTGGCCGCCAGCAACGGCTTTGCCGGCGGCTACGCGGTCAGCCGCCGGTCCCTCTCGGTCTCCGTTCTGGCCGGCAGCGGCACGGGCATGGAGCGCGACTACGACTACCACTCCACCGTCTACGCCGCCGACCTGGAGGACCCCGCCCTGATCGGCCGGCGCGCGGGCGAACGGGCGGTCGCCAAGCTGAACCCGCGCAAGGTCGCCAGCCGGCAGGTGCCGGTCGTGTTCGACCCGCGCGTCGCCTCGGGCATGCTGGGCCACCTCTCCGGCGCCATCAACGGCGCCGCCATCGCGCGCGGCACCAGCTTCCTGAAGGACCGCATGGGCGAGGCGGTGTTCGCGCCCGGGATCGAGGTGGTGGACGATCCCCACGTGCGCCGCGGCCTGCGCTCCAAGCCCTTCGACGGCGAGGGGGTGCCGGGCCGCCGCCGGTCCATCATCGAGGACGGGCGGCTGACCACCTGGTTCCTCGACCAGCGCTCCGCCCGCCAGTTGGGGCTGCGGAGCACCGGCCACGCCTCGCGCGGGACCGGCGGCCCGCCGGGCCCCGCCCCGACCAACCTCTACCTGGCGGCCGGAACCCTGTCGCCGGAGGAGCTGATGGCCGACATCGGGGAGGGGCTGTACGTGACATCCCTGATGGGCCAGGGCGTCAACGGGGTGACCGGCGACTACAGCCGGGGTGCCGGCGGCTTCTGGATCGAGAAGGGGAAGATCACCTTCCCCGTGGCCGAGGTGACCATCGCCGGCAACCTCAAGGACATGTTCCGCAACCTGACCCCGGCCAGCGACCTGGAGTTCCGGCACGGCGTGGACAGCCCGACCGTGCGGATCGAGGGGATGACGGTCGCCGGGACCTGAGGCTCACTCGGCCGGAATCACGCTGGCGGAGCGATCCGCCTCCGGTTCCACCCAGATGAAGCGGGCGTCGGGGGCGGCGGTGCGGCGCGGCGAGACCGGGCGCTTGACGCTGCAGTCCGACTTCTCGGAGAAGGCGGCGCCCAGCGTGCCGCCCGCGGCGGCGCCGATGAAGGCGGCCCCGGCCGCCTCCCACCCGCTGGCGTCGGCCGCCATGGCGCCGGCGGCACCCAGCAGCGCCCCCGCCGCCATGCCGCGGCCCACGCCGGGCTGGTCCCAGGCGAGGCAGCCCTTCCCCTCCCCGATCGGCAGGTCGTAGCGCCGCCAGTCCTCCAGCCGGCCGCCCTCCACCTGGGCGACGCCGGTGACGGCCTCGCCGTAGGTCGGCAGGCGGGCGCCGACCCGGGCTCCCGACGGCGGCTCGCTGTCCGCGGCGGCCGGGCCGGCCGCGCACAGGGTCAGGCAGAAGAGGGCAGCGCTCAGCCGTCGCATGGGGATACTCCCGGTCTGGTCCTGTGCAGGATGATGGGAAGCGGCCCGGCTTCGCGCAAGGCTCAACCCACGATCTTCCAGGCGCCGTCCGGCTGGCGGCAGGCGGTGCCGGCGACCTGCTCGGTCCGGCCGCCGACGACGGCGCGGCTGGTGTATTCGCGGCAGAAGCTGCCCGGCGACTGCTCGAAGGTGCGGGTCGGCACGACCGTGTAGCGGGCGCCGTTGTCGGGGTTGTTCCAGATCACCTGCTGGCCGGTGGGCGCCCGCTCCAGCGTCTGCACGAAGCAGCCCTGGTCGGCCCCGTCCATGCCACGGAAGATCGCGTTGCCCAGCGCCGCACCCAGCAGCACGCCGCCGATGGTGGCCGCCATCTTGCCGCTGCCCGAGCCGATCTGCGAGCCGCCGATGCCGCCGGCGATGGCGCCCAGCAGCGTGCCAAGGTTGGCGCCGACCAGGCCGCGGTCGCAGCCGCCCGACTCCAGCCCCAGCGGCAGCCCGAAGAAGCTGGCGTAGCCGGGGAAGCGCTCGCGGTCGTAGACGTAGACGGTGCGCGGGCCGTCGTCGCGGTCCTTGTGCTTGTGCTTGTGCTTCTCCTCCTTGTCGCGGCGGCCGTGGGCGGGCGCCCAGGGCGGCGGGTCGGCGAAGGCGGGGGCGGCGTCGACGGCGACCAGCCCGGCCACGAGGGCCAGGGCGGCGGCGCGGAGCATCAGCGGCTTCATCGGACTGTGACCTCGTTCACTCCGGGAAAGGGAACCGGCGCCAGGGTACGGCGCCTGCCCCTCCCGATGGAGCGATTTCTTTGGAGGTAGCCCCCGGCGGAGGACCGATCCCTCAGCGCACGATCTTCCAGGTGCCGTCCGGCTGGCGGCAGGCGGTGCCGTAGGTTTCCTGCGGGCGGCCGCCGATGATGGCGCTGCTGCTGTACTCGCGGCAGAACTGGCCCGGCGCCTGCTCGTAGGTCGCCATCGGCGTCATCGTGTACTGGATGCCGTTGTTGGGGTTGTTCCAGATCACCGGCTGGCGGTCGGGCATGGTCTCCAGCGTGTTGGCGACGTAGCCGTGGTCGTCCCGGTCCATGCTGTTGAACAGGATGCCGCCCAGCGCCATGCCGACCACCAGACCGCCGATCGCGTAGGCGACGTCGTTGTCGGAGCGGTCGCGGTCGCGGTGCCGGTACCCGTACCAGGGCCGGTCGCGGTAATGGTGGTGGTGGTGCTTGTCGATGATGACGACCCGGCGGTCGCGGTGGCCGTCCCAGTGGTGGTGGCGGTCGCGGTCCCAGCGGTGGTGGTGACGGTGGCGATGGCGGCGGTCGTCGTCGTCCCGGTCGCGCCAGTGGCCGTGGTGGTGGCCGCGGCCGCGGTGGTCGTCGCGGTCGGCGTAGGCCGGGCCCGCGGCGGTGACCGCCATGGCGGCGGCGATGGCGAAGGCGGCGGCGCGGGACTTCAGGGACGTGGACATTTTCCCGGTTCCTGGGGATGGGGTTCGTCTTCAGGAACAAGGCTGGGCCCCGATCCAGGCAAGATTTGGGCAGCCGGAGGGCGATTTCGGGTGATGCCCCGACGCACCGTCCGCACCCTCCTCCCCGACCGCTCAGTAGAGGGTGCGGGCGACCCGTCCGGGCAGGTCGGCGTCGTAGGCGGCCCCGCCCTCCGCACCCCGGCTCGCCTCCGCCAGCATGGTGCCGGCGGTCGGCAGGGCGGAGCGGTCCGGCCAGCGCGCCGGGTCCCACAGCCCGCCGCGCAGCGTGGCGCGCGCGCACTGGAAGAACACCCGCTCCACCGCCACCACCAGGACCGAGCGCGGGGCCTTCCCCTCCACCGCGAAGCCGTCGCAGAAGCCGGGATCGGCGCAGATGGCGGCGCGGCCGTTGACCCGCAGCGTCTCCCCCATGCCGGGCAGCAGGAACAGCAGGGCCACGCGGGGGTCGTGCAGGATGTTGCGCAGGCTGTCGATGCGGTTGTTGCCGCGCTGGTCGGGCAGCAGCAGCGTCCGCTCGTCCGCCACCCGGACGAAGCCGGGCGCGTCGCCACGCGGCGAGCAGTCGAGCCCGTCCGGCCCCGCGGTCGCCAGCAGCAGGAAGGGCGACGCTTCCACCAGCGCCCGGTAGGCGGGGGTCAGCCGGTCGGTCTCCTTCAGCACCGACGCGGCGGCCGGCGCGCCGTAGAGCCGCTCCAGCTCGGCCGGGTCGGTCACCAGGGGCAGTCCCTCCACCATCGCGCCGCCCTCCCTCACATGAAGCTGTAGGGGTCCACGTCCACCTGCACCCGCACGCTGCCCGGCACCTCCACGCGGGAGAGCCAGTCGGCCACCAGCGGCTGGACCTGGACGTTGCGCGGCGCCTTCAGCAGCAGCCGCCGGCGGTGGCGCCCGCGCAGCAGCGCCAGCGGCGCCGGCGCCGGGCCCAGCACCTGGATGGAGTGCGGCTCGCGCGGGGCGGTGCGGGCGAGGCGGAGCGCCACCTGGTCCACCGCCCGGTCGTCCTCGCCCGACACGATCAGCGCCACCAGCCGGCCGAAGGGCGGCATCTCCAGCGCCCGGCGCTGGTCTGCCTCCGCCTCCAGGAAGGCGTCGCGGTCGTGCGCCGCCAGCGCCCGCATCACGGGATGCTCCGGCAGGTGGGTCTGCAGGAAGACCCGGCCCGGCCGGCTCTCGCGCCCGGCGCGCCCGGCCACCTGGTGCAGCAGCTGGAAGGTCCGCTCGCCCGCGCGCAGGTCGCCGCCGCCCAGGCCCAGGTCGGCGTCCACCACCCCCACCAGGGTCAGCATGGGGAAGTGGTGGCCCTTGGCCATGACCTGGGTCCCGATCAGCAGGTCGATCTCGTGCGCCCGGACGCGGTCGATCATCTCCTGGATGGCGCGGGGGCCGTAGAGGGTGTCGCTGGTCATCATCGCCACCCGCGCCTCCGGCCAGACGGCGGCGACCTCCTCCGCCACCCGCTCCACGCCGGGGCCGCAGGCGACGAAGGCGCCCTCCGTCCCGCAGTTCGGGCATTCGTCCGGCAGGCGGGAGGCGTAGCCGCAATGGTGGCACTGGAGGCGGCGGGTCAGCCGGTGCTCCACCAGCCAGGCGGTGCAGTTCGGGCACTGCACCCGGAAGCCGCAGGCGCGGCAGAGCGTCAGCGGCGCGTAGCCGCGGCGGTTCAGGAACAGCATGGCCTGCTCCCCCGCCTGCAGCGTCTCCGTCACCGCCTTGCGCAGGATGGGGGAGAGCCACTGGCGCGCCGGCGGCTGCGCCTCCGGCCGGCGCAAATCGATAAGGGTCACGTCCGGCAGGGTGGCGCCGCCGTGGCGGGCCGGCAGGTCGATGCGGCCGTAGCGCCCCGTCTCGGCGTTCACCAGCGTCTCCAGCGAGGGCGTCGCCGACACCAGCGCTGCCGGGATGCCGCCCAGGAAGGCCCGCACCACCGCCATGTCGCGGGCGTGGTACATGACCCCGTCCTCCTGCTTGAAGGCCGATTCGTGCTCCTCGTCCACGACGATGAGGCCGAGGTCCGGATAGGGCAGGAACAGGGCGGAGCGGGCGCCGACCACCACCCGCGCCTCCCCCGACGCCACCGCCCGCCAGGTGGCCCGCCGCGTCTGGCCCGTCAGCTCGGAGTGCCAGACCAGCGGGGCGGCGCCGAAGCGCGCCTCGAACCGGTCCAGCCACTGGCTGGAGAGTGCTATCTCCGGCAGCAGCACCAGCGCCTGCCGGCCCTGGCGCAGGCACTCCGCCACCGCCTCGAAATAGACCTCCGTCTTGCCCGAGCCCGTGACCCCGTCCACCAGCGTGGCGGAATAGCCCCCGGCCGCCACCCTGTCGCGCAGCATGGCGGCGGCGATGTCCTGGTCGGGGGAGAGGGTGGGGCCGGGGCGGTGGGCGTCCGGCTCCTGCGGCCGCGCCACCGCCCGGATCGGCACCGGCAGCAGCACGCCCGCATCCGCCATGGCGCGCACGACCGTGGTGCCGCAGCCCGCCTCCTCCGCCAGCTCCGCGGCGGTGCGGGGCGGCCCGCCGGGGTCGCCCAGCAGCTCCAGCACGCGCTTGCGCGCCGCGGTCAGCTTGAAGCCGTCGGGCGGCGGCGCCTCGGCGCGGACGTAGCCCACCAGCGCGCGCGGCTCCTCCAAGGCGGCCGAGACGCTGACCGCCATGCGCAGCACCGCCCCCGGCGGGCTCATCGTGTATTGCGAGACCCAGTCGACGAAGCGGCGGGAGACCTCGGGCATCGGCGGCAGGTCGAAGCGGCGCAGCACCGGCTTCAGCTTCGCCTCCGCCACCTGCCCGGCGCCCTCGCCCCAGACCACGCCGAACAGCCGCCGGGGGCCCAGCGGCACCTCGACATAGTCGCCGTCGCGCAGGCCCAGCTCGTCCGGCGCCCGGTAGTCGTAGGCCTCGGCCAGCGGCAGCGGCAGCAGCACGCGCACCCGCCGCGCGGGCGCCGCCACCCGTTCCGCCTCCAGCCTGAACTCCGGTCCCGACACGCGCGCGCTCCCGTCTGCGGTCCGGCTGTGGTGTTAGCAGAGGCCGGGGGCCGTTGCACGCCCCTGGACGCTCCCCCTCGGGGCGCCGCCGCCCTCCTCCGCGCGGGGCAGCGGCGCACCCCGCTCGCCCGCTTCGGCGTTGCCGGGCGGCAACAGGCGTGGCATCCGCTCCTTTCCGCCGGTGGCGTGGGCCGTTGCGGTCGGCTACAGTGCGCGCCGACCGCCGGGACGCCCCGGCAGACCCCCAAGTGAACGCCCCAGGGAAACGCGCCATGAAGTTCTTCGTCGACACCGCCGACATCAACGATATCCGCGACCTCGCCGAGACCGGCCTGCTGGACGGCGTGACCACGAACCCCTCGCTGGTGGCGAAGGCCGGGCGCAGCTTCCTGGACCTGGTGGCGGAGATCTGCGACATCGTCTCCGGCCCGGTCAGCGCCGAGGTCGCCGCGACCGACTTCGAGACGATGCTGAAGGAGGGCCGCCACCTCGCCCAGATCGCCGGCAACGTCGCGGTCAAGGTGCCGCTGACCCAGGCCGGCCTGAAGGTGTGCCGCCACCTCGCCAACGACGGCGTGATGGTCAACGTGACGCTCTGCTTCTCCGCCGCCCAGGCCATCCTGGCGGCCAAGGCCGGCGCCACCTTCGTCTCCCCCTTCGTCGGCCGCCTGGACGACGTGGGCCAGAACGGCCTGGCGCTGATCGACGAGATCTGCACGATCTACGCCCAGTATCCCGAGATGACCACCCAGGTGCTGGTCGCCTCCATCCGCAACCCCACCCACGTTGTGGAGTCGGCCAAGATGGGCGCGCACGTCGCGACCATGCCGCCGTCGGTCATCCGCCAGCTCTTCAACCACCCGCTGACGGACAAGGGCCTGTCCCAGTTCGTCGCCGATTGGGCGAAGACTGGCCAGACCATCCTCGACCAGCCGCTGCCGAAGAAGGCCGGCTGAGACGGCCGGGGCGGAAAGGCGTAGGATAGCGTTCAGGCAATACGGGCAAGGCAGCAGGGAGCGGTTGCCAGATGGGCCGTGGAACCACCACCCAGTCGACGCTGGGCGACGACCTCACCGCCGAGGACGTCGCCGCCTACCTCCGGGAACACCCGGACTTCCTGCTGCAGCACACGGAGCTGATCCCCCACCTGACGCCGCCGATGGCCGAGGGCCACGGCGGCGGCGTGGTGGACCTGCAGCACTTCATGCTGCAGAAGCTGCGCGGCGAGGTCGGCAAGCTGAACGAGCAGCAGCGCGAGCTGATCGCCACCACCCGCGCCAACCTGAACAACCAGAACCGGGTGCACGCGGCGGCGCTGTTCCTGCTGGACGCCCGCAGCTTCGAGCATCTGATCCAGACCATCTCCACCGACCTGGCCGTCCTGCTGGACCTGGACGTGGCCTGCCTGCTGGTGGAGTCGCTGCCGGGCGAGATCGCGCACGCCCACCACCGCACGGGCGTGCGGGTGGTGGAGCCGGGCACCATCGGCCGCTGGATGGGCAAGCGCGACGTGCTGCTGCGCAGCCACGTACAGGGCATGGCCGACATCTACGGCCCGGCCGCCGGCCTGGTGCGGTCGGAGGCGCTGGTGCGGCTGCGCATCAGCGGGGAGACGCCGACCGGCCTGCTGGCCTTCGGCTCGCGCGAGCCGGAGATGTTCCATCCGGGCCAGGGGACCGAGCTGCTGTGCTTCCTGTCCCGGGTGGTCGAGCGCTGCATCCGCGGCTGGCTCGACCTGCCCGCCTGAGCCGGCGCCGATGGCGGTCGCCTCGCTGGGCTTCTCCTGCGCCCCCGATGTCGCGGCGGCGCTGGAGGACTGGCGGCGCTGGCTGACCTCGGAGAAGACGGCCTCGCCGCACACGCTGCGGGCCTACGCCAACGACGTCGCCGATTTCCTGGCCTTCCTGACCGAGCACCGGGGCCGCCCGCCGTCGCTGAACGACCTCGGCTCCGCGGCCCTGCCGGACTTCCGCGCCTGGCTGGCGGCGCGCGCCGGCGGCGGGGCCGGCGCCTCCACCCGCGCCCGCGGCGTGTCGGGGGTGCGCAACTTCTTCCGCTGGCTGGACCGGTCGGGGCGGCTGCACAACCCCGCCATCGGCATCCTGGCGAGCCCCAAGGCGAGGCGGCCGGTGCCGCGCCCCCTCACCGTCCCCGACGCCGAGGCGCTGCTGGACGAGGCGGCCGCGGTGCCGGACGCGCCCTGGGTGGGCCTGCGCGACCGGGCGCTGCTGACGCTCCTCTACGGCTGCGGGCTGCGCATCGACGAGGCGCTGCGCCTGGACCGCCGCGACGCGCCGCTGAAGGCGGAGGTGCTGCGGGTCACCGGCAAGGGCTCCAAGCAGCGCGACGTGCCGGTCCTGCCGGCCGTGCGCGCGGCACTGGCGGCCTACCTGGAGGCCTGCCCCTTCGCCGGCGGTCCCGACACGCCGCTGTTCCTGGGTACGCGCGGCGGGCGGCTGAACGCGGCGGTGGCGCGCCGCCAGATGGCGGTGCTGCGCGGGCTGCTGGGCCTGCCGGACAGCGCCACGCCCCACGCGCTGCGCCACAGCTTCGCCACCCACCTGCTGGGCGGCGGGGCCGACCTGCGCGCCATCCAGGACCTGCTGGGCCATGCCAGCCTGTCCACCACCCAGCGCTACACCGACGTGGACGCCGAGCAGCTTCTCAGCGTTTACGAGCAGGCGCACCCCCGCGCGCGCCGCTGACACCATGGCCGGGAACGACCGATGCTGACCCTCTACAGCCTGAAGTCGGGCTGCCTCGTGCCCGTGGACCAGCCCGTGATCGGGCCGGACGTGGTGTGGATCGACATGCTGAACCCGACCCCGGACGAGGAACGGCTGGTCGAGGCGCAGACCCGGCTGGAGGTGCCGACGCGGGAGGAGATGAAGGACATCGAGGCCTCCTCCCGCATCTACGAGGAGGGCGGCGTCCTCTACCTGACGGCCGTCCTGGTCGCCAACGCGCTGGAGGACGACCCGAAGGCCGAGCCGGTGACCTTCGTGCTGGGGCGGGAGCGGCTGGTGACGGTGCGCTACTGCGAGCCCAAGTCCTTCCCCCTGTTCGTCAGTTCCTGCTCCCGCCAGCCGATCCTGACCCACGACGCGCGGCTGGTGCTGCTGGGCCTGCTGCAGGCCATCGTAGAGCGCGCGGCGGAAGTGCTGGAGCGGGTCGGCGGCGACCTGGACGCCCTGTCGCGCCGCGTCTTCCGCAACAACGCCGGCCGCGGCGCGCCCAAGGGCGCCGCCCGGCGCCGCAGCACGCGCCCGCGCGCCGACCTCCAGCTGGTGGTGGAGCGGATCGGGGAGAACCACGACCTGGTCTTCAAGCTGCGGGAGAGCCTGCTGAGCCTCCAGCGCGTCGTCGCCTTCCTCGGCCAGCGCTCCGGCGCCGCCGCCTATGCCGGGCTTCTCTCCGACCTGCGCAGCGACCTGGCCTCGCTGTCGGAGTACGACGAGGTGCTGTCGGCCAAGGTGGACTTCATGCTGGACGCCACCATGGGCCTCATCAACATCGAGCAGAACGGCATCATCAAGATCTTCTCCGTCGTCTCGGTCATCTTCATGCCGCCCACGCTGGTCGCCAGCATCTACGGCATGAACTTCGAGTGGATGCCGGAGCTGCGATGGCCCTGGGGCTATCCCATGGCCCTGCTGATGATGCTGTGCGCCGCCATCCTGCCCTACCTGTACTTCAAGGCGAAGCGCTGGCTCTGAGAGGGGCGCGACCGCGGGATGTCGCATTGCGCTTCGCTCCATGCGACCTACGGACGCGGCGGGAATCGTAGGTCGCATGGAGCCGCAGGCGCAATGCGACAGGCCGGGCCGCGGAGCGTCGCATTGCGCTGCGCTCCATGCGACCTACCGGCGCGACGGGGTCGTAGGTCGCATGGAGCCGCAGGCGTAATGCGACATCCCGCGGCCGGCGCGCCGCCCCCCCGCCTATCCCGAAGCACAGGCCGCCTCGCGCGCCACGCGATTTCACTGGACTCCCACCCGTCCCAGGCAAAATCCTACCCCGATCGGATGGGATACAGGGGAGTTCCAGCACCATGGCGCGCGCGTACCAGCAGCCCGGGCTCAGCATCGGCACCGGCCACTCCACCGACCCCGCCCTGGTGCGGGCGCTGCAGGCGGACCTGCGGGCGCTGGGCTACCTGCGGGCGGGCATCGACGGGGCGTTCGGGCCGGGCACCGCCGGCGCCGTCAGCGCGCTCCAGTACGACCTGCTGAACAACGCCGGCACGTCCAGCCAGAAGGACGGCAACGCGCCGGTGGCGATCCGCGACTACAACAGGGGCCGCGTCGCCGCCGTGACCGGGGTGATGGACCAGGGGCTGGCCGCCTGCCTGGACGAGCTGATGGGCGACCCGAACGTCACCAAGCTGCCCAGCTCCCCCGATCCCGCGGGCGCCAACCGGGCGGCGCTGGCCGCCGTGGCCGGGTCCGCCAGCACGGTCGCCCCGCCGGCCTTCGTGCTGGCCATCGCCAAGCAGGAGAGTGCCTGGCAGCACTTCCACGTGCCGGCCGGCGCCGACCAGGACGGCTACGTGACGGTCGGGCTGGACCACAACAACCCGGCGGCGCCCTACGCCGTGACCTCGCGCGGCTACGGCCTCGGCCAGTACACCCTGTTCCACCACCCGCCCACGGCGGAGGAGGTGGCGAAGTTCATCGCCGACCCCGAGGGCAACACCTCGCTGATGTTCACGCTGCTCCAGTCCAAGCTGGAGAACAACGTGGTCGGCCCCGGCGACCGCGCCGACGACCGCACCGCCGACCACCCGGACAACCCGCCGCTGCGCGTCTGCAAGTACGCCGCGAACGACCCGCGCTACCTCGCGGACTGCCGGACCTGCGCGGCGCAGGCCGGGACCGTGTCGATCCAGCCGGGCCAGCCGGTCTATCCCGGCGCTTCCCTGACCTGGGCGCCCAGCCAGTACTACGCGTCGGCCAGCTACGCCGGCGTGCCGAACCGCGCCGCCTTCCCCTGCGACTGGCCCTATGCCGTGCGCCGCTACAACGGCTCCGGCATCAACAGCTACCACTACCAGGCCCGGGTGCTGCTGAACCTGCTGACCGTGCCGGCGCCGGTTCCCGTGGGCTGAGGCTCCCCGGAAACGGAAAGGGCGGGACCCGGGGGTCCCGCCCTTCGCCGTGTCGCGTCCGCGGTGCGGCTCAGATGTGGATCGGCCGGCCGTCGACCGCCAGGGCGGCCTCCTTGACCGCCTCGGTCAGGGTCGGGTGGGCGTGGCTGGTGCGGGCGATGTCCTCGGCCGAGGCGCCGAACTCGATGGCGAGCGCCAGCTCCTCGATCATGTCGCCGGCGTGCGCGCCGATGATGTGGGCGCCCAGCACCTTGTCGGTCCTGGCGTCGGCCAGGATCTTCACGAAGCCGTCGGTGGCCTGCATGGCGCGCGCGCGGCCGTTGGCGGTGAAGGGGAACTTGCCGACCTTGTAGGCGACGCCCTCGGCCTTCAGCTGCTCCTCGGTCAGGCCGACCGCGGCCACCTCGGGCCAGGTGTAGACCACGCCGGGAATGGCGTCGTAGTTGATGTGGCCGCTCTGGCCCGCCATCACCTCCGCCGCGACCACACCCTCCTCCTCCGCCTTGTGGGCCAGCATCGGGCCGGCGATGACGTCGCCGATGGCCCAGATGCCGGGCACGTTGGTGCGGAAATGGTGGTCGGTCTTCACGCGCTTGCGCTCGTCCAGCTCAACCCCGGCCTGCTCCAGCCCCAGCCCCTCGGTGTAGGGGCGGCGGCCGATGGCGACCAGCACCACGTCGGCCTCCACCGTCTCCGCCTGGCCGCCCTTGGCCGGCTCCATGGTCAGCTTCACCGTATCGCCCGACGCGTCGGCGCCGGTCACCTTGGTGCCCAGCTTGAACTTGATGCCCTGCTTGCCGAGGATGCGCTGGGTATGCTTGGACAGCTCGCCGTCCATGCCGGGCAGGATGCGGTCCAGGAACTCCACGACCAGCACCTCGGCGCCCAGGCGCTGCCAGACGGAGCCCAGCTCCAGCCCGATCACGCCGCCGCCGATCACCACCATCCGGCCCGGGACCTTCTCCAGCTCCAAGGCACCGGTGGAGGAGACGACCCGCTTCTCGTCGATGGCGAGGCCGGGCAGCGGCGTCACGTCGGAGCCGGTGGCGATCAGGATGTTCTTCGTGGCGACGGTCTCGGTCGAGCCGTCCTCCTTGGTCACCAGCACCTGGCCCGGCGCCTTGATGGAGCCCCGGCCGTGGAAGCGGGTGACCTTGTTCTTCTTGAACAGGAACTCCACCCCGCCGACGTTGGAGGCGACCACCTGGTCCTTGTGCTTCATCATGGCGGGCAGGTCGAGCTCCACCCCCGACACCTTCACGCCGAAGCCGGCCAGGCTGTGCTTCGCCTCCTCGTACTTCTCGCTGGCGGTCAGCAGCGCCTTGGAGGGGATGCAGCCGATGTTGAGGCAGGTCCCGCCCAGGGTCTTGCGCATCTCCACGCAGGCCGTGCGCAGGCCCAGCTGGGCCGCGCGGATGGCGGCCACGTAGCCGCCGGGGCCGCTGCCGATGACGACGAGGTCGAATTGGGTGTCCGACATGGAAACGTTCCGTCCTTGAGCTGTGGCCCCTTGGGATGCGGGCTCGTGGGTGCGGCCGCCGGACGCGGTCCGGGGAAGCCGCGCCTGTTATGGCAAGGCGCCACTTCCCTGGCAACCGGCGCGGGCGCACTCCCAGCCCTTCCGGCGCCGCAGGGCACGCCCTCATCCGCTTGGAAGGGCTGGCTTCTGCCGGTTGGGGTAATGACTCCTCCACGGGTTAGGCGCACCATTCCCTGATGGAACGATAACGGCCCGGCGGCGCGCCGCCCGGGCCCGCAGGGAGGCAGGGAGCATGGCGGACGCAAGCGTCGCGGCGACCGCGGTCGCGTCGGGCACCCGGGAGGCGGCCATCGCGGAGATCGCCCGCGAGGTCGGCAGCCTGGGGGTGGAGATCGCCGACGTGACCGGCCACGTCGAGGACGTCAGCGCCCGGGTGGCCGAGCAGGCCCGCGTCTTCGAGGAGCTGCGCCGCGAGGCGCACGGCATGACCGAAGGCAACCGCCGCGTGGTGGAGGCGGCCAGGACCGCCCGCGGCGTCTCCGCCCGCGCCCGCACCGAGGTGGAGACCAGCCGTGACCAGGTGGAGCGGGCGCTGGGCGACATCCGCGACCTCACCGGCGCCGTCGCCGCCATCGAGAGCCAGCTGTCGGGCCTGCAGGACGCGCTGGCCCGGGTCGGCAAGGTGGCGCAGGAGATCAACGCCATCGCCAAGCAGACCAACCTGCTGGCGCTGAACGCCACCATCGAGGCCGCCCGCGCCGGGGAGGCCGGGCGCGGCTTCGCCGTCGTGGCGACGGAGGTCAAGGCGCTCGCCAACAAGACGGCGGAGGCCACGGCCGAGATCGACGCGACGCTGAAGCAGCTGACCGACCAGTCGCGCCAGCTGATGAGCCAGAGCGCCGCCGGCATGGCCAAGGCCACCTCCGTGCGCGAGGACACCAACCGCATCGGCGAGGTCATGCGCACCGTCGCCTCCGCCATGGCCGAGGTCGACCGGGAGGGCGAGAACATCGACCGCGCCGCGACCGAGATCGGCGACAGCATCGGCGCGGTGGACAGCCGGATCGAGGATCTGGCCGGCGGCGTCGCCCAGTCCAGCGGCAGCCTGAACCAGGCCAAGGACCGGCTGGCGAGCCTGCTGTCGGCGGGGGAGCGGCTGATCGGCGCCACCGCCGGGCTGGACGTGGAGACCGACGACACCCCCTTCATCCGGGCCGCCCAGCAGGCCGCGGCGGCCGTCTCCGCCGTCTTCGAGCGGGCGCTGGCGGAGGGCCGCATCACCGAGGCCGACCTGTTCGACGAGGACTACCGGCCGATCCCGGGCAGCAACCCGCAGCAGGTCCTGGCCCGTTTCACCGAGCTGACCGACCGGGAACTGCCCGCCATCCAGGAACCGGTGCTGTCGCTGTCCGACCGGATCGCCTTCTGCGCCGCGGTCGACCGCAACGGCTACCTGCCGACGCACAACAGGAAATTCAGCCAGCCGCAGGGCGACGATCCCGTCTGGAACGCCGCCAACTGCCGCAACCGCCGCATCTTCGGCGACCGCACCGGCCTGTCGGCGGGGCGCAGCCAGCGCCCGTTCCTGCTGCAGACCTACCGCCGCGACATGGGCGGCGGCAGCTTCGTGCTGATGAAGGACGTGTCGGCGCCGATCACCGTGCATGGCCGCCACTGGGGCGGCTTCCGCATCGGCTTCAAGGTGAGCTGACGCCGGCGGACTGACCGCGCTCAATGCCCTTGACGATCGCCGGCGGCACCACATTGTGCTGCTGCGGAAATCCCCGCTCCCACAGATAGATTGCCAGATCGAGCGTGTTGTCGGCGACGCCGAAGCGCACGACTTTGCCATTGCTGATCGTGAGCAGCAGCGTCTCGACACTGGTTCCGCGCCGGCCGGTCGGCGCCACGCCGAAGA
>DASPKT010000048.1:0-10776 GCA_035627915.1 Azospirillaceae bacterium
TTAAGGCGGCCCCGGACGCGCCTGATTCGCCAGGGCCAGGGCGCGCTCGCCTTCCCCTCCCAAGGAGGGGGTAGGATGCCGCGTCAGAGCCCCGCCGGCGGCTCCGGCGGGTTGGTGCCGGGGGCGACGACGGCGCGGCCCTCTTGGGCGCGGTGCTCGTTCAGGGCCCAGACGACGCTGGGGAAGGCCAGCTCGGCCCAGGGGATGTCGTCCCAGCGGAACAGCCCGACCTCCAGGCTCTCCGGCCCGGCGTCGACGTCCGGCGCGGCCAGGCGGGCGCGGTAGATCAGCTGCACCTGGCTGATGCGGGGGATGTTGTAGACCGCCAGCAGGCAGTCGATCTCGATGCGGGCGCGCGCCTCCTCCCAGGCCTCGCGCGCCGCACCGTCGGCGGTCGTCTCGTTCAGCTCCAGGAAGCCCGCCGGCAGGGTCCAGTAGCCGCGGCGCGGGTGGATGGCCCGGCGGCACAGGAGGATGCGGTCCTCCCAGGTGGCGACGGAGCCGACGACGATCTTGGGGTTCTCGTAGGCGACGTAGCCGCAGTCCGGGCAGACCAGCCGCTCGCGGTCGTCGCCGGCGGGAACGGTGCGGATCGTGGGACCGCTGGGGCCGGCGGGGGAGGTCATGCGGCGCTCGTCATGAAGTCGTGGACCGGGGGTGCCCGATCCTGGACCGGAAGCGGCGTTCCGGCAAGGCACGCCGCTTCCGGGGAGCCGGCTCAGGGGCTCAGCTCTTCACGTCGTTCGCGGTGCGCTCGACGGCGCGGCCGCCCGCCTGCAGGTCCTCGCCGGCGCCGGCGACGGTGTTGCAGGCCGACACCGCGGTCGCGGCCAGCAGCAGGCCGGCGGCCAGCAGCTTCTTCCAGGTCTGGTTCGTCGACATGGCTCTCTCGTCCTTTTCTCCCTTGCCGGGGCACCGCGCCATTGGCGGGCGGGCCGTGCGGCTTGCCACCCGCGGCGTCGCGGGTCGCTGGCAGGAACGGGGAGCTTCCGGCGATGTTCCGGCATCCGGCGGGCGGGTTACCCATCCGGGCGCGCCACGGCAAAACGCCGCCGGGCCCGGGGGCGCGGCGGGGTTGGACCGGGGAGGCGGTCGGCCTGGAAACGGGGACCGGCGGCCGGCCCGGCGGCTCAGGCGGTGATGTTGACGAAGCTGCCGCGG
This sequence comes from Azospirillaceae bacterium, assembly GCA_035627915.1. Taxonomy (GTDB): domain Bacteria; phylum Pseudomonadota; class Alphaproteobacteria; order Azospirillales; family Azospirillaceae; genus DASPKT01. The sequence goes on from DASPKT010000048.1 coordinate 1,162, forward strand.
GTGCGGCCGGCGCTCAGGGCTTCCTGCCGCTGCTGCTCGGTCGGGGCGGTGTTGGCCTCCTGCCCCTCGGCCTGCTGGCGCTGGCTGTCCCGCTCCACCGGGCGCACGGCCTCGACGGGCGGCTGCTGCGCGGCGCGCACGCTGCCGGTCTGGAACAGGGACGGGACGGACCCGCCGATACCGGAAAGGCTGCCCGTGGACATGGGACCCTCCATCGAAGCCAGCTTCCACCTATACCCCAATCGTTCAGGGCCGTAAAGCGCGCGGGCGGCCGGTGCCGGGGCGGCCCGCGGGCTGTTGGGGAGGGCAGGGCGGCGCTCCGGACCGGGCGCCGCCGGCACGAAGCCGTGAGGAACAGCAGATGTACCGGGAAGACGAGGAACGCATCCGCCAGCGCGCGCACGAGATCTGGGAGCGCGAGGGTCGGCCGGAGGGGCGCGAGCAGGCGCACTGGGACATGGCGCGCGAACTGGTCGCGCAGGAGCAGGCCCACGCCGACACCCTGCGCCCCAACCCGTCGCGGGGCCCCGACGACGTCGCCACCCGCGACCAGCCGGTGGAGCCGCTGCTGGCGGTGGAGAACCTGGGCGACCTGCCCGGCCTGAACGACATGGGCGAGGAGCGCCAGTTCCCGCACGCCAGCCGCAAGGAGGCGCGCGAGAGCTGAGGCACAACCCGGGGCCGGGCGCAGACCCGGCCCCTCCCCGATGCTCCCCAGGCGTGACAAGGCGGGCCGCCGCGGATAAGGTCGCCGCCGACCCGCGGGCCAACGCGGGCGTCGAAGGGAACGGTTCGGGGGAGCTTCATGTCCACGCCAGCGCACTGGTCGTCGCGCTTCGCCTTCATCATGGCCGCGGTCGGTTCCGCGGTCGGCCTCGGCAACGTCTGGAAATTCCCCTACATGGCCGGCACCGGCGGCGGCAGCGCCTTCGTGCTGGTCTATCTGGGCTGCGTGCTGCTGGTCGGCGTGCCGATCCTGATGGCGGAGCTGATGCTGGGCCGCCGCGCCGGGCAGAGCCCGTACTACAGCATGGTCGAGCTGGGCCGCCGGTTCGGCGGCACCCCGGCCTGGGGCTTCATCGGGGCCATGGGCGTGGTCGCCGCCCTGATGATCCTCAGCTTCTACAGCGTGGTCGCCGGCTGGGCGCTGGCCTACGTGCCCAAGCTGTTCGCCGGCAGCTTCGCCGGCGCCACGGCGGAGACGACGGGCGCCGCCTTCGGCGCCATGCTGGCGGAGCCGCTGACCCTGACCTTCTGGCACGCGCTGTTCATGCTGGGCACGGTCCTGATCGTCGCCCGCGGCGTGCAGGCCGGCATCGAGAAGGCGGTCGTCTGGCTGATGCCGATGCTGTTCCTGATGCTGGTCATGCTGGTCGGCTACGCCGCCGTCACCGGCGACTTTGCCGCCGGCTTCGCCTACATGTTCCGGCCCGACTTCTCCAAGGTCACGCCCGACGTCGTCATCGCCGCGGCGGGGCAGGCCTTCTTCTCGCTGTCGATCGGCATCGGCACCATGCTGGCCTACGGCTCCTACCTGCCGAGGACGGTGTCGCTCCCCTCCACCTCGGTCATCATCGCGCTGGCCGACACCTCCTGCGCCCTGCTGGCCGGCGTCGCCATCTTCCCCATCGTCTTCGCCAACGGGCTGAACCCGTCGGAGGGGCCGGGGCTGGTGTTCGTGACGCTGACGGTCGCCTTCGGCAACATGCCGGGCGGCTCCATCTTCGGCGGCATCTTCTTCATCCTGCTGTTCGTCGCCGCCATCACCAGCTCCGTCTCCCTGCTGGAGCCGATCGTGGCGACGCTGGAGCAGAAGACCGGCATGAAGCGCTCCACCCTGTCCTGGCTGGTCGGGCTTGCGGCCTTCGCGCTCGGCATGGCGACGGTCTTCTCCTTCAACCACTGGGCGGACTTCCACCCGCTGGGCGGCGGCCGGACGGTGTTCGACCTGATCGACTACGTCACCGCCAACATCATGCTGCCGCTGGGCGGGGTGCTGATCGCGCTGTTCGCGGGCTGGTGCATGGACCGCGACACCAGCGCGTCGGAGCTGGGGATGGTGGGCAGCCCGCTGTTCACCGCCTGGCGCCTGCTGGTGCGCTTCTTCGCCCCGGCCATGGTGGTGCTGGTCGCCGCCACCAAGCTGACCGCCTGAGGAGGGCGCCGCCCATGCTGTCCCTGCTGCTGAACGTGCTCTGGGTGGTGCTGGGCGGGCTGTGGATGGCGGTCGGCTGGTGGATCGCGGCCCTGGTGCTGCTGGTGACCATCATCGGCATCCCCTGGGCCCGCTCCGCCTTCACCATCGGCCTGTTCGTGCTGTGGCCCTTCGGCCGGGAGGCGGTCGCCCGCGACGCGCTGACCGGCCGGGAGGACCTCGGCACCGGGGCGCTGGGGCTGGTGGGCAACGTGGTCTGGTTCCTGCTGGCGGGCTGGTGGCTCGCCGTCCTTCACGTGCTGACCGGGATCGGGCTGATGATCACCATCATCGGCATCCCGTTCGGCTGGCAGCACTTCAAGTTCGCGGGCCTCTCGCTGGCCCCCATCGGCAAGGACATCGTCGACAAGGACGATCCGCGGCGCCTCGGGCGCTGACGCGGCCCGGCCCCGGCGGTCAGGCGGCCAGCGGCTCCAGCCGGTCGGCCAGGTCGCCGCGGTCGAGCGCGTCGGCGAACTCCTCCGCCAGCCGGTCGGTCTCGGCCACCACGGCCTTCCAGATGCGCAGCCGGTCCGGGTTGGGGATGCGCTTGAAGTCGCCGCGGTCCGGCACCTTGCCGCCGGGCAGCTTCGCCACGAACTCGCGCGAGGGGCAGATCAGCAGCGTGCGCGACAGGTTGCGCGGGTCGGGCCTGCGCCAGCGCATGAACTTGTCGAACCAGCCGGGCACGATGCGGTCGTAGAAGTGCGGGTAGAGCACCAGCCCGTCCCCCTTGAAGGGGATGTCCAGGTGGTAGTCCATGATGCCGCCGTCCATGTAGAGGCCGGGGCGCCCGCCCTCGATCTCCGCCACCGTCTCGAACAGGAACGGCACCGCCCCGGACGCCATCAGCGCCGGCGCCAAGTTGCGCGGCGTCAGCGGCACCGGCTGGGTGGGAAAGCCCAGCCGGCAGTCGAAGGGCGCCTCGGAGCGCTGGTCGTGCACCAGCGTGCGCTCGAAGAACAGGGGCAGGCTGCGGCGGGTGACGGCGTTGGCCAGCGCCGCGGCGGCCATGCCGGCGCCCATGAAGACCGGGTGCCGGTGCCCGGTCAGCCCGCGGCCCCGCACCGCCAGCACCGACAGGCGCATGCAGCGGTGCGACAGGACCTCCTCCGCCCCCGTCTCCCCCAGCACGGCGTCCAGCAGCTCCCGGCTGTCCTGCGACAGGCGCGTGCGGGTCACCGGCGGATGCACCTCGTAGCGCAGGTAGGTCTCCTCGAACCGCCGGATGGCGGCAACCGGGTCGGCCTGCGCCACGCAGGCGAAGCGCCAGGTGCCGATGGAACTGCCGACCAGGTGCAGCGGCCGCGTCCGGTCGCGGAACCAGCGGGAGAAGATGACCCGGTCCAGCCGCGTCAGCGACAGCCACTTCGGTCCCCCCGACGCCCCCGCCACCACGTCGAACATCCCATCCGACACGCCGTCCCGCCGGATGCGGGCCATGGCCTCGGGGCCGGCGAGGAAGCGCAGGGCGCGGGGCATGATGGGCGTGCTCCGGGTCGGCGGGGAGGTCGAGGGATGGCGCTGGTGCCCGCTGCCGGGATCGAACCGGCATGGCCTTGCGGCCGACGGATTTTAAGTGTCTGGGGTATTGAACAATCCCAAGCACTTATCCGGCATCGATCCGGTAGGGAACCGAGCCGACCCTAGCATGACCGGCGACGAACGCAAGACGCCGGAGAGCGGCCCCATGGTGGCTGCTTCATCGCCGTCAGCGGACGGGACCTCGCATCGGCCGGTGGCGTCGGATACCCCGAGTCGGAGCCGGTGAGACATGGATAGCTCAGAAATTGGATAGATTATGCGCCCCAGCGTGGCCGATAGGCCTTCCGGCGGGGGGAGTTACCCCACTTATCCACAGGAGAGGCGAAAGCTGTGGACTACCGGCAACGACATCTTGTGCCAGCGACGCGATCGTCGGTATATGGGTAGTAGAGCGAACGAAACAGGAAGACGGCCCCGATGGGGGTCGGGGCCGTCTTCAAATCCAAAGGTTCGCTCCGAATGGCAGTGCGGTCTTGCACACCGCATGTGCCTACCCCAGGACGGAAAGAGCGACCTTCCTGGGGGCTTGGTAGAGGACGATTGGTTCTGTCACGCTAGATTACGGTGACTCCCTCTGTCAAGCCGCGGCCGCTCCGGTAGAGGAGACGGGGACATGCGTGATGAACGCACCCCGCCCGACCGTCGGGACGATGGCGCCGTGATTTTCCGGCGTTACCGGACCGACCCGCGGACCGGGACGACCTATGATGCCCATGACTATGGGCTCAAGGCGTGGCCGATCCGGCGGAGCCGGAAGGGTTGAATGGAAGGGGCTCGGCTTCGGCCGGGCCCCGACCCCGCTACTTCCCGCCACCTGTCAGCCGGGCAATGGTGCCGTCCTTGCTCTGGCTGCCCGAGCTGCTGCCGAAGAAGAACGCCACCACCTGGTCAGCCTTGGCCGACACGTAGCCGACGATGGTGCCGACCAGCACACCCTGCTCCCCGGTCAGCCCAACCCGGCCGGACAGGACGAAGCCGACAGTGGCGAAGAAACCCACCAGGATCACTGCGCCCATCCAGGCCGGCACCCGGCTTCGGGTCTGGACCTGCATCCGGCGGGCGGAGTGCACGTCCTGCAGCTCGACCTTCAGACGCTCCGTCTTCGCCTCGTACATCGCCAGCTCATGCTGGTTCCACAGCCGCTGGAACTCCACCCGGGCGGCGGAATCGACCCGCAGCCGCTCCGCTGCGGCGGCGGGGTCCTCCACCCCGGCCACGGCCTGCGCAATGGAGACCGCCTTGGTGGCGACCTCCTCCCCCTCTTTCCCGAAGATCCAGCGGGCGATGGTGGGGGCGAACTGGATGAGGCCGAGGGCGGCCGACACGGGTTCCATGGGGCGGTCTCCTCAGTAGGTCCAGACCCGCGGCCGCGGGTGCGCCCCGGACGGCGGCAGGTCATCGAGGTGGACGTACCGGCCCTCCATCGGCCCGGCCTGCCGCAGCCCGATCCCGGTGAAGCCCCAGTCCTGCGCCAGCTGCACCAGGCGCCAGACGTCCGGGCCGCCGATGGCGATGTCGACCGCCCGGCCGGTGGTGTGCGGCCCGGCCTCGCCGGTGCCTGACACGGCGGCATTGTGCGCCGGCGACCGGTAGCCGGACGTCACGCGCAGCGGCTTGCCGAACGCGACGCGCAAGTTCTGCAGCCGCCCCATGAACCCCGGGTCCATGCGGCACTCGCCGGACCCGCGGCAGGCCAGCTCCGCCCGGCTGAAGTTGGGCCACGCGCTGAAGTCGAGGTCGGTGAGGTCGCGCGGGATCTCCGCCGCGCCGGTGGGCTCGGTTGCCATAGATGCCTCAGGTTGTGGTACGGTCGGGATGCACCCGGAGTGTCGGGCCGGGTGCAGGTGTAAGCCGGGAGGGTCGCGCCGCAGGGCGCGGCCCTACTCGCCCGGCACCCGGGAGTGGAGCATCGCCTGCTGCAGCTGCTGGACGCCGCGCTCGATGCGGCCCAGGTGCTCCATCAGCCGCTGCTCGACGTCCTTCAGATACCCGGTGGAAGCGTAGCGCTGCGCCACCTCCAGCTTGTAGGCAGCGAGGTCGTTGCGCGCGGCGTCGGCGGCGTCCTGCGCCTTGTCCGCCGCCTGCCGAGCGGCAGCCAGGTCCCGCTCCACCGCGGCGACGTTCCGGTTCAGGCTCCAGGCGACCAGCCCGAAGATGGCCGCGACCACGGCGGGTCCGACCAGGTCAGCGATGTCCAAGCTTGTTCTCCTCTCGGGCATGAAAAAGCCCGCCGGGCGGCGGGCTGGCGTGGTCGTCGGAGCAAAAGGCGTCCGGCGGCGGCGCCGGACGCCCCTCGGCCCGCACTTTCGCCCAGGGCCCGGCGTGGGACCGCCAGGCCCGTTCGCAATGGTCGGGGGTGTTGTGAAAGGCGTCGATCACAGCCACGAACAGCCTGCCGCGCCGGGAACCCCGCCGACGCAGCTCCCAGCTGCCGGCGGACAGGGTGATCTCCCGGTCGCCGGTTCCGACGACGATGTTGAACGTGCAGCTCACCAGGGACAGCATCTCGCCGACCCGGGAGCGGGCTTCCCCGACGGCGCTCACGCGACCGCCTCGCCGGCCAGGATCGCCTCCATGCGCGGCTCCGTCAGCAGCCCGGCCGCGACCCAGGTTCCGAGCTGGTAGGCGGTGTCGGGACTGTCCAAATCGATGTAGTTGGCCCCGGCGGCGCCGACCAGTCCGGCCATCGCCTCGCTGGACGCCCGGGCGGCCGCGCTGATGGCGAGGCACTCGGCCGGCATCAGGCGGGTCGTCCAGAAGTCCCGCGGCGTCATCACCCGGGGGTAGCGCACCGCCAGCGCGGCCCGGATCACGGCGGCCTCGCCCGGCGTCGCGGCGCGCACCTCCCATGCCGAACCGCTCCAGTCCGCCGTCTCGGCGACCGGGTCGAAGGCCGGAAGGTCGGGCAGGTCCAGGCTGTACGGCGGCTCGACCGGGTTGCCATCCCCGTCCCGCTCCAGCGCGTCGGCGCGGGTGCGGACGAGGTGCAGCAGCTCGGGCGACGCCCCCTGCAGCAGGGCCCCGGCGGCCGACCACGCCTCCCACGCGGGGTTGGGGACCGGCACGCCGACACCGTCGGCGTCGTACTCCAGGATGGTCGCCGGGGGCTCGTCGGTCGCCGCGAGCCGCTGCGCCGCCTCGTAGGCGTCCGCCTCGGCCGCCTTGGCCCGCACCGCCCGGTTGACGGCGATCTGCCCGGCGATCTCCGCCTGCGTGGCCGTGGTCACGTCCAGCGGAGCGGCAATGCACCGCGGGTATCCATCAACCAGGGACCAGCGGCAGACCAGCCGGCCGTCGCGGTAGGTGTCCTTCATCTCGGCTGCGCGGATCATGCGGCCACCTCGTAGGCTTCGGGGTTGGATCGGACCATGGAGATGCGGACCCGGCCGGCCATGCGCGTGCCCGCCTTGCCGGTCCAGTTCACGTCCAGGGTGCGGGCGGTCGTGTCGGCCTCGATCAGCGTGGCGACCGTGCTGGTGGCCTCCACGTCGGTGGTGCCGTTGCGCTGCTCGGTCTCGCTGTCGGTCGCGGCGTTGATGGCCAGCGTGCCGCCGACGGGCCAGGAGTAGGCGGCCTCCCGGACGTGCATCACCTGCTCGGTTCCCGCTGCCCCGTACTGGCCGGCGACCAGCTCCACCCGGATGCGGCCGGCCTCCCCCTCCAGCACCGGCACCTTGGCGACGTCGGTGGCCGTCGCGTCGGTGGTCGCGAAGCTGAACCGCAGGTCGCGCTGCATCAGGTTCCAGTTCACGGCCGGCCGCTTCGCCAGCAGGCCCTCCCGCAGGGTAAGTGCCGGGTTGCCCGCGATCCCCTGCGTCGCCGTGCCGATGACATAGCCGCCCAGCGCGGCGGACACGGCGTTGTGGTCGTTGCTGGTGCCGACTGCCGAGATGGTCGCCACCCGCGTCAGCCCCCGGAAGACCGAGGTGCCGGTGCTCTGGCTGGCGTAGAGCTGCTGCGTGTCGGGATCGTAGGCCAGGGCGTCCACGCCGGCGGCACTACCGGCCAGCACCGCCTTTGCGCCAGCCTGGAACAGCGGGCGCTCGTCGGTGAACCGGCGCTCGCTCTGCTCCGGGAGCATGGTGGCCGCGGACAGCCTCAGCAGGCACAGGGACGCGCTGGTGGCCGGCAGCGTGCCGTCCACCCGCAGGCCGACACGCAGGATGGCGCTGGTGTTGGTCAGCCCGCCCGCGGCGTTGCTGATGGTCACCTCGGTCGCGGCCGACTTGCCGTCAATCCGCAGGCCGATCTTGGCCCCGGTGCTGTAGGGCTCAACCAGGTGCCACGCCCCGTCATCCACCACCTGGGTCGAGGTGACCGTGTCCGTGGTGGCGAACGCATCGTCGGTGACCGCGAAGGACACGTTGCCGCCGGAGGTCAGGAAGACGCGGAAGCCAGCCCCCGAGTAGGTCCCGCCGGTGTAGTAGGCGCGCTCCACCAGCGTCTCCACGGCAGAGTTGCCGGCGGACTTGACCCAGAACGGCGCCAGCAGGACGCCCGTCCCGAAGTCGAAATCGGCATCGTAGGCACGCTCCAGGTAGTTGCTCGCGGAGAAGCCGGACACCGCCGTCAGGTCCGCCCCGGTCGCCACCGCCGCCTGCGTCAGGCCGCCCACCGCAGTCAGGTCGTTGGCCTTGTAGGAGCGGTCCGGGACCGTACCGCCATTGGTCAGCGCCGCCGTGCTGGTGGAGGACAGCCAGCAGCCTCGGATGTCGCCGGGCTGCCAGCCGGAGTTGTAGGCGCCACCGCCATAGACCGCGCCCCCGCTTGCCGTGATGGTGGCAACCATGCCGTTGCCAGGATTGCCGAAATCATTTGCCAGCAGCGAGAGGGCGGAGCCGAAGTTGGCAAAGGCGACCGTCCCATTGCCCATCAACACGAGCCCGTTCCGGCTGTCGAAATCGGGCAGGCGCGGGAAGGTGCCGGCGTTCGTCTCGAACCGCTTGGTCAGCCAAGCCGTTACGGTGGTCGTAGTGTGGGGGATCGGGCCATAGCAGGCCACGCCGTTGACTGAGAGCCAGAGTTGCCCAGCGTTGTCGAATGCTGCTTTCTGGCCGGAACTCGTGCCGGTCAGGTTCACCACGCGACCGTCCTGGTGGATGACGGAGATGCCCGTGCTGCACACCACCGCGACCGTAGGCCGGGGCAGCCCCGTGGCCGGGTCGATGGGGGAGCCGGGGAGGACCGTGGCGGTCACGGCGTTGACACTGCGGTCCACCAGAGCGCCGGACGCCTGGGCGTTGATCAAGTTACGAGAGACGTTCCGGTTCGCCAGGTTCTGGTCGCTGTCGCGGACATTGCTGTTCGTGAAGAAGCGGGTCAGGTCCTTCAGGAAGTCGAACTCCAGCAGGGCGCCGGACGCGCCGGAGACCGCCACCCAGACCTTGCCATCTCGCGCGAACAGGCCCGCAGGCACCTGGGTCGAGGCTGTGAAGACGTAGGCAAAGGAGGCGTTGGCCGTGAAGCTCATCCACAGCGTCGGCGTGGATTGGTCGGCGTCGTAGATCGTCAGGCCAGCTGTCGTCGCCACGATCAGCGCCAGCGCCGGGAACTCCGCCCGGCTGCCGCGCGTCGCCGTGCCCAGCGTCTCCGTCGCCCAGGACTTGTCCGCACACCGCTTCCGCCAGGCCCCGCCGTCGCTGTCCCGGGTGGTGTCGTAGACGAACACCGCCACCGGCGCCGCGGCGTGGATGGCGCCGGCCGACGCCGTCAGGCTGGACAGCCCGGACACAGCCACCGCCGACTGCGCGCTGGCAGCCGCTTGGGTGGCGCTGCCGGCCGCCGCCGTTGCCGCCGCCTCCGCCGTCGTCTGGATGCTGCTGCCCACGAAGCTGTTCAGCTCCGCCAGAACGTCCGTCCAGAACTGGTCCCAAATC
>DASPKT010000049.1:0-2553 GCA_035627915.1 Azospirillaceae bacterium
TGATCCCGGGTGCCCGGCATGCCGGGCCCACTTGATAAGGATTCCCTCCATGTCCTCCCCATCGACGCGCCTTCTCCTCGGCTTCGCCGCCGGGTTCCTCTCGCACGTGATCTTCCAGGGCGCGTTCGGCGCCCTGCTCTATGCCGCCGACGTCCTCCCGGGCTTGAGCTGGAGCCTGAAGCCGGTGCCGCCCTTCGGCGTGCCGCTGACCCTCAGCCTGGGCTTCTGGGCCGGGCTCTGGGGCATCGCCTACACCCTGCTGGAGCCGCGCATCACCGCCCGCCTCGGCCGCCTGGCCGGCGGCGTCCTGTTCGGCATCGCGCCGCTGCTGGGGCACTGGTTCGTGGCCCTGCCACTGAAGGGTGCGGGCATCGGCGGCGGCTTCCTGGCGGGTGCGGTCCCGGTCCATATCGGCTTCCACCTGGTCTTCGGCTTCGGCACGACGGTCCTGTTCGGGGCGGCGCTGGCCCTGCTCCCGCGGGCGTCCCGGCCGGCGCTGCGCGTCGTGCGCAACTGACGCTCTGTCCAAGGCGCGCCGGCCACCCGGCCGGCCGCCTTCGCGCCTCCGCCAATCCCATGGGGGCAGGGGAGCGGCCGCCAACCGTGCATGGCGGACCTGCGCCGGACGGCTTGTCCCGGCGGTTAGCAAGCCATACGCGCGGATTTGCAAACCTGACCTCCCGGCTGTGGCGGAACTGCCCCGGGCCACCCCGCTTGACAGCTACGTTGATATCAACGCGAATAAGTCTGGGCACGAACCACCGCATCCCCGACCGATACCCATCACCGACGAGGTCTGCCATGACACGCCTCTCCCCCGCCTCCGCCGTACCCGGCCGGCCGCCGGTCCGGCCGAAAAGCGCCATCCGCCCGGCCGCCTCCGCTGCCGGCATCCTGGAGCGCGCCGCCGCGGCGGCGCCCCTGCTGAGTGCCGAGGAGGAGGCGGCGCTGGTCGTCCGCTGGCAGCAGACCGGCGACCGGCGCGCCCACGACCGGCTGATCCGCTCCCACCTGCGCCTCGTCATGAAGGTCGCCGCGCGCTACCGCCGGCAGCGCGAGTCCATGGACGATCTGGTGCAGGAGGGCATCCTGGGGCTGGAGCGCGCCCTGAGCGGCTTCCGCCTGGACCAGGGCGCCCGGTTCGCCACCTACGCCGTCTGGTGGATCCGCTCCAGCATCCAGGAGGCGGTCTACCGCACCGACAGCATCGTCCGCGCCCCCCGCAGCAACGAGCGCTTCCACAGCTTCTTCAAGGGCGGCGCCGGCGACGGCCACCCGGTCGACCTGGACCTCGACCGCCCGGTGGGCGGCAGGGACGGCGGCGGGGCCGGCGCCACCTTCGTGGACCTGCTGGCGGATGAGCGCGAGACGCCGGAGGCCGCCCTGGCCCGCACCGAGGCCGAGGCGGCCGCCCGCGACGCCCTGGCCGAGGCGCTGGTATCCCTGGACGAGCGCGAGCGCCGCATCCTGGTCGGCCGCCACGGGTCCGAGACGCCGGAGACGCTGACGGCGCTCGGCAGCGAGTTCGGCGTCTCGGCCGAGCGGGTGCGCCAGATCGAGACGCGTGCGCTCTCCAAGATGCGCGGCCAGCTGACCCGCCTCCACATGCCGCCGCAGATCTTCGCCTGAAACGGTGGGCGGGTATCAACCCACATGACGCCGGAGGGCCAGACCGTGTCCGAACTGTCGGAAATTCCCAGGATCGACCGCCTGACCGCGATCTTCAGCCGGATGAGGATGCGCAGCCTCATCGTCCGGGAAGGAAGCTACGGCGGCGTCAGCGACGTGCCCCGGGCGGGCGACACGGGGCACCTGCTGCTGCTGCGCGGGGGTCGCCTGCGGGTGGAGTCCGACGGGGCGTCCGTGGTGATCGACGGCCCCGCCGCCGCCCTGCTCCCCCGGCCGACCGCCTACCGGCTGGCTGCGGACGCGCCCGTGGAGCTGGTCGCCGCCGAGCTGTGGCTGGGCGGTGCCGGCAGCCCCATCGAGCGCGGCCTGCCCACCCTGCTCCCCTTCTCGCTGGCGGGGGACCCTTCCTCCTCGGGGGCGCTTGAGCTGCTGTTCGCCCAGGTCGGGGAGTACCGCTGCGGCCGGCAGGTGATCCTGGACCGGCTCATCGAAATCCTGCTGGTCCACCTGTTCCGCCTGGCGATCCGGCGGCCTGAGCAATGCCCGGGGCTGTTCGCCGGGCTGGGGCACCCGGCGCTGGCCCGCGTGCTGGTGCAGCTGCACGACAGGCCGGCGCACGACTGGACGCTGGAGCGCATGGCGGAGGAGGCCGGCATGTCGCGCACGACCTTCGCCGGGACCTTTAGGCGCGTGGTCGGCCAGACACCTGGGGACTATCTCCAGTCCTGGCGGCTGCAGCTCGCCCGCGCCGCGCTGGCGGACGGCCGCTCGCTGCGGCAGGCCGCCCACGACGTCGGCTACGAGAGCCACGCCGCGCTGTCCCGGGCCCTGTCCCGGCACCGCTGCGCCCCCGTCCCCGCCGCCGCCTAGCTTCCGGAAACGAAAAGGGCCCGCCCGCGCAGGGCGGGCGGGCCCGTTCCGTCG
>DASPKT010000050.1:0-4732 GCA_035627915.1 Azospirillaceae bacterium
CGGACATGGCGCCGCCCCGACGCGCGTGCAGCGGGGGCGCGGTACGGCCTTCTGACCGAACTCAGGCTGAGGATCGTTGAGATGCTCCCCCGGAAGGTTGCTGAGCGCCCGGACGCCGGGCCCGGATCCACCCTCCCTCAGGCTGAGCCCGTCGAAGCCCGCACACCCTCCCAGCCGCACCACCAGGCCTGCCGCGCCCCAAGACCTCACGCCCCAAGGCCTCACGCCCCAAGGCCTCACACCCACACCCCCGCCAGCTCCACCTCGCGCCCGCCCAGGCCGCGCTTGAAGCGGTTCACCCCCTCCGCCTTGGGCGTCAGGCCGCCGAGGTCCAGCCGGGTGCGGCCCTGGGCCTTCAGGGCCAGGGCGGCGCGCCAGAGCAGCAGATGGTGGGCGCGCGTCTCGCGGCCGCGGGGGCCGCTCCAGCCGACCTGGTAGGTCGCCGCCTGCCCGTGGCCGTAGAAGAGGACGCCGGCCACCGGCTCGCCGTCCTTCAGCGCCCGCAGCAGCAGCACGTCGCCATCCTTGTGCATGGCGGTGCGCAGGCGGGTCAGCAGGCGGGGGGAGGCGCCGCGGTAGCCGCGCGCCGCCCGGTCCTCCATGTAGCGCTCCAGCAGCCAGGGCAGGGCGGCGCCCGACGCGTCCAGCTCGACCTCCAGCCCGGCGCGCTCCGCCTGGTTCAGGGCGTTGCGCCATTTCTGCTCCAGCCCGGCGCGCAAAGACGCCGCGTCCGGCGTCAGGTCCAGCCAGATGGTGCGGTAGCCCGGGCCCGGCTGCCGCCGCCAGCCGGCCCAGCGCAGCAGCGTCCCGCTCTCCGGCCCCGCCGGCAGCTCCGGGATCATGCTGGTCCAGCGCATGAGCGAGGTCGGGTAGGCCAGCCGCAGCAGGCGGTATGTGGCGGCGAGCGTCGGCAGGTCGCGGGCGTGCGGCGCCAAGAGCGGCCCGCGGTGGACCTTCGCCACCCGCGCCAAGCCCAGCACCTTCTTCTCCAGCACCACGACCAGCCCGACCGTCTCTTCCTCCCGCTCCACCAGCGCCAGGCGCGGGCGCCAGCGCTCGGTGGTCAGCATGGCCTGGGCGTAGCCGAAGGACTGGGTCAGCGTGCTCTCCGGCACCGCCTTCAGCGCGGCGTACCATTCGCTGACCCGGCCCGCGTCCCACAGCAGGCGGATGTCGGGAAGCTGGCCGGAAGGGATCGACATGCGGCGCCCGGGATCGGTAGGAATGGCCTCTGATCCCACGTCCCGTACCCTCCTGTCGAGCGATCCCATGCCCCTCTGCCTGCCCTGGTGGCACCCCGACGCCTTCGCCCGCCGCCGCCCGGCCCTGGAGGCCCGCGCCCGCGTCACCCGGGCGCTGCGCGCCTGGTTCGAGGGGGAGGGCTTCCTGGAGGTGGAGACGCCGGCGCTGCAGGTCTCCCCCGGGCTGGAGCCGCACCTGATGGCCTTCGCCACCGACCTGCAGGGGCCGCACCCGGACGACCGGATGCGGCTCTACCTGCACACCAGCCCCGAATTCACCATGAAGAAGCTGCTGGTGGCGGGCGTGCCGCGGCTGTTCCAGCTGTCCCACGTCTTCCGCAACGGCGAGCGCTCGGCCACCCACTCGCCGGAGTTCAGCATGCTGGAATGGTACCGGGCGGGCGCCGGCTACCGCGACCTCATGGACGACTGTATGGCGCTCGTCCGCGCCGCCTGCCGCGCGGCGGGCACCGACCGGCTGCGCCGCGGCGGCCATGAGAGCGATCCCTTCGCCGAGTGGGAGGTGCTGACGGTTGAGGAGGCGTTCCGCCGCCACGCCGGCATCGACCTGCTGGCGACCGCGCCCGACCCCGCCGCCCCCGACCGCGGCCTGCTGGCGGCGGAGGCGGCCCGCGCCGGCATCCGCACGGCGGACAGCGACAGCTGGGAGGACATCTTCTTCCGCATCGCGCTGGAGCGGATAGAGCCGCACCTGGGCATGGGCCGGCCGACCTTCCTGGCCGACTATCCCGTCTCCATGGCGGCGCTGTCGCGCCCGAAGCCGGACGACCCCAGGGTGGCGGAGCGGTTCGAGCTGTATGCCTGCGGGGTGGAACTCGCCAACGCCTTCGGCGAGCTGACCGACGCGGCCGTGCAGCGCGCCCGGTTCGAGGCCGACATGGACCTGAAGGAGCGGCTCTACGGCGAGCGCTATCCCGTGGACCCTGACTTCCTGGCGGCGCTGGAGCACGGCATGCCCGCCAGCGCCGGCATCGCGCTGGGCTTCGACCGGCTGGTCATGCTGGCGACGGGGACGGAGACGATCGACGGGGTGCTGTGGGCCCCGGTGGCGGGGCCCTGAGGGCATGACGCCCTCTCCCCTTGAGGGAGAGGGAAGGGACCCGCGGCGAAGCCGTGGGAAGGGTGAGGGGGCCGGCCGCCGTCGGGCAGCGGGTGCGGGCATCTGACCGAGCTTAGCCTGAGGAATGTTCTGCTGCTCCCCGGGGAGGGCAGCGTTGGCGGTGTGCGGCCTTCGACAGGCTCAGGCTGAGGACCGTTGAGATGCTCCCTGAGGAGTTCGCAGGTCCCTGGTTGGATCGGCGTCCCGGATCAATCCACCGGGCTTGGCACCCACCGCCCCTCATGCTGAGCTTGTCGAAGCACGCACAGCCTCACAGCCGCACCCGGGGGGCCCGGCGTCCCGATTCCCACCCCTCACCCTCCCGTTGCCGGCGCAACGGGTCCCTCCCTCTCCCTCAAGGGGAGAGGGCGTTCATCTTGAGGCACCGTCAGCAATGGATCACCAGGCCGCGGCGATGGCCTTGTTGAAGGCGCGCACGGCGGCGGCGGGGCCGTCGGGGTGGTCCCAGACGGCGGAGACGGCGGCGATGAAGTCGGCGCCGGCGGCGGCCAGGGTGCCGCAGTTCTCCGGCGTGATGCCGCCGATGGCGACGCAGGGCAGCTCCATCATCTCCTGCCACCAGGTCAGGATCTCGGGCTGCGCGTGGAACTCGACCGGCTTGGTGCCGGTGGGGAAGAAGGCGCCGAAGGCGACGTAGTCGGCCCCGGCCTCGCCGGCCTCCATCGCGAGATGCCGGCTGTCGTGGCAGGTGACGCCGACGATGGCGTCCTTGCCGACGATGCGCCGCGCCTCGGCATAGGCCGCGTCCTTCTGGCCGACATGCACCCCGTCGCAGCCCGTCTCGCGCGCCAGGTCGGGGCGGTCGTTCATGATGAAGGCGACGTCGCGCTCCTGCGCGATGGGGCGCAGCAGGTCGGCGGCGCGCCGCACCTGGTCGTCCGTGGCGCCCTTCAGGCGGAGCTGGACGCAGGCGACGTCGCCGGCGTCCAGGGCAGAGGCCAGCAGGGGCGCGAACGCCGCCGGCTCGAAGGCCGGCGGCGTCACGACGTAGAGGCGGCAGTCCGCCACCCCCTTACTCCTTGCCCTGGTAGATCTTCACGATCCGGTCGAGCAGGGCCAGCGCGTCCTCGCGGGGGCGCTGGAAGCTGTTGCGGCCGATGATCGAGCCGTTGCCGCCGCCGTCGCGGATGGCGCGGGCATCCTCGTACACCGCGTCCTCGCCCTTGGTGGCGCCGCCGGAGAATACCACCAGGCGGCGGCCGTTGAAGGCCGACTGCATGACGTGGGCGACGCGCTCCGCCATGGTGCCGCGGGCGATGTTCTTGCCCTCGTACACCTTCTTGGCCTCGGCGTTCTCCAGGTGGTCGCTGGGCAGCTTCACCTTGATGATGTGGGCGCCGAGCAGGGCCGCCATGTGGGCGGCGTAGGCGATGACGTCGACCGCCAGCTCGCCGTCCTTGGAGATGTTGCCGCCGCGCGGGTAGGACCACAGCACGGTGGCGAGGCCGCAGGCCTTGGCCTCGGCGGCCAGCTCGCGGAACTCCTCGTACTGGTCGTACATGGCGTCGGAGCCGGGGTAGATCGTGAAGCCGACGGCCGAGCAGCCCAGGCGCAGCGCGTCGGAGACGGTGGCGGTGACGGCCTGGTCCGCCGCCTCCTTGCCGCGCGACAGGCTGTTGGCGCTGTTCATCTTCAGGATCAGCGGGATGGAACCGGCGAAGGTCCCGGCACCGGCCTCGAGCGGCCCCAGCGGGGCGGCGTAGGCGTTCAGCCCGGCGTCGATGGCCAGTTGGTAGTGGTAGTGCGGGTCGTAGGCCGCCGGGTTCGGCGCGAAGCTGCGCGCGGGCCCGTGCTCGAAGCCCTGGTCGACCGGCAGGATCACCATCTTGCCGGTGCCGCCGAGGCGGCCTTCCATCAGGATCCGGGCCAGGTTGGCCTTGGTCCCGGGGTTGTCGCTCTCGTACCAGGAAAGGATTTCCTTGACGCGCCTGGTGAGCTTCATGGCCTGCGTTCCTGCCGTTGTTTTTGGTGAGGAATTGCGCGGCTTCTTAGCCCAGCGCGCGCTGCAATGCAACGAACCCATGGGCGCTAGGCCGGCAGGTGGGGCATGTCCGACGAAAGCCAGCGGCGGCACGCCGCGACCGCGTCCTTCCGGCCGCGCAGATCCAGCGTTTCCGCGGGATACGGCAGGATGCGGGCGCCCGACGCGGCGGTGATCCGGGCGACGGCGGCGGCCTGCGCCGCGGTGCCGCGGAAGGCGATTTCGGTAACCCCTACACGCAAGGCGGCGAGCGCGTCTCCGGCCGATTCGGCGCAGTCCAGCAGGAAGACGGCGCGCGATCCCGGGTGCGCCGCCCGCGCCAACGCCGCCAGCTCCACCCACCAGCCGGCCCCGGCGTATCCCGCCGCG
>DASPKT010000051.1:0-4073 GCA_035627915.1 Azospirillaceae bacterium
TGACGACCGCATGTCGCAAGGGGGCGACGGAGGCCATCGGCGGCCCGAGGAATACCGCACCTGGGGCGGCGGCGACGGCGGCCGCATTGCGGAGGCTTTCCGCGGTCAGGGCCACGACCAGTACCGCCAACCCTCGGGCGACGCCGGCTGGGGCTACGGCCAGAACCAGCAGAGCCAGTACGGACAGGGCATGTCGACGCCCTACAGCGGCGACCGCGGCTCAAGCGGCCCTTATGGCCCCGGCGGCAATCAGTCGGGCTCGCAGGCCTGGGGCGGACCGCAATACGGCGGCCAGAACTACGGCTCCCAGGGCTCCATGGGCCAGGGCATGGGCTCCGGCGGCATGGGCGCCCAGTCGTCCGACCAGCGCGGCTCCGGCCAGTCCGGCGGATACGGCTCGCAGATGAATCAGGGCTACGGCGGATCGCAGGGCTACGGCTCCCCCAATCAGGGCGGCCAGTACGGCGGCCAGGCCTTCGGTCAGGGCGGCATGGGCCAGGGCTACGCCGACCACGGCTACGCCCCGGGCTCCCAGATCTGGGAAGGCTCGGGCCGCGGCATGGGCGGCCAGACCCATGAGCATCACGACTTCGAACCCGACTATCTGCACTGGCGCCAGCAGCAGCTGTCGGCGTTCGATCAGGACTACAAGTCCTGGCGCGACGAACGCCGCCAGAAATTCTCATCGGACTTCGACAGCTGGCGCCAGAACCGCCCTCGAAGCGAGGCCTCGGGTGAGCACCACACCCCGGCCGAAAATCCCATTGTCGGAGACGTCTCCGACGGCGGCACAGGCAACGCCGCGGACGCGAAGAAGCGCTAGAGGCGCCTCTCCTGCGTGACGAAGGGCCCGGTGGCGACGCCGGGCCCTTTCTACATGCCTTCCCGCGCCCCGGTCATCGCATAGCAGCTGGCCCGCGTCGGCCGCCGCCCTTCCCGATCCCCGTACGCCGCCCGGATCGAGCAGATGTCGGCGGGGCTCAGCTGCCCCTTCCACCGCTCCGGGTTGCAGTAGTTCATGATCGAGGCGGCGTCGTAATAGGTCTCGTCGGCGTCCTCGGGCTCCGGCGTGCTCATCCGCGCCACGCAGTCCGGCGCGCGCGGGCTGACGTGGTCGTGGCTGAAGCCCAGCGCGTGCCCCAGTTCGTGCAGGGCGTCCGCATAAAAGCACCCCTCACGCCCCACGCTCCCGCGCCGCCCGCAGATGCGGTTGGTCACCAGATACTCCGCGTTCAGCGTGATCGTCCCGCCCCGCACCAGATTGACCCCCAGATGGCTGGCCGAGGCGAACAGCTCGGGGTCGTGCACGATCCGGATCGGGATGCGCCGGTTCGCCCCCGAGGTCGCGCTGTCTGCGCAGTCGGCCCGGATGTCGAAATCGACCCTCGCGACCGCCTCCCACGCCGCGGCCGCCTCCATCACCTTGTCGCGGGCCCAGCCGTCCGCCTCAGTCGGAGTCTGGAAGCACATCGGCGCCACCCCGCCCGGCCACATGTCAGCCTCCGCAGGCGGCGGCGCGGCGGGTGGTGGCGGTGGCGGGGGCGGAGGCGGAGGCGGCGGAGGCGGCGGTGGAGGCGGCGGCGCATAGACCGGCTCCTGATCCGGCTGGAACAGCGCACACCCTGCCAGCGGCGCGGCGACCAGCGCCGCCACCACCAGCCACAGAACGACCCTCAACCGGTTCATGCCCAGCGCGTCTCTGTCAGCGTCAGCTTCAGCTCGATCCACGCCGCCCGCGCATCCGGCCGCCCCAGCTCTGGCGCCAGGTCCTCGGCGAACACCGTCACCCCTGCCGGCCCGTCCTCCGCCCCCAGCAGGTTCAGCACCTCCTCGCCGAACCGGAACGGCAGCACATAGGGCCCGCAATGGCCCGCATGCCCCGCGCCCGCCTCCGGCAGGTGCACGAACGTCGGCGACGAGCCCAGCGACCGCTCCCGGCTCCCCGCCGTCATCCGGATCTCCAGCGACCGGTCCTCCAGCGCCGCCTCGCGCGCATAGGCGACCATTCCCTCGCCCGCGATCATCAGCGTGTCGTCGGCCTCGCGCATCCGCGCAACGGCCTCTCCCGGCAGGGTCAGGCTGACCCGCCCGCTTCCGCGCCCCTCGGCCCTGACGGTCCAGCTCTGCGCCCCGGTCGGGACCCGCCGCGTCGCTCCCGGCGGCCCGCCCTCGGGCACATTGAATACCGGGAACGGATACAGCCGGTCGTACTCATACCCCAGCGCCCGCGTCTCCAGCGTGCCGGCCACCGGCAGGTCGCCGACCTCGCGCCCCTCGGCATCGACGAAGCCGGTCACCGTCAGAGCCGTCCAGTCCGCCGGATACAGCTCCTTGCCCCGGTTGGCGTGCCATGTCGCCCAGACCCGGTCGACATTGCTGTGATGCAGCCAGAACATCGGGTCCAGCGCCGAGGTCCGCGGGTGCTTCATCAGCCCGCCCATCAGCTGATGGATGTGATTGTGGCCGTAGCCTTCCACCATCCCCGCGCCTTCCGGCAGCTTGCCGCAGAAGGTCGGGAAATCGTCCGACGCCAGCTTCGCCGTATAGGCCGACTCGCCCCACCGCGCCTCGGCGAAGTCCAGCGTGTCCACCCCCCGCGCCCGGTTGCGCTCGTACAGCGGCGAGTCCCGGTCGCACATCCACGCCGGCAGCTGGCGATGCTCCTGCCAGTCCCAGTACGGCATGGCGAAGGCCTCATGCCCGCTCAGCCGGGCGACGATCCGCTCCATATGCGCCAGCTGCTGCCGGTGCCAGGGCAGGAACAGGCCGTTGTTGTGCTGCGAATGGCGGTGGTGGATCTGCCCCTGCCGCTCCCACGACAGCCCGTCCCGCCGCCGCTTCATGATCCGCACGGCGTCTGCGAAGGCCACTACGTCGTCGCTGGCGGCGGTCAGGCCGCCTGCGCCCCTGCGGACGCGCTGCCGCGACTGGGCCGATGCCGCGCCTGCCCCAACTATCGCCGCCGCCGCCCCTCCGGCCAGCGCCGCGCGCCGGTTCACCCTCATCGAACGCCCCCGCTCACACAGCCGTCGCGCGCGCCGGCCTCAACCGCAAGGTTTCACGAATCCGCCGCCGGTGTCGAGGCGTCGGGCCGGCTCTGGCCGATGAAGCGTGCCCGCCGGGCGGCGTCCCAGGCCTCGCGCACCCCCTGCCGCGGCTGGTCGACGGCGAACACCGCCAGCCTGTCCGTCCACACCTCCGACAGCTGACGCACCGTCTCGGGGATCCAGCCCGGCGGCTGCTGCCGCGCCCAGTTCAGCGGCGACACGGCGTTGAACACCAGCAGGAAGGTCGTGGCCACCATCACGGTCCGGCTGGTCCAGCGCCGGTCACGCGCCGCCACGCCCTCGTCGTCCAGCGGCGGGGCCGGTGGAAAGGCGAACCGGCCCAGCGCCACCAGGGCGTTCTCCCGGGTCGGCAGATCATGAGCGTCCGCCGTTTCGATCCAGTCGCTCGGCGGATCAGGCTCCGCCGGCGCCGGCGCCGTCAGGCTCTCGGCCAGCGGCGGAAACGGCGAGTCCCCCGGCAGCGTCGGGAACGGCTCCAGCGGGATGGGCGGTTCGTCGCGGTAGTTCGTCATCCTCCCTCCAACGCCCTAGAACTGGAAATAGATGAAGGGCGCCACGCCCTCGGGCCGCACCGCCTCGACCAGCAGTATGGCCGCCCCGATCAGCACCCCCAGCGTCAGCGACGGCGCCGCCTTCAGCCGCTCGGCCATGCCTTCCACCGCCCGCGGCGGCAGCCAGTGCATGGCCAGCCCGCCGGCGATCAGCGTCAGCAGCAGCGGGGTCAGCATCACCACCGGCCCCACGCGCCCCAGGCCCTCCAGCATCTGCACGGCCAGGTCGAAGCTCTCGGCACGAAACAGAATCCACCCCAGGCAGACGATGTGGAAGGTGACCAGCACGCCCACCACGGTCAGCAGAACCGAACGCCGCTCCTGGGCCCCCTCGGGCCGTCTGAACACCGCCCGACCCAGCCGCTCGATCACCTGCACGCCCCCGTGCAGGGCGCCCAGGCGAGGAAGGTCAGCGCCGCCCCGTGCCACAGCCCGCCCAGCACCATGGTGATGA
>DASPKT010000052.1:0-3861 GCA_035627915.1 Azospirillaceae bacterium
CACCTGCCCCGCTACGCCCCCGAGGCCGGGACGATCGTCTGGCTGGACGCGGACTGCTGGGTCCAGGACTGGCAGGCGGTCGAGCTTCTCCTGGCCGGCGCCGCCGCGGCCGGCTTCGCCATAGCACCGGAGCTGGACCGCTCCTACTCCCCCTTCTACGAGGGGGCGCCCTATCCCGCCCACCTGCGCTCATGGTACCGGGCCTGCTTCGACGAGGAGACCGCGGAGCGGCTGGGCGACTATCCCCTGCTGAACTGCGGTGTCTTCGCCGCCCGGGCCGGCGCGCCGCACTGGCGGGTGTGGGCGGAGCTGCTGTCCGGCTCCCTGCGGCGGACGGCACTCTTCGTCAGCGAGCAGACCGCCCTCAACGTGGCCCTCAGGAGCGGCGGCCTGCCCTGCAGCCTGATGCCCTCGGGCTGCAACTGGATCTGCTACCGGGCCCTTCCCGCCTGTTCCGAGGACGGGCGCGTCCTGCTGGACCCCCAGCTCCCGCACGCGCCGCTGGGGATCGTGCACCTGGCGGGCTTCCCGCTGGAGGCCAAGGACACGCCCCGGACCCTGCGCACCCCCGGCGGGCGCGTCGCGACGCGGCCGCTGACCTATATGCCGCCGCCTCACGTCCCGCCGCCATGACCCCGTCCGAGGCCCTGCGCGCCGCGGCCGACCAGTTCCGCGCCGGCCGGCCGGCCGCCGCCGCCGCCCTCTGCCAAGCCGTCCTGCGCGCCGTCCCGGACCAGCCGGAGGCGCTGCACCTGCTGGGCGTCGCGGCGGCGGCGCTGGGCCGCCTGGCGGCGGCGGAGCGGGCGCTGTCGCTCGCGGTCGCGGTGCGGCCCGACTGGGCGGAGGCCTGGGGCAACCTGGCCTTGCTGATGCGGCGCGGCGGCCGCCACGCGGAGGCGGCGCGCCTGCAGGACCGGGCGGTGCGGCTGGCGCCGGGCTCGGCTGAGGCCCGCCTCAACCGCGGCACGACGCGCCTGTTGCTGGGCGAGCCGGCCCGGGCGGAGGCGGACTTCCGGGAGGCCGCCCGGCTGGCGCCGGCCGACCCCCGGCCGTACCACGGCCTCGGCGTGGCGCTGCGGCAGCAGGGCCGCCTCGCCGCTTCCCTAGGCGCCCAGCGGCGGGCGCTCCTGCTGCGGCCGGACCATGCCGACGCCCAGCGGGAACTCGGCCACGCCAAGCGCCAGGCGGGGGACCTCCCGGGCGCCCAGGAGGCCTACCGCCGGGCCGCGCGGCTGGCGCCGCGGTCGGGCGAGGCCGCCGGCGACCTCCTGGCGGTCTCGCTGGCGTTGTGCGACTGGCGCCGCTACGACGTCCAGGTCCGGTGTCTGAAGGACTGCATCGACGGGGACGGCGGGGTGGTGCCGCCCCTGCTCCCGCTCGCGGTCGACACCACGGCGGCGCAGCAGGACCGGGCCGCGCGCAGGTTCTACGCGACGCTGGCCGGCCCCGCCGCCGACCCGGCGCCGCCGCTGCCGGCACGCCCCGCCGCACCCGGCGGGCGGCTGCATGTCGGCTACCTCTCGGCGGACTTCCACGACCATGCCACCGCCCACCTGACGGCCGAGCTGTTCGAGCTGCACGACCGGAGCCGGTTCCTCGTCTCGGCCTTCTCCTACGGGCCGGACGACGGCAGCGCCATGCGCGCCCGGCTGGTCCGCGCCTTCGACCGGTTCCACGACATCGCCGGCGCCGGCACCGGGGCGGTGGCGGCGCTGATGGCGGCGGAGGGCGTCGACATCCTGGTGGACCTCAAGGGCTGGACCCGGGGCGCCCGGCCGGACCTGCTGGTCCGCCGCCTCGCCCCCGTCCAGGCGGCGTGGCTCGGCTATCCGGGCCCGAGCGGCTGCCCGCACATGGACTACCTGATCGGCGACGGGGTGGTGACCCCGCCCTCCCACCAGCCGCACTACCGGGAGCGGCTGGTCCTCCTGCCCGACGCCTACCAGCCCAACGACCGCCGGCGCCCGGCCGGGGATGCCGTTCCGGACCGCGCCGCCTGCGGGCTGCCGCCGGCCGGCTTCGTGTTCTGCTGCTTCAACGCGGCGTTCAAGATCACCCCGGCGCTGTTCGACGCCTGGATGCGCCTGCTGGCCCGGGTACCGGGCAGCGTGCTCTGGCTGCTGGCCCCGCATCCGGAGGCCGCCGCGGCGCTCCGGCGGGAGGCGGCGGCCCGCGGCGTCGACGACGGACGCTTGGTCTTCGCGCCGCGCCTCCCCCTCGCCGGGCACCTGGCGCGGTACCGGCTGGCCGACCTCTGCCTCGACACCTCCCCCTACACCGGCCACACCACGACATCGGACGCGCTCTGGATGGGGGCGCCGGTCGTCACCCTCCTGGGCGAGACCTTCGCCTCGCGGGTGGCCGCCAGCCTGCTGATTGCGGCCGGGCTGCCGGAGACGGTGGCCCGCTCGCTGCCGGAGTACGAGGAGACGGCCCTCGCGCTGGCACGGGAGCCCGACACCCTCGCCGCCTTCCGCCGCCGGCTGGAGGCTGCCCGGGCGCGCAGCCCCCTGTGGGACACGCCGCGCTTCGCCCGGCACCTGGAGCAGGCCTACCGGACCATGTGGGACCGCCACGCCGCCGGGCTGCCGCCGGAGCCCTTCGCCGTCCCGCCCCTGCCGCCCTGACCGGGGACCTCAACCGCCGCCCGGGTCCGGCGCCAGCCAGCCCATGGACCGGAACCGGTCGAGCCGGTCCCTGATCGCCGCGGGATAGCGCCCGTCCACCGTGGTGCGGGCGAGCGACGTCCACATGCCGGGCGCGGCACCGGCGGCGAAGGTTCCGGTGGCGTAGAAGCGCTCCAGCCGCGCCCGGTTGGCGGCGGCGTCCCCGGCGAAGGCCTCCTCCATCTCGCGGTGCGCGTAGGCCGCCTGCTTCGCGAGATAGCGCTCCAGCCCGCCCATCCAGGTGAAGTGCCAGCCGGCCCCGGCGAGCGGCCGGCCGATCCCCTGCTTGGCGAGGTAGCGGGCGCGGTTGGGCCCCAGCCGGCGCATCAGCTCCCACGGCGCCGCCGCCATGGAAACCCAGGGCTCCGGCGACGCGAGGTCGAGGAAGTACAGGAACAGCTCCAGCTGCGGCGCCAGCAGGCCGGGCGGGCCGCCGGCGTCGTGGCGCAGCGCCGCCACGGTCTCCGCCCGCGGGATCTCGTCGGCGTCGGAGACGAGGATCATGTCGGCGGGGCCGCACTCCCCCAGCCCGCGGAGGATGGCCTCGCGCTGGTGGGCCTCGCGCTCCCAGGCGAAGCCGCCGGGATCGTCCGCCACCACGACGTGGACGATCCGGTCGGCGAAGGCGGCGAACCGCTCCCGGTTCTCCGCGTAATGGAGCGGCTTGGGGGCGCCGGCATGGGTGAAGGCGGCCTCCACCAGCACGAAGCGGTAGACCACGCCGGCCAGCTCGGCCAGCCGCACCTCCAGCAAATCCAGCTCGTCGTTGAACTGGAAGCAGTCGAACAGGCGCCTTCCGCCGGGCGGCGGCGGCGCCGGCGGCGGCATCTCCGCCTCGGCCTCCCAATGGGCGAGGCGGGCGTCGAAGCCCCGTATCGCTGCCCAGAGCGACGTCCGGCGGGCCTCGTCGGAATGCGCGAGCCGCAGCGAGCCTTCCGCCAGGGCGACCAGGGACCGCGCCTCCTCACGCCAGCCGGGGGCGGCGGTTCCCGCGATCCCGGCCCTCAGCAGGTTGCCCAGCGCCTCCACCAGCCGGTGCTGCGCCTGGGACAGCCCGGCGGTGACCAGGGCGGCGCCGGCGCCGGGGTCGGCGGCCGCCGCCCGGCCCAGCCGCTCGACCGCCTCCTCGTGGCGGCCCTGCCGGCTGCGCCGCCGCCCCACCACGGCCGCCGCCCGGGCCTGCGCCAGCGCCGCG
>DASPKT010000053.1:0-4320 GCA_035627915.1 Azospirillaceae bacterium
CAGCGAAGGCGGCGTGCGGGCTTCGACAGGCTCAGCCTGAGGGGCGTGTTGCTGCTCCCGGAAGACGCCGGGCTTGGCACCAACGTTCCTCATGCCGAGCCTGTCGAAGCGCGCACAACCTCCCAGCCTCTCCAGGAGCCCCCCGGGAAAACGCCCCTACCGCACCGCCTCCACTGCCATCTCCAGCGCCCGGCGGACGGCGGACTGGCGCACCCAGGCGCGGTCGCCCGCGAAGACGTGGCGCTCGACGACGGGCTCGGCGCCCTTGCGGGCGGCGCCAATGTAGACGAGGCCGACCGGCTTGTCGGGCGTGCCGCCGGTCGGGCCGGCGATGCCGGTGACGGAGACGGCGACATCGGCGCGGGAATGGGCCAGCACGCCCAGCGCCATGGCGCGCGCCACCGGCTCGCTGACGGCGCCATGCGTCGCGATCAGGTCCGCTGGCACGTCCAGCATCTCGGTCTTGGCCTCGTTCGTGTAGGTCACGAAGCCCCGGTCCACCACGGCCGACGAGCCGCTGACAGCGGTCAGGCAGCCGGCGATCAGGCCGCCGGTGCAGGACTCCGCGGTCGCGATCATCAGCCCCTTGGCCTTGAAGCTGTCGCGCAGATGTTCGGAGAGCAGGATCAGGTCGGCGGGGAACATGGGGCCGGTCTCCTCAGGCGAAGGGCAGGCGCAGGGTGCAGGCGGCCTGGGCGGCGATGCCCTCCCGCCGGCCGGTGAAGCCGAGGCCCTCCGTCGTCGTCGCCTTCACGCTGACGCGGGAGACGTCGATCTCCAGCAGCTCCGCCATCCGGGCGGCCATGGCGTCGCGGTGGGGGCCGACCTTGGGCCGCTCGCAGACCAGCGTCACGTCGACATGGGCGATCACCCCGCCGCGCTCGCGCACCAGGCCGGCGGCGTGGCGCAGGAACATGCCGCTGTCGGCCCCGCGCCATTTCGGATCGGTCGGCGGGAAGTGCTTGCCGATGTCGCCGGCAGAGAGCTCGCCCAGGATGGCGTCGGTCAGCGCGTGCAGCCCGACATCGGCGTCCGAGTGCCCCTCCAGCGCCGCGTCGTGCGGCACCCGCACCCCGCACAGCATGACGTGGTCGCCGTCCGTGAACCTGTGCACGTCGAAGCCCTGGCCGACGCGGACATCGCCCAGCTCCATCATGATGAGCCGCTCCGCGCGGCGGAGGTCGTCGGCATGGGTCACCTTGAGGTTGTCGGGGTTGCTGGGGACCAAGCGCACGTCCAGCCCGACCTCCTCCGCCACGGCGGCGTCGTCGGTCAGGTCCATTCCAGCCACGGAACGATGCGCCGCCAGGATGTCGCGGTAGCGGAAGCCCTGCGGCGTGCGGGCGCGCCAGAGGAGGCTGCGGTCCACCGTCGCCGCCACCAGCCCGTCGCGCCCGCGCTTCAGGGTGTCCGCCAGCGGCGTGGCGGCGATGGCCGCCGGCGCCCCGGCCAGCGCCTCCACGACGCGGGTGATCGTCGCGGCGTCGACCAGGGGACGCGCGCCGTCATGGACCAGCACAAGCTCGGGGCCCTGGTCGCGCAGCGCCTCCAGCCCGTTCAAGACGCTGGCCTGCCGCGTGGCGCCGCCGGCGACGGGCTCGGGCAGGTCCAGCCCGGCGAGCGCCGCGTCGTAGAGGGCGCGGTGGTCCGGGTTGATGACGACCCGCACGCCGGTCACCAGCGGATGTCGCAGGAACGCCTCCACCGAGCGGCGCAGCACCGCCTTGCCGGCGAGGGGGAGATACTGCTTGGGCAGGTCCGCCCCGAAGCGCGCCCCGCTGCCGGCGGCGACGATGAGGGCGATGCATGACGTCATGGGCTGGTCCGACTATAGTGGCGGCTTCGAGAGGCGGCCGGAGCCTAGCGGCTCGGGCGCGCCGCGCCAAGACGCCCCGAAGGCGGGGCCCGTCCGGCGGAGCCTGGAGCCCATGCTGCAAGCGACCCTGTTGAACCTGTCGGCCCTGCTGGCCCTGGTGCCGGCCGCCGTCCTCTCCTTCCGGCCGGAGGCGGAGCGGCGGACGGCGGCCTTCTGGCTGCTGCTGGGCGTCGCCGCGGCGGGGGCGCTGCTGTGGTCCGCGGTGCAGCTGGGCGGCGCCTGGCGCACCGGGATCGCCACCACGCTGTGGGTGTCCATCGCGGCGACGCTGCTGGCCTACGCCGCCGTGGCCGCCCGCTCCGCCACGGCGCGGCGCCTGTCGCCGCTGCTGCTGCCCTACCTGGTGCTGCTGGGCTGCCTCGCCACCCTGACCGGCCAGCGGCGCGGACCGGTGCTGGACGCGCCGGTGCCCTCCGTCTGGATCGACCTGCACATCGTTGTCTCGGTCGCGACATACGCGCTGGTGACGCTCGCCGCCGTCGCCGCGCTGGCGGCGCTGCTGCAGGAGCGCGCCCTGAAGGCCCGCCGGCCGACGCCCTTCACCCGCCAGCTCCCGCCCATGGCCGACGCGGAGCGGCTGCAGCACCGGCTGCTGACGGCGTCCGCCGTGGTGCTGGTCGCCGGCCTCGCCACCGGCAGCGCCGTGCTCTACCTGGAGTCCGGACGGTTCCTGGTCGCCGACCACAAGACCCTGTTCTCCCTGGCGAGCTTCTTCACTCTCGCGATCCTGCTGCTGGCCCAGAGGCTGGCCGGCGTGCGGGGCAGGGCGGCGGGGCGGCTGATGCTGGTGGCCTACCTGCTGCTGACGCTGGCCTATCCCGGCGTGAAGTTCGTCACCGGGGTCCTGCTGGGCTGATCCGCCGACGGCCCCAGCGGGCGAGGCGCACCACCGCCCAGCCCGCCAACGCCAGCACCAGCGCCGCGAACCCCAGGCCCCAGAGCGGCGTCGGCGGTCCCGTGACCGGGAGCATGAGGGCGAGCGGAAGGAACGCGGCCACCGCCACGATGCCCGAGGCCGCCGCACCCGCCAGCAGGACCGGCCGCAGCCGCCGGTGCCGCCGGGCCCGGGACCGCAGGACGGCGGCCGAAGCCCCGGACCCGAGCGCCACGACCAGCAGCCCGGTCCTGAAATCCCTTCCGACAAGGGCGGCCTCCGCCGCCAGCCATTCGGCCCGGGTCGCCGGGCGCTCCCGGAAGCCCCATGCCGCCTCGGCCGCCTCAAGCTCCCGGATGCCGCCCTCCCGCGGTCCCGCCCAGGGGCGCAGGGAGGAGGGGGCCGGGACGAAGGCCGTCCCAGACCAGACCTCGACCGCCGCGCATCCGTCCGGCCCGGTGCAGACCAGCGTCCAGCCCGCGAGCCCCTGGTTCCGCCGGCCCAGGGCAAGCACCTCTCCCTGCGGGGACAGGACCACGGGCCGCGCCGGATCGGGACCGATGATGCCGTCGCCCACCAGCAGGCGCAGCTCGGCGGCCCTGCCGTCCGGCAGGGCGATGGGCGCCGCCTCCCTGAAATGGGGCTCGTGCGCGGACGCCATGGATGCGGCGAGCCAGAGGACGGACGCCGCCAGCACCGACAGCCATTTTCCCATCCGAGGGTCTCCCGGCACCGCCCCTACCGGCTGCATAACGCGGTGGACGGCCCCTCGGCAGCGTCGGAAGAGCGCCCCCGACGCCATGCGCCCCGGTCATGGGGCGTCCCGGGGGGCTGGCTTTGCGCCCGCGGGCGAACCATGTTACTTTCCGCCTAATTTTACAGCATCCGCGGAAAGTGCCTAAATTATGGGCAATCAGCTCAAGCCGATCGCAATAGGGCCCGTCACCATCGATGAGCCGGTCATCCTGGCGCCTATGTCGGGCGTCTCGGACATGCCGTTCCGGCGGCTGGTGAAGCGCACCGGCGCCGGCCTCGTGGTGTCCGAGATGATCGCCAGCCAGGCGATGATCCGGGCCTCCCGGGAGTCGATGAAGAAGACCGACCATTCTCCCGACGAGGCGCCGATCTCCGTCCAGCTGGCGGGGTGCGAGCCCGAGGTGATGGCCGAGGCGGCGAAGCTCTGCGAGGACCGGGGGGCCGCCATCATCGACATCAACTTCGGCTGCCCGGTGAAGAAGGTGGTGAACGGCTACGCCGGTTCCGCCCTCATGAAGGACGAGCTGACGGCGACGAAGATCCTGGAGGCGACGGTCAAGGCCGTCTCCGTCCCGGTGACGCTGAAGATGCGCAAGGGCTGGGACGAGCAGAACCAGAACGCGCCCAAGCTCGCCCGCATCGCCGAGGAGTGCGGCATCCGCATGGTCACGGTGCACGGCCGCACCCGCAACCAGATGTACAACGGCACCGCCGACTGGAAATTCATCCGGAACGTCAAGGAGGCCGTCTCCATCCCCGTGATCGCCAACGGCGACATCGTCGGCTTCGACGACGTGACCCGCTGCCTTGCGGA
>DASPKT010000054.1:0-3084 GCA_035627915.1 Azospirillaceae bacterium
GACTGGTTGGCGGCGGAGCCGTGGGTCAGGTGGCCGCCATGGGTCAGGTCCATGCCCATGAAGGTGTCGCCCGGCTTCAGCAGGGCCATGAATACGGCCTGGTTGGCCTGGGCGCCGGAGTGCGGCTGGACGTTGGCGTAAGTGCAGCCGAACAGCTGGCAGGCGCGGTCGATGGCCAGCTTCTCCGCCACGTCGACGAACTCGCAGCCGCCGTAGTAGCGCTTGCCGGGATAGCCCTCGGCGTACTTGTTGGTGAGGACGGAGCCCTGCGCCTCCAGCACCGCCGCAGAGACGATGTTCTCCGACGCGATCAGCTCGATCTGGTCCTGCTGGCGCGCCAGCTCGTTCCGGATGGCGCCGTACAGCTCGGGATCGCTGTCGGCGAGCCGGTCGGCGAAGAAGCGGGAGCCGGTGTGGGTCATGTCTGTCTCGTCCTCGGGAAGCGGGATGGAGGCCGGCCGGAGCCCGGCGCCGCGGGGCTCAGCCCAGCTTGGCGACGCGGCGGGCGTGGCGGCCCCCTTCGAACGGGGTGGCGATGAAGGTCTCCAGGCAGTCGCGCGCGACCTCGGCCCCGACGGTGCGGGCGCCCAGCACCAGCACGTTGGCGTCATTGTGCTGGCGCGACAGCCGCGCGGTCGTGGTGTCGTGGCAGAGGGCCGCGCGGATGTGGCGGTGCCGGTTGGCGGCGATGGAGATGCCGATGCCGGTGCCGCAGACGAGCACCCCGCGCTGGGCGCGCCCGTCCTTGACGGCGGCGGCGACGGCGTCGGCGAAATCCGGGTAGTCCACGCTGTCGGGACCGTTGGTCCCGAGGTCGAGGACGGCCAGGCCACGGGACTCCAGCGCGGCCTTCAGCTGCGCCTTCATCTCGGTGCCGGCATGGTCGCTGGCGATGGCGATGGTCTCGCTGGTCACGTCGGTGCTTCCCCGAGGCTCCGGTGGGCGGGCCGCAGCCGCCCGGATTCGGTCCCGGGGACCAGACCTGGGGGGTGCGGCGTCAGCGGGACCCTACCAGATGCGGCGGAACCGCGCCAGTTCCCCGCCGCGCGGGCGCCGCAGGGCGGACCCGACGCAGGCGCGCGGCGTCCCCGAATCACCCCCCGCCCCGCCGCCCGCCGCGCAGCCCGGGCACGTCCTGTCCGGGGTGGACATTCCGCGCGGGCGGGGTGCGCTTGCCGCTGCCAAGTCGCCGCTCCCTTCGGTCATATATCGACCAGCGCAGGACCTACTACAATTGGCGGCAGGCCACGCCGCGAAGCTTTCAGGGGCGGGAAAGCATCATTTCATTAACCATGCGGGACTTGGAAAGTCGGGCTTCGCGAAGTAACCTGTACCTGCTCTTGACTATTTTCGATTGACACCCAAATGCCACTGTGCCAAGCGGTACATACCCGTTCAAATCGAGCACCAGGGCACTGGCAATGAGTGATCAGCAGGACAACGACATTCGCTCCGCCGAAATTCTCCGCATGACGGCGGAGATTGTGTCGGCCTACGTCGGCAAGAATCCGCTGCCGACGCAGCAGATTCCGGAAGTGATCAATACCGTGTACAGCTCTTTGACCGGCCTCAACGGCACGCCGCGCGACACGCAGGCGGAGCCGCCGCGTCCGGCCGTCCCGGTCCGCAAGTCCGTCACGCCCGAGTACATCGTGTGCCTGGAAGACGGCAAGAAGCTGAAGATGCTGAAGCGGCACCTCCGCTCCACCTACAACATGACCCCGGACGAGTATCGGGCGAAGTGGGGCCTGCCCGCCGACTATCCGATGGTCGCGCCCAACTACGCCGCGCAGCGGTCGGAGTTCGCGAAGAAGATCGGCCTCGGCCGCTCTTCCGGCCGGCAGACGCGCCGCCGGGGCTGAGTCCTTGGTCCGGACGGGCGGCCGCCCCGCGGCCGCGCCGCTCCGGTGCCTACCGGCCGGCGAATCGGGCGGGTGAAATGCGACAGGGCGGCGCCGGCGTCAGGCCGGCGGCCGCCCTTGCTTCTTGGCGATGACGTAGTTCAGCTTGGCGACGGCGGTGCGGGCCAGCGCCTGCTGCGGCAGGCTGGCCGGCCCCTGGATGGTCACCTCGACCAGGGTGACGGGATCGATCGCCGTCACCTTGACGATGTTGCCGACGCGCTGGAACTCCAGCAGCGCCTCGCCCCCTGCCCCGGCCATGTCCCCGCCCCCCCGTGAGGTCCCCGCTCAGGCGGCGGAGTTCACGGGAAAGCTGGTGTAGTCCAGCGAGGACGACCAGAAGCGCTCCAGCTTCCGCATCATCTCGTTGGCCTTGGTCAGATCCTCGGCGCTGAGGCCGGCCTTGGACAGGGCGTCCACCTGGCGCTCGAACAGCTGGCTGATCTTGTCGCGCAGCGCCGTGCCCTTCTCCGACAGCCGCACCCGCACGGAGCGCCGGTCGTGCGGCGAGCGCTCCTGCGTCAGGTAGCCGTTCTCGTGCATCTTCTTGACGTTGTACGAGACGTTGGAGCCCAGGTAGTAGCCCCGGGCCGTCAGCTCGCCCACCGTCAGCTCGTCCTCGCCGATGTTGTAGAGGATGAGGCTCTGGACGTTGTTGATGTCCTGAACGCCCAGCCGGTCCAGCTCGACCTTCAGCACCTCCAGGAAGTGCCGGTGCAGCCGCTCGATGAGCAGGATGCTGTCATAGTAGGGTTGGCGCAACGTCGTCTCCATCGTCGCAGCCGGCCGGGGCCGGAGGGCAATATCACCCTAACGGATACGTCAACTCCCGACATTACGCCATCACTCTCCGCTGAGCATCCTGATAATTGCGGAGAAGTCGAGCCCGCCGTGGCCGGAGGCGGAGAACAGCTGATAGAGCGCCGCCGCCTGGGCGCCCATCGGGGTGGCGGCGCCCGCGGAGGCGGCGGCCTGCTGGGCGAGCTTCAGGTCCTTCAGCATCATGTCGGCGGCGAATCCGGGCTGGTAGCCGCGGTTGGCCGGCGAGGTCGGCACCGGCCCCGGCACCGGGCAGTAGCTGGTCAGCGACCAGCACTGGCCGGAAGACTTGGAGCTGATGTCGAACAGCTTCTGCCGGTCCAGCCCCAGCTTGTCGGCCAGCGCGAACGCCTCCGACACCGCG
>DASPKT010000055.1:0-3203 GCA_035627915.1 Azospirillaceae bacterium
GGGATCCCCTGGCCGGCAGCCGCCCTGTCGGACAGTCAGCCGCCGGGCGACCCTGCGCACGCTCCGGCCCAGCCAGCGCGAATGCCACGGGCAGCCAACTGCCGCCCGCCGCCGGGCAGAGATCGTGACCCCTTCCTCATACGCGGGCAGCGTCGCCGGAGCCTCCCCGGAGACGGGGCCCCGGACCGGGGCATCCCGTCAGTGCAACCGGAGGCCAAGCGGCCGCCGTCCGGCATGGCCCCAGCATCTCTGGGCTTCCAAGGCGACCTGGGAGTTCCAATCCACGCTCCCGCGCGCGGAGCGACTGATCCCGCCCCGGTTTCCGCGTTCACGCGGCGCCGGCGTCCCGTTCCGGTCCATGGATGCATCGCTCCGGTGACGGCATGGCACGTGACCCCGCGGCGGGGTGAGCACGGCCCCGCATTGGGCTGGGCAAACCACCCTTTCCGCACCCGCATATGAGGGACCTCTAAAATTAGGACAGGTCCCCTGACCATGTGCTCCGGCCCGCACTCAGTTTGCCCGCTTCGGTCCTGGCGCGGCTCCTGCCATATCCGGGTCGCACGCAGCGGCTCCCGTTCCGGGGGCCGCCAAGACAACGGAACCAGGAGAGACGCAGATCATGGCAAGCAACACGCCGGACAACCGCAACCAGGGTCAGGGGACAGGCAACCGGTCCGACAGTCCTCGGGACGGGCAGCCGGAGGTCCGTCGGGAAGGACCCGATCGCCCCCAGGCGGGACTTGGCGCGGAAAGCAGGGGCGACCGCCGCGAGGGCGACACGCCCAATGAATCGACGCGGCGGGCGATCGACACCGCCGTCAGCGAGGTGGCGGCGACGGGACGGCAGGCGGCGGACGCCGGGATGCGGATCGCCCGGTCGGCCACGGACGCCGGCCAGGAGGTGAACCGGACGGCCGCGGACATGACGACCGGGTTCGTGAACAACGTGTCGGAGCAGATGCGGCGCGTCGTCGACATCGGATCCCCGGAGGTCCGCGACACCATCGAGCGCGCCTCCCGCGACCTGCGCGTCGTCGCGCGCTGCGGCTCGGTCATGGCCGAGCGGTCGCAGCCCATCGTCCAGGAGATGCTGAGCTTCACGCAGAAGGCGACGCAGACCCAGCTCGATGCCTTCAACAAGCTCTCGCGCGCCCGTTCGCCGCTGGACGTGTTCGCCGCCCACAGCGAAATGGTGCGCACCGAGATGGAGCTCTGGCTGCAGAGCGGCCGCCGCCTCGGCGAACTGATGCTGCAGCTGGGCGAGCAGGCCGAACAGATGATCCAGGAAGAGAACCGCGACGGCGGGCGCCAGGACCAGCAGACCCGCCGCGAGCGGACGCCCGCGTAGGGCAACCCGGTGTCAGCCACCATAGACAGGTGCATCGTGGAGATCGATGGCCGTGCCATGGGTCTCCTGCTCAAGGACGCCCTCGGGTTCCAGTTCTTCTCCGCCACCCCCGGAACCAGGCGGGCGGACGGCCGCCGCTTCACCAGCGTGGCCCATGCCGAAGTGCAGCTGCGCCAGATGCTCGGGCACCGTCAGCCCCGGAAACCGCGATGACCCGCTGGAGCCCCGCCGGATCGGCGGGGCTCTTCCTGCGCAACCAGGCCATGCCGCAGCGCCCGGAGGGCTGCCATGGTCCGGTCGGCAAGGCCGGAGCGGTGCAGGATGCCCGTGAGGTGCGTCTTGACCGCGGCCTCCGTCAGCCATACCGGCCGACGACGCCATCCGGGCAGCCGTCAATGCGTCGATCCTTCCCGATGAAGAGCCTGGGAGCGGGCAGGGGCGCAAACCTACCGATCCGCTGACGCCATCAGGAAGAACCCGGGGGCTCGACGTCGGCCATGGTGCCGATGAGGCGCAGCAATTCCTGTTGTTCCGGCCCCTGGCCAGCGGCGAGGAACGCCGCGACCTCAATGTCCGTCACCTGCCCGCCGGAAGCAGGGTTCGCCTCGTGACGGACGAAGACGCGGCCGGCGGTGGCGTCCAGCACGAGATGCCAGCAGTCCCCGTTGGCGCTGCGGTAAAGCTCCCGCCCATGAAGGGTATCACCCGGGGTGTCCGTATCGCGGGGCAGGTGGCGTCCGCCGCGGACCGGCCGCCACGCCTCGCCCTCAGCCCACCGGCTGACGGCCTGCTGCCAATCGCTGCGGCTGGTTTTACCCGGGCCGGTGTCGTCCTGCATCTCGGCATCCCCTGTCAGCCCGCCCGCGTCATCGCGGCCGGAATTCGCAAACAGGTCCCGTCCCCTCCCGGTTCCAAGCCGGTGCCGAGGCGCGAGGCAAGCGCCGCCAAGAGGTGCGGCGGCCGCAGTCTGTTCACCTCGGCCCGTGTCTTCGTGATGACCCGCGTGCCCGAGGAGGCCGCCGGACTGTCCGTCGAACGGGTCTTCGCGAAGTTGCTGCGCTTGGCCATGGTCGTCGAGGCCGTTCTCTCGCACCTCGCGGGGAACGGCCGCACCCGCCGTCCCTAGCCCTGCTCCGGCGCCGGAGGCGGCACGGGCCGGACCGGGCATGACCGGGATGGCGCGGGGCGGCGGAACTCCGCAGACCCGGGGCCGCCGGCCGTGGGTCGCAGGCGATTAAATACAATCAAACGATAGCTGTTTACACCCGCTCCGGCGTGCGCTAGCCGGACCGCCGCCCAGGCGGTCACAGCGGCGGCGCGGAACAGCCGCAAGCCCTGCAACAGCAGGCCGGGTGCGACCGACCCGGAGGTGCCCGCCAGTACGGAGAGCGACACGCCCACCTTCATCTCGCCGCGGCACAGGCAGTCGGCCAACCGGTTGTTGGCCGCCCCGCAGGCGATACGCGCCCCTCCCGCCCGGCCACGGCCGCGGTCGGTTCACCGGGGATGGACGACCTTGCCGCTCAGCAGCTTGAAGATGGCGGAGAAGTCCTGGTCGCCCAGTCCCGCGTTCGACATCAGCGCGTAGTACGCGGCGGCTTCCGCGCCCATCGGGGTGGCGGCGCCCACGGAGGCGGCGGCCTGCTGGGCCAGCTTCAGGTCCTTCAGCATCATGTCGGCGGCGAATCCGGGCTGGTAGCCGCGGTTGGCGGGCGAGGTCGGCACCGGCCCCGGCACCGGGCAGTAGCTGGTCAGCGAC
Source organism: Azospirillaceae bacterium (assembly GCA_035627915.1). GTDB lineage: Bacteria > Pseudomonadota > Alphaproteobacteria > Azospirillales > Azospirillaceae > DASPKT01. Next base: position 3,111 of record DASPKT010000055.1, read on the forward strand.
CAGCACTGGCCGGAAGACTTGGAGCTGATGTCGAACAGCTTCTGCCGGTCCAGCCCCAGCTTGTCGGCCAGCGCGAACGCCTCCGACACCGCG
>DASPKT010000056.1:0-2746 GCA_035627915.1 Azospirillaceae bacterium
GACACCTACGGCGGGGCCGCGCCCCACGGCGGCGGCGCCTTCTCCGGCAAGGATCCGACCAAGGTCGACCGCTCGGCCGCCTACGCCTGCCGCTACCTGGCCAAGAACGTGGTCGCCGCGGGCCTGGCCAAGCGCTGCACCCTGCAGGTCAGCTACGCCATCGGCGTGTCGCGTCCGCTCAGCTTCTACGTGGACACCCACGGCACCGGCGAGGTCGACGAGGCGAAGCTGGAGATGCTGCTGCCGGAGCTGCTCGGCGGCCTGACCCCGCGCGCCATCCGCGAGGGGCTCAAGCTCAACCGCCCGATCTACGCCCGCTCCGCCGCCTACGGCCACTTCGGCCGCACGCCGGACAACGAGGGCGGCTTCAGCTGGGAGCGGACCGACCTTGTCGAGGAACTGCGGCGGGCGGTCTAGTCCTTCCGACGCTTACGTCGCCACTCGGACCAGAGCTGGACAATCCAGAGGATGAAGCCGAGGGCTACCAGGACCCAGAGGGCCGGGTCGTCCCGAGCGTCGAGGTGGATGAACTCCGGCATAGGGCCAAGCTAGGGCGCCGTGCGGCAGCGGAACAGGCGCCGCCCCCATGTGTCGTCATTCCGGAAGCCCGAAGGGCTATCCGGAACCCAGCAAGCGCGACGGCGCCGCTTGGTTTCGCTGTTCGCCTCCATCGAGGGTGAGGTTGCTGGGTTCCGGCTCTCCGCTGCGCTCCGGCCGGAATGACGGGAGGGTAGGAGATCTGGCGGCAAGCACTGCTCTCCCTCTCCTTCAGGAGAGGGACAGGCGGCGGAGCCGCCAGGGTGTGGCCTTCCAGCGGAGTGCGACGGTTCGGATCGCACGGCCTGCGAGCCGCCCCACCCCCGTCCGCTCCGCGGCCACCCCCTCCTGAAGGAGGGGGAGACGGTTAGATCGTTCACCCAACTCTTGTCATCCCGGCCGAAGCGCCGGGACCTCCCGAGCGAGGTCGTAGGACGCCGCGCCACTAACCTCGCTCCGGGGGTCCCGGCTCTTCGCCTTCGGCTACGGCCGGGATGACAAAGGTTGGGGGGCTTCGGGAAGGTGAGCGACGGCTCACCATCAGCCTTAAGAGCTCAAGGCGAAATCCGCCTGCGGCCGTCATCCCACCGAACCTCAGTCCAGCGGCGGGTCTCCGCTCCGGTCGCTCTCGCGCGGCTTGTCGGTGTTGGCTTCGCGGGTGTGCCTGGTGGGCGGGTCGAGGGGCTCGCCGAAGCCGAGGAAGACCGCGCCGAGGAGCTGCAGGCCGCCCACCCTGCGCTGACCGCGCTTCAGCCGGTCGCGCCGGCGCGACTGCACCACGGCGACCGTGGCCGCGGTGAAGAGGATCGCGATCCCCAGGGTGACCAGAAGCGTGACCATGCCGGGTCACATGGGGCGGCCGCGTCGCCGCGCCGAGCGGGGCGACGATTTCCCAAGGCCGCCTGTGTCGCTATAGCCACGCGCCATGTCCGCCTCCTCCGACGACACCCCGCCCCCGACCTGGGGTCCCATGCGCTCCTACGGGCGGATCAAGTCGCGCACCCTCAAGCCGCGGCAGGCCGCCCTGTTCGACAGCCTCCTGCCGCAGATCGCCGTGCCGGAAGCGGGCCCGGTGGAGCCGCGGGCGCTGATGCCGAACGCGAAGGCGGCCTGGATCGAGATCGGCTTCGGCGGCGGCGAGCACCTGGCGGCCCAGGCGGAGCAGAGGCCCGACACCCTGATGATCGGCTGCGAGCCGTTCCTGAACGGGGTGGGCTCGGCGCTCAGGCACATCGACGAGCGGGCACTGAAGAACGTGCGCCTGCACGCGGGCGACGCGCGCGACGTCCTGGCGCGGGTCCCGGACGGGGCGCTGGAGCGGGTGATGGTGCTCTTTCCCGACCCCTGGCCCAAGGCGCGCCACCACAAGCGCCGGCTGGTGCAGCCGGAAACCCTGGCCGAGTTCGCGCGGGTGCTGAGGCCGGGCGGCCTGTTCCGCTTCGCCACCGACTGGAAGGACTACGCCGACTGGACGCTGGAGCGGGCGCTTAAGGCGCCGGGGCTGCGCTGGACCGCCGACGAGGCCGACGACTGGCGCACGCCGTGGGCCGACCACGTCACCACGCGCTACGAGGAGAAGAAGCTCGGCGACACCCCGCCGATCTTCCTCGAGTTCATCCGGACCTGAGAAAAACTAGGGGCGCCGGCGCAGCTAATGCCGGTGGCGCGCCGCCGTCGAACATGATGGTCTTCGCCGTCCAGTAACGGGGGAGCCCATGAGCGGTTACGTCAGTCGTCGCGGTCTGTTGCTGTCCGGCGGGGCGGCCGGGCTCTCCTTAGGTTTCGCCGGGGCGGCGCGAGCGCAGGGCGCCGATCCGCTGGCCGGCATCGAGGCGCTGGTCCACGACTTCCTGCGGGAGTTCGGCACACCGGGCGTGGGCCTGGCGGTGGTGCGCAAGGGCCAGCGGGACTGGTACGGGACCTACGGGCAGCGCGAGCTGAAGCGCCGCGACCGGGTCGACGCCGACACCCTCTTCGCCGTGGCGTCGAACACCAAGTCCATGACGGCGGCCGGGCTGGCGATCCTCGTGGACGAGGGCAAGCTGGCCTGGGACGACCCGGTCACCAAGCACCTGCCCGACTTCGCCATGTACGACGAGGTCACGACGCGGCTGATGACGGTGCGCGACCTGCTCACCCACCGCTCGGGCCTGCCGCTCGGCGCCGGCGACCTGATGATCTGGCCGACCACGACCCACACCCGCGACGA
>DASPKT010000057.1:0-20465 GCA_035627915.1 Azospirillaceae bacterium
TTCAGCTCCGCCGACAGCTTCGGCATGATCCGCGGCGGCCACATCGACCTCTCGGTGCTGGGCGCCATGCAGGTGGCGGAGAACGGCGACCTCGCCAACTGGATGATCCCGGGCAAGATGGTCAAGGGCATGGGCGGTGCCATGGACCTGGTGGCCGGCGTCAAGAAGGTCGTCGTCACCATGGAGCACTGCGCCGTGGACAAGGCGAGCGGCCAGCTGGAGCCCAAGCTCCTGCACAAATGCTCGCTGCCCCTGACCGGTACCCGCGTGGTCGACATGGTCATCAGCGACCTCGGCGTCTTCACCATCGACAAGCACGGCACCGGCGGCATGACCCTGGTCGAGCTCGCCCCCGGCGTCACCCTGGACGAGATCAAGGCCAAGACCGGGGCCGCGTTCGACGCCGGGCGGTTCGCATGAGGGCGGCCTTCCTCTGCGACGCGGTGCGGACGCCCATCGGCCGCTACGGCGGCGCCCTGGCCGGGGTCCGTGCGGACGACCTCGCGGCGATCCCCATCCGGGCGCTGGTCTCCCGCAACCCCGGCCTCGACCCGGCCGAGATCGGGGAGGTGGTTCTGGGATGCGCCAACCAGGCCGGGGAGGACAACCGCAACGTCGCCCGGATGGCCGCCTTGCTCGCCGGGCTGCCCGTCTCGGTGCCGGGCACGACGGTAAACCGGCTGTGCGCCTCGGGCGCCGACGCCGTCGGCACGGCCGCCCGCGCGATCGCCGCCGGCGAACTGGACCTCGCCGTCGCCGGCGGTGTGGAGTGCATGACCCGCGCGCCGCTCGTCATGGCCAAGGCGCAGAGCGCCTTCCAGCGCACCGCCCGGATCGAGGACACGACCATCGGCTGGCGCTTCGTCAATCCGGCCATGCTGGCAAGCCACGGCACCGCCTCCATGCCGGAGACCGCCGAGGCCGTGGCCGTGGCGTACCGGATCGGGCGGGCGGAGCAGGACGCCTTCGCGCTGCAGAGCCAGCAGAGGGCCGCCCGCGCCCAGGCCGCCGGATACTTCGTCGAGGAGATCGTGCCGGTGGCGGCGGCGGATGCCAGGGGCCGGCCGCTGGCCGTCGCCGTCGACGAGCATCCCCGGGCCGACACCACGCCGGAGGCGCTCGCCCGGCTGAAGCCCGTCGTGCGCGCGGACGGCACCGTCACCGCCGGCAACGCGTCCGGCGTCAACGACGGCGCCGCGGCCCTCGTCGTGGCATCGGAGGAGGCCGCCCGGCGCCACGGGCTGACGCCCCGCGCCCGGGTGCTGGGCATGGCGACCGCCGGCGTGGAGCCCGGGCTGATGGGCATCGGCCCGGTGCCGGCCAGCCGGCGGCTGATGGACAGGCTCGGGCTCGGCATCGACGACTTCGACCTCATCGAGATCAACGAGGCGTTCGCCGCGCAGGTCATCGCCTGCCTCCGCGCGCTCGGCGTCGACCCGGCCTGCGGGCGCGTGAACCCGCATGGAGGCGCCATCGCGCTGGGCCATCCCCTCGGCATGAGCGGCGCCCGGCTGGCCCTGACGGCCGTACACGCGCTGGAACGCTCGGGCGGACGGCGCGCCCTGGTCACGCTGTGCGTCGGCGTGGGCCAGGGCTTGGCGCTCGCCCTGGAACGCGTCTGACGGAGGAGGAGACCCATGCCCGCCGCGACCGAGTTCAATCCCGAGGACCCGACCGCCCAGCCGCCGCTGCTGGCGCCGGACTACAGGTCCACCACGAAGCGGGCACCGTCCCGGCCCCTCGTCCGCATCCCGCAGACCCTGACGGAGACCACCGGCCCGGCCGGCGGCTGGGACCGGCTCATGGGACCGGCGGTCCAGGACCTCACCCGCCAGCACCGGGGGGAGCCGCTGGGCCAGCGCATCGTCGTCTCCGGCCGCGTGCTGGACGAGGACGACCGGCCGGTGGCGGGCACCGTGGTGGAGGTCTGGCAGGCCAACGCCGCCGGCCGCTACATCCACGCCGCCGACCAGTGGAACGCTCCGCTCGATCCCAACTTCACCGGCGCCGGCCGCGTCGTCACGGACGCCCAGGGACGTTACCGCTTCGTCACGATCAGGCCGGGCGCCTATCCCTGGGGCAACCACCGGAACGCCTGGCGGCCCGAGCACATCCATTTCTCCCTGATGGGGCCCGCCTTCGCGACGCGGCTGGTCACGCAGATGTACTTCCCGGGCGACCCGCTGATCGCCCTCGACCCCATCGCCAACACGGTGCCCGCGGCGGCGCGCGACCGGCTGGTCAGCCGTTTCGATATCGATACGACTGAGGAATTCTTCGCCCTCTCCTATGTCTTCGACATCGTGCTGCGCGGCCGCCGGGCCACGCCGAGGGAGGAGTAGACCCATGGGCAGGCAGACACCCTCGCAGACCGTCGGCCCCTATTTCCACTACGGCCTCACCTGGAAGGGCGGGGCCGACCTGACCGGCGGGGCCGGGGATCTCGGGGCCCGCATGGACCTGATCCCGCCGGGGCACTACGTCCTCAATCCCGGCGGCGGCGTCCGCAGGCCGGTCCGCGGGGAGCCCGTCGAGATCGCCGGGGTGGTGCGGGACGGCGACGGGCAGCCGGTCCCCGACGCCATGGTGGAGATCTGGCAGGCTGACGCAGACGGCCGCTATGCCCCGGACGGCGGCCCTGGCGGCTTCATCGGCTTTGGCCGGTCGGCCACCGGCAAGGATGGCGGCTTCATCTTCCGCACGGTCAAGCCGGGCCGGGTTCCCGGCCCCGGCGGCCGCCTGCAGGCCCCGCATGTCGCGATCGGCGTGTTCGGCCGCGGCCTGCTCAGGCGGCTGGCGACCCGCCTCTACTTCGCCGACGACCCGGCGACCGCGGGCGATCCCATCCTGGCGCTGGTGCCGGCGGATCGGCGGACGACCCTGCTGGCGCGGCCGGAGGGCCCCGGCCGCTACCGCTTCGACATCCTGCTGCAGGGACCCGGCGAGACCGTGTTCTTCGACCTCTGAGAGGAGCCTGACGCGATGACGGGACCCGACGGCCTGCTGGGCGCCCTGTTCGAGACGCCTGATGTCGCCGAGCTGTTCGGCGACCGGGCCGTGCTGCAGGGGATGTTCGACGTGGAGGCGGCGCTGGCCCGGGCGCAGGCGGCGGTCGGGGTGATCCCGGCGGCGGCGGCCGCTCCCATCGCCGCCGCCTGCGCCGCGGACCAGTTCGACCCAGCCGCGATCGGCCGCGCCGCGGCACTGGCCGGCAACCCGGCGATCCCGCTGGTCGCGGCGCTGCGGGCCCGGGTGGCCGCCGCAAATCCGGCGGCGGCGCACCATGTCCACCGCGGCGCCACCAGCCAGGACGTGATCGACACGGGCATGGTACTGCGGGTCCGCCGGGCCCTGCGCCTGATCGACGCCGACCTCGGCCGCGCTGAGGAGGCGCTGGCCGGGCTGGCGCGGCGCCACGCCGGAACGGTGATGGTCGCCCGCACCCTGCTGCAGCACGCGCTGCCCACGACGTTCGGCCTGAAGGCGGCGGGCTGGCTGTCGATGGTCGTCCGGGTGCGCGGCCGGCTGCGCGCCGCCGGTGCTGCGTTCGCCGTCCTGCAGTTCGGCGGCGCCGCCGGCACCCTGGCGGCCCTGGGCGACGCCGGCATGGAGGTGGCGGAGGCCCTGGCGCGCGACCTGGGGCTGGCACTTCCCGACATGCCCTGGCATGCCCAGCGCGACCGCGTGGCCGACTTGGCGGCGGCCCTCGGCCTCGTCGTCGGGGCCCTGGGCAAGGTTGCCCGCGACGTCGCCTACATGATGGCGACGGATACCGGCGAGGTGTCGGAGCCGGCCGGGCCTGGGAAAGGCGGCTCGTCCGCGATGCCGCACAAGCGCAACCCGGTGGACACCACGGTCGCGCTTGCCGCGGCGACGCGGGCGCCGGGGCTGGTGGCGTCGCTGCTTGCCGGCCTGCCGCAGGAGCACGAGCGCGGCGTCGGCGGCTGGCACGCCGAATGGCAGCCGCTGTCCGACCTGGTCCGGCTGACCTCCGGCGCGGTTTCGCGCATGGCCGCCGCCCTGGAGGGGCTGGAGGTCGATCCCGAGGCCCTGCGGCGGGGCCTGGGCCTGACCCGGGGCCTCGTCATGGCGGAGGCGGCGGCCCTGGCGCTGGCGCCTGTGCTCGGCGCGGAGGCGGCGCAGTCGCTGGTCGAGCGGGCGTGCCGGGAGGCGCGCGCGGCGGGCGCCGACCTCCAGGCGGTGCTTGCCCGCGACCCGGAGGTCCGCCGCTGCCTGGACCCGGCGGCGCTGGCCCGGGCCATGGACCCGGCGGCCTATCTCGGGTCCGCATCCACGCTCATCGCGCGCGCCCTGGCGCGCCGCACCGCCCCGGAGGAGGCATGACCGGGTACGTCACCGCAGCCGACGGCTGCCGGATCGCCTACCGACTCGACGGCCCGGCCGGCGCGCCGGTCCTGGTGCTGTCCAACTCGCTGGGCACCCGGTGGGACATGTGGGCGCCCCAGGTGCCGGACCTCGTCCACGCCTTCCGGGTCCTGCGCTACGACAGCCGCGGCCACGGGCGCTCCGACGCGCCGGACGGCGACTATGCGCTGGACCGGCTCGGCACCGACGTGCTGGACCTGCTGGACGCGTTGGGGCTGGAGCGCGTCCGCTTCGCCGGCCTGTCCATGGGCGGCATGGTCGGGCTCTGGCTCGCCATCCGGGCGCCGCACCGGCTGGAGCGCCTGGCCCTGTGCAACACGGCGGCCAGCCTGGGTCCGCCCGAGGCATGGCAGGCGCGCATCGACCTGGTCCGCGCCGAGGGCATGGCGTCGGTCGCGGACCACGTCCTGGCGCGCTGGTTCACGCCCGCCTTCCGCTCCGCCTGGCCGGGTCTGGTGGCCAATGCGCGCGCCATGCTGCTGGACACCAGCCCGGCCGGCTATGCCGGCTGCTGCGCCGCCATCCGCGACATGGACCAGCGGCCCGGGCTGCCCGGGATCAGGCTGCCGACCCTGGTCGTCGGCGGATCGGAGGATCCCGCGACGCCGCCGGACCGGAGCGTGGAGCTGGCGGCCTGCATTCCCGGTGCCCGCCTGGAGATGCTGCCGGCGGCGCATCTCTCCAACATCGAGCAGGCCGGCCGCTTCACCACCGCCCTCATGGAGTTCATGGCATGAAGGACAGGGACATGGCCGACAGGGGCGTGACAGGCAGCGATGACCGGTCGCGGCGCAGCCTCGGCATGGAGACGCGCCGCGCCGTCCTGGGCGACGACCATGTGGACCGCGCCGTCGCCGGCACGACGCCCTTCACCGCGGAGTTCCAGGACCTGATCACGCGCTACGCCTGGGGCGAGATCTGGACCCGGCCCGGCCTCGACCCGACGACGCGCCGGCTGCTGGTGCTCGCCATGACCATCGCGCTGAACCGGGGCGAGGAGTTCAAACTCCATGTCCGGGCCGCCGTGGCGCACGGCGTGCCGCCCGAAACGATCAAGGAGGTCATCCTCCAGTCCGCCATCTACTGCGGCGTTCCCGCGGCGAACACGGCCTTCCACCTGGCGGCCGAGGTCCTGGCGGAGACGGCGCGGAGCGGCACGTGAGGCGCCGCGGTTCCGTTCGCAGGACCCGACGGGCGGGGGAAGGCGCGGGCGCCCTCCCCCGCCGGCGGTCCTTCAGCGGATCGGCAGGGCGATCGGGCGCATGGGCGCGCCGGACGCGCCCTTCAGCTTCAGCGGCGCGCCGATCCAGGCGAACTCGTAGACCCGGTCACGGGCGAGCTCCTCCAGATAGACCGACTGCATGGTGTTCACGCCCCGCTCGGTCAGCAGGTAGGAGTGGACGGGGATCCAGTTGTCCGGCTCCTGCGACGGCGAGACGTCGGTGCTGATGTTGTCCGCCCCGACCACGATGGCGCCGGCGTCCGCCAGGTACTTGGCACTCTCCCGCGTCAGGCCCGGGGTGTCGGTGAGGTAGGCCTTGTTGTCCTGGTAGACGGACATGCGGCCCGTCCGCACCATGACGACGTCGCCCTTCCGCAACGTGGTTCCCTGGCGCTTCAGCGCCTCCTCCAGGTCGGCCGCGCTGATGCCGTAGCGGGGCGGCAGCATGGCCATGCCCTTGGCCGCCGCGACGTCGATCAGGACGCCGCGGGCGATGATGGGCGGCACGGTCTCGGCGCCGGACTTCAGCCAGCCGCGGTCGCCCAGATGCTCGTCCGCTTGGAAGCCGTTCCAGATGCGCCCGCGCAGGCCGAAATGGTTGAGCGTGTCGATGTGCGTGCCGGTATGGACGTACATCGAGATCGCCTCGCCCGAGTAGGTCACCAGCTCGTTGGCCTCGCGGCTGGCACCGGTCGGATTGTCGATCACGGTGCCGCGCGGCGTATGGATGTTCCAGATCTGGTAGGCCGGTTCGCCCAGCGCGGTCCAGGAGGCCATGCCGACGCGGTACTCCACCGACAGGTCGTAGACCTTGCCGGAACTGACCCGGGACAGGACGGCCAAGCGGCTGGCGTCCGTCATGAGGTTGAGCATGCCGATCTCGTCGGCGGGGCCGAAGGGGCTCTGGCCGGCCGCGCCGGTCCGGCTCTCGGCGCCGACGGCGCCGGTCGCGAAGCCCAGCGCGATGCCGATGCTCAGCACCGCGCCGAGGCGGGAAATGTCGAGGAATGTACGCATGGTATTGGCTCCGGGATTCGGGGATCGGGAGGGACGATGGCGGGTGACCCGCATCCCGCCGGCGGCGACGCGCGGACGCGGCTGCGCCGCGGTGCCGGTTGCCGCCGGGATGCGCCGCTCCCCACGAGGCCATGCGGGGGAAGGGCTGGGGAGGACTGACATCGGCGCATTCCATCGTCGGCGGGATGCCCCGACGCTGCGCCTGATCCACTCCGATGATAATCCACGCAGTTTCCAGGGGTTTATTCACGCCGTGTGAATAATACAGGGTGCGGGCAACGGGCGGAGGGCACTCCGCCCGGCAAGCAACCGGTTCCGATGCCGTCCCCCACCCATGCGGATCATCAACCACTTTCCGGTAGCCCCACGTCTTTGGAGGGCACGAAGGATAAGCGAGAGGGATCGCCCGCCGCGCGCTGCTGCCGGGGCCCTCGCCCTCGCCGTCGCGCGCCCGCCGCCTGCGACACGGGCCAGGGGCACGGCCGTGCATTTCCTTCTGACCACGGCGGACGGATCGTTCCGCAGAAGCCCGGCGACAGGCGCAGGTCCGCCTCCAGGCAGCGTCGAACAAGCAGGAAGGGGCATCCGTCGGCAGGCTTATATACTACTGTCCGATAGCTATTGACGAATCCATCGGCGGAACCGTAGCCTCGTTCCGGCACGAAAGGCCCCGCATGCTTGCCTGCCGGATCGCCGCGGGCGGGGCCGACACTCTGATCAGGGAATGCCGTGACGATGATGCAAAGCGGAAGCCTTCGGGAGGTCGCCCTCGACGACACGTTCGACCTGGACCGCGGCCGGGTTCTCATCGACGGCGTGCAGGCGCTGGTGCGCCTTCCCCTGCTGCAGCGGCGCATGGACGAAGCCGCGGGGCTCTCGACGTCGGGCTTCATCAGCGGCTACCGGGGCTCGCCGCTCGGCCGTCTCGACGACGCCCTGTTCCGCCAGCGCCGGCGCCTCGACGCGGCCGGCGTCGTCTTCCAGCCGGGCGTCAACGAGGATCTGGCGGCGACCGCGATCTGGGGCACCCAGCAGCTCGATGCCGTCCCCGGCGCGACCGTGGACGGCGTCTTCGGGCTCTGGTACGGCAAGGGGCCGGGCGTCGACCGCTCGCTCGACGTCCTCAAGCATGCGAACTTCGCCGGCACCCACCGGCATGGCGGCGTGCTGGTCGTCTTCGGCGACGACCACCCGGGCAAGTCCTCCACCATCGCGCACCAGAGCGAGCAGGCCCTGTCGGCGTGCCTCATTCCCGTGCTGTACCCGTCCAGCGTCCAGGAATTCATCGGCTACGGGCTGCTCGGCTGGGCGCTGTCGCGCTACTGCGGCCTCTGGGTCGGCTTCAAGACCGTCAACGAAACGGTCGAGCAGACCGCGACGGTCGACGTGGACGCCGGAGCCTGGAGCGCCCTCCGCCCGCCGCGTCCCCCCGGGACCCCGGCCCTGCACTACGCCCCGGGCTTCCGGCCGCCGCAGGAGACCGAGATCCTCGTCCGGCGCCACCGGCTGCCCGCCGCACTCGACTTCATCAGGGCCAACCGTATCGACCGGCAGGTGCTCGGCGGCGGAGGGGGCCTCGGCATCGTCACCGCGGGCAAGTCCCATACGGACGTGCTGCAGGCGCTGAGGCTGCTGGACATCGACGACGCGCGGGCCGCGAGCCTGGGGATCGGCCTCTACAAGGTCGGCTGCATCTGGCCCCTGGAGCCGGACGGCATCGCGGCCTTCGCCGCCGGCCGGCCGGAACTCCTCTGCGTGGAGGAAAAGGCGGCGTTCCTTGAGCCCCAGGTGGCGCGCATCCTCTTCAACGGCCCGGAGCGCCCGCGGCTCCTGGGCAAGCGCGACGAGCGCGGCGACCCCCTGCTCCCCAGCGACGTCCAGCTCGACGCCCGGCTGGTCGCCACCGTGATCGGCGGCCGCCTGGAAGCGCTGGGGCGGGTCGACGAGCGGCTGCGCGCGCGTCTGGACGACCTGAAGCGCGACCGGGAGCGGCCGGTGCCGGCCGGGCCCGGCAAGCCCCGCACCCCCTATTTCTGCTCGGGGTGCCCGCACAACAGCTCGACCAGGGTGCCCGACGGCAGCTTGGCGATGGCCGGCATCGGCTGCCACACCATGGCCATCCTCAACCGCGCCGACACGCTGCCGCCCACCCACATGGGGGGCGAGGGCATCAACTGGACCGGCCTCAGCCGCTTCACCAGCACGCGGCACATCTTCCAGAACCTCGGCGACGGCACCTACTACCACTCCGGCCTGCTCGCCATCCGCGCGGCGGTCGCGTCCGGCGCCAACATCACCTACAAGATCCTCTACAACGACGCGGTCGCCATGACCGGCGGGCAGCCGATCGACGGGCCGCTGTCCGTCGGCATGATCACCCGGCAGGTCCTGGCCGAGGGCGTGAAGGCCTGCGTCGTGGTCACCGACAATCCGGACGCCTATGCGGGTGCCGCCGACCTCGCCCCCGGCGTAACCGTCCGCCACCGTGACGACCTCGACCGCGTCCAGCGCGAACTCCGCGGGATCGAGGGGACGACCGTGCTCGTCTACGAGCAGACCTGCGCCGCCGAGAAGCGGCGGCGGCGCAAGCGCGGTGAGGCGCCCGACCCGGCGATGCGGCTGTTCATCAACGCGGCGGTCTGCGAGGGCTGCGGCGACTGCTCGGCCCAATCCACCTGCGTCAGCCTGGTGCCCAAGGAGACGGCCTTCGGCACCAAGCGGGCCATCGACCAGTCCACCTGCAACAAGGATTTCAGCTGCCTCAAGGGCTTCTGCCCGAGCTTCGTCACCGTCCGCGGCGGTGGGCTGAGGAAGCGGACCGGCGCGGCGGTGGACCGCGCCGCGTTCGGGGACATGCCCGACCCGGCCGTCATGCCTCTGGACGGGCGGGGCTGCAACATCATGATCGCCGGCATCGGCGGCACCGGCGTGATCACGGTCGGCGCGATCATCGGCATGGCCGCGCACCTGGAGGGCAAGGCCGCTTCCATCTTCGACATGACCGGCCTGTCGCAGAAGAACGGCGCCGTCTACAGCCACCTGCGCATCGCCCGCGCGCCCGCCGACATCGCCGCGGCCCGCATCGGCGCCGGCGAGGCGGACCTGGTGCTCGGCTTCGACCTGGTCGCGGCGCTCAGCGGAGATGCCGCGGCGGTCTGCCATCCGGGCAGCACGCGGGTGGTCGGCAACAGCGCGGTGGCGCCCACCTCGGCGTTCCAGTTCGACGGCGAGGCGCGCCCGGATGCCGCCGCCCTGCAGGCGCTGCTGAGGGAGCGGGCGGGGGCCGCGCAGGTCACCTTCGTGGACGCGGCGCGCCTGGCCCTGGAGCTTTGCGGCGACACCGTCATGGCGAACCTGTTCATGGTCGGCGTCGCCTCGCAGGGCGGCCTGCTGCCGGTCGGCCCTCCCGCGATCCTGCGCGCCATAGAGCTGAACGGCGTGTCGGTCGAGGCGAACCGGCAGGCCTTCGAGCTCGGGCGCCTCTGGAGCCACGCGCCCCGGCGGCTTCAGGCGATGGCCGGCCGCCAGGCGGAGGAGAGGCCCTGGTCGGAGAAGAGCGTCGACGAGATCGTGGGCGAGCGCGCGGCGCACCTGGCCGCCTACCAGGACCAGCGCCTCGCGCAACGCTATCTCGGCCTGGTGGACCGGGTCCGCGCGGCGGAGGGCCGCGTCGCTGCCGGGGACCGGCTCAGCCGCGCGGTGGCGAACGGCTATGCGAAGCTCCTCGCCTACAAGGACGAGTACGAGGTCGCCCGGCTCTATGCCGACCCGGCCTTCATGGCGGCCCTGGATGCGCAGTTCGAAGGAAAGGTCAGGCTCGGCTTCAACTTGGCGCCCCCTCTCCTGTCGCGCCGCGATCCGGTGACGGGGCACCCCCGCAAGCGGGAGTTCGGGCCCTGGGTCCTGCACGCCTTCAGGCTGCTGGCCCGCATGAAGGGCCTGCGCGGCACGCCCCTCGACATCTTCGGCCATACCGCCGAACGCCGCCGGGAACGGCGGCTGATCGTCGAGTACGAGCAGTCGATCGAGCTCATCCTCGGTTCGCTGACGCCGGCGAACCACGGGACGGCCGTCGAGCTTGCCATGCTTCCCGACCGGATCCGCGGCTTCGGCCATGTGAAGGAGAGGAGCATCGCGGCGGCGCAGGAACAGCGGGCCGTGCTGCTGGCGCGGTTCCTGGACGGGGCGGCAGCGGGGCCCAACCCTGGTCCGCGGGCGCCCTCCCTCCCCGGTGCGGCCGGCATCGGCGCCTGACCACGGGGAGCCCGGGCGTCCGCACCGGCGCCCATTATACTATTGCTTGATAGTTATTGACAGCCGCGCGGAGCCGGAGTTAGCGTTCAGTACGACGCCAATGATCCTCTCGATGACGAAGGAGAAGGGCGCAATAATTCCGGGGAGGAGCATGTGCTGAACCAGCCGCGCACGGCCTGCAACAATATTCCCGTGGGAGCGCCTGATATCGACCGGGCCCTTCTTCCGGAACGGGAGGCCTGGACGCTGCCGCCTTCCGCCTATGCGTCACCGCAGATCTACGACGCCGAGGTCCGCCACATCTTCAGGAAGAACTGGCTTCCGGTCGGACGCACGGAGCAGATCCCCAATGCGGGGGACTATTTCAGCGTCGACCTGTTCGGCGATGCCCTGGTGGTCGTCCGCGGTCGCGACGGCGGGATCAACTGCCTCTCCCGGGTCTGCCTCCACCGTGGCGCCGAACTCGTCACCGGTTCCGGCAGCGCCCCCGGCAAGCTCCTCCTGTGCCCCTATCACAACTGGTCCTATGATCTGGAGGGCCACCTGCGGGCGGCGCCCATGACGGACGACCTGCAGGGCTTCGACAAGAAGGCCTGCAAGCTGCCCTCGCTCCGGGTTGAGACCTCGGAAGGCTTCATCTTCGTCAACTTCGATCCCGATGCACCGCCGCTGGCGCCGCGGCTGGGGGGATTCACGGAGTTCTTCGGGCCCTACCGGCTGGGCGAGATGCTCCTCCACGAGGAGGTGCTCGAGTTCGACTCGCCCTACAACTGGAAGGTACTGACCGAGAACTTCATGGAGGCGTACCACCACATCGGTCCGCACCAGAACACGCTGCGCGATCCCTATCCGGTGGAGCATTCCTTCGTCCCGGACAATGCCGGCGAGGACTGGTCGATCCTGGCGATGCCGGGCCGCAGCGACAACGTCACCGCCTTTCCACCCCTCGACACCATCACGGACTGGCGGCGCGATGGCCTCGTGGCGGCGGTCGCCTTTCCCTACACGCTGCTCGCGGCGGCCTCCGACGGCGCCCTCTGGTACGAGATCGCGCCGACCGCCCACGACCACTTCCGGCTGCGCATCCGCTTCCTGCTGCCCCGGTCGGCCTACGGGCATCCGGAGTTCGCCGAGCGGTTCGCCGCCTGGAAGGGCCTCGTGGAGCATGTCCACGGCGAGGACCACGCGATCAATCTGAAGGTCTGGCGGGGGCTGCGGTCCGGCCTCAGCACGGCCGGCCGCCTCACGCGCCACGAGCGGGCGATCTGGCAGATGAACCGGTGGTGGTGTCGGCAGATGCAGCCGGCGCTGCCCTGACCAGCCGCCCCGAACCTGGGAGGAAGGAATGTTTTCGATCAAGGACAAGGTGACTGTCATCACCGGCGCCGCATCGGGCATCGGTCTCGCCGCCGCCCGGCATTTCGCGGGCCAGGGCGCCCGCGTCGTCATGGCCGACATCGCCGACGCGGGCGCGGCGGCCGGCGAGATCGGCGCCACATACCTGCGCTGCGACGTCAGGAGCGCAGCCGAGGTCGACCAGTTGTTCAACGCCGTCCTCCGGCAGCAGGGCCGCCTGGACGTCCTGGTCAACAATGCCGCGGTCCAGCCGCTGTTCTCACCCATCGCGGAGACGGCGGACACGCTCCTGGACCAGGTGCTCGACGTCAACATCCGCGGCGTCTTCCATGGCGTGAAGCTGGGCGCCACCCGCATGCGGGACGGGGGCCGGATCATCAACGTCGCCTCCTGGCTGGGCCAGCGCGGCACCGCGGGTTCCGCCATCTACGGGTCGAGCAAGGCCTTCGTGATCCACTTCTCCAAGGTGGCCGCGGCCGAGCTCGCCCCGCGCGGCATCACGGTCAACGCCCTCTGCCCGGGCCTGGTCATGACGCCGGCCATGCCGCCCCAGGTAGAGCCGCTGGTGCGCCAGGTCGCCCCGCTCGGGCGGGCCGCCGAGATGGCGGAGATCGTGGCCGCCCTGCACTACCTGGCCTCCGACGAGTCCGCCTACATGACCGGGACCGCGCTGACGATCGATGGCGGGAAGTCGATCGGCTTCGGCCAGAGCATGCTGAACGCGGCGGCGCTCGCGGCCGCCGGCAGCGCGGCCTGACGGTCCCCACGCCAACCTTTGCAGCAGGTGAGAGATGAGCGAACACGACACCGTCATGACCGCCGGCGGGCGCGCCGAATGGGGCCGCCTCGTCCGCATCGGCGACGGGCTGAGCACCGTGGCCTACCAGACCTGGAGCGCCGTCCGGCTCCGCATCCAGGACCGTGGCGACCGGCACCTCACATGCTTCTTCACCGGCATGGACGAGGTGACGGACGGCGGGCGGGTCACCAGTGGCTTCGGCCACGCGGTCATGACCGAGCATGACGGGGACGAGCTGTGGGCGCGCGTCGACTGGTCGATCGATGGCGACAGGGATATCGGCCGCTTCACCTTCCAATCGGGAACCGGCAAGTGGGCCGGCGCCGCCGGCACCGTCACCGGCCAGCTCTTCCTGCTGCCGAGCGCGGGAGAGAGCTCCCACATCGGCTTTTACGAAGGCCACGGTCGGGTGACCCTCGCCTGACGCGGGCGGGGGCGGGACGGAGGGGATCCTTCCGTCCCGCCACCACCATGCCCGGTCCCGCGCTCTAGGACGCGGCGGGCCGCCTTAACATGCCGCCCAGGCGCGTCCCGATGATGGACGCCGCGTCCGCCATGATGCGGTCGATGAGGTCCTTCACACTCGGCACGTCGTCGATGAGCCCGGCGACCATGCCGCACGACCAGGCGCCCGCCTCCACCTCGCCCTGCTGCATGATGCGGGGATAGACGCCGGCGACCTCCCCGGCGATGTCCTCGAACCGGATGCCCGCACCCAGCGCCTGCTCCTTGCGCAGCACCCGCTCGACGGCGGCGTTCCGCAGGACGCGCTCGGTGTTGCGCAGGGGGCGCATGATGAGCCTGGTGTCGCGCTCTGTGGCCGCGAGTATGGCCTGCTTCACGTTCTCATGGACGGGCGCCTCCTTCGTCGCGACGAAGCGCGTGCCCATGTTGATGCCGTCCGCCCCCAGGCTGAGCGCCGCGGCCAGGCTGCGGCCGTCCGCCATGCCGCCCGACGCCACGAAGGGGATCGTCAGCTCGTCGGCGGCGCGCGGCAGGAGAATGAAGTTCGGCACGTCGTCCTCGCCGGGGTGGCCGCCGCACTCGAAGCCGTCGACGCTCACCGCATCGCAGCCGATCGCCTCCGCCTTCACCGCATGGCGGACGCTGGTGCATTTGTGGATGACCTTGATGCCGGCCGACTTCAGGGCCGGCAGCCATTGCGCCGGATTGTTCCCCGCCGTCTCCACGATCCGCACGCCGCCCGCGATGATCGCCTCGACATAGCCGGGATAGTCCGGCGGCTCGACCGATGGCAGGAAGGTGAGGTTGACGCCGAAGGGCCGGTCCGTCATCCCGCGGCAGCGGGCGATCTCGCGCGCGAGCAGCTCAGGCGTCCGCTGCGTCAGGCCGGTGATGATGCCAAGGCCGCCGGCGTTCGACACCGCCGCCGCCAGCTCGGCGAGGCCGACATGGTGCATGCCGCCCTGGATGATCGGGCACTCGATGCCGAAGAGGTCGGTGATCCGCGTGTGAAGCATGGTTCTGCCCTTCTCATTGGAGACGCTGTGGTCCGGCGCCGCCGCCCGGCGGCGCGCGTTGGCTCAAGGGGCCGGCTCAGGAGGCGGGGTTGCGGGCCGATGCCGTCAGCAGCACGCCCAGCAGCGTCAGCAGCACGCCGGCCCAGGTCTGCAGGCTGTAGCTCTCCGCGAACACGACGCTGCCGACGACGATCAGGGCCGCCGCGACTCCTGCGTTCACCAGCAGGGAGGCCGTACCGACCGAGGCGCCCGACCGGTAGGCGAGCAGGAACCCCGCCTCGATCATGATGACGGCGAGGGCGAGGACGGGCGTCGCGCAGGACAGCAGGTTGCGGCTCAGCCCGCCGGTGCCGTGCAGCCGCCAGGCGACCACGCCTGCGGCGGCCGACGCCACCAGGTAGGCGACGGAGAGAAGCCACAGCGGCGCGGCGTCCCGTGGAGCCCCCCGGGAGGCCACGTGGTACAGAAGGTTGCCCGCGAACGCGACGCACAGAGGGAGCAGGTAGGCGTTCAGGCTGTTCAATTCTCAGGCTCCGGTTGCCGGGGGCGAAGGTCCGGCCGGCGGCCGCGGGCGGCGTGGTTCATCGGGCGCCGCCTAGACCGGCGGCGTCTCCGCCAGATCGTGCAACGGCACCGCCCCGTCGCGCAGCCGCCGCATGTCCAGGGAAGCCGCCCGCGCGATCAGCGGCTTCGCGTCGGTGAAGTCGCGCATGCGGTTGATGCAGTCGATCGCCACCAGGCGGCCCTCCCTCAGGTATAGGACCGAGAAGGAGCGCTGCGCGGGATCGCCCCGGACGACCGGCTCGTCATGGTTCGCGACGACACCGGCCGTGCGTAGCTTCAGGTCGAACTGATCGGACCAGAACCATGGCAGCTCATCGTACCGCGCGTCGGCGCCGGTGATGATGCCGGCGGCGACCGTCGCCTGGCCGATCGCGTTCGGCACGCTCTCCAGCCGGCAGAGTCCGCCGGCGAACCGGCTGGGGTGGCGCGCGCAGTCGCCCACCGCGAACACCGCGGCGGCGGATGTCCGGCAGGACACGTCGACCACGACGCCATCCTCGCAGCGGATGCCGGCGGCCTCGGCGATGCCGGTGTCGGGCAGGATGCCGATGCTCACGATCACGGCGGACGCGCGGATGCGTTCGCCGCCGGCAAGCACGACGGCCTCTACGCGGTCCCTGCCCTCGAAGGCGGCCACCGTCGCGCCGAGCCGGATATCAACACCGCGGCCGCGATGCTGGTCCTCGAAGAACCGCGACACGACCGGACTGGTCACCCGGGCGAGCAGCCGGTCCGCCGCCTCGACCAGCACGACGTCGTGGCCCAGGTGCCGGGCGGCGGCGGCCGCCTCCAGCCCCAGATACCCGCCGCCGACGATCACCAGCCTCGACGGCCGTGCGAGCATGGCGCGGATGCCATCGACATCCGCGACGGTCCGCAGATAGGCGATGCCCGCAAGCCCGGACCCCGGGCATTCCAGGCGGCGCGGTCGGCCGCCGGTTGCCAGGATGCACCAGTCGTAGGCCAGGATGCCGCCGTCGCCGAGTTCCGCCCGGCGGCCGGCCGTGTCCAGGCGGCGCACCGCCGTGGAGAGGCGGAAGTCGATGGCGCGCTGCCGCCAGAACGAGGGGGACCGCAGCGCCAGGCGCTCGGCCGGCAGGTCCCCCAGCAGATAGGCCTTGGACAAGGGCGGGCGCTCGTAGGGTGCCGCGTCCTCGTCGCCGACGACCGTTATGGGTCCGGCATGTCCCTTCTGCCGGAGCGCGATGGCCGCCTGCGCGCCTGCCTGGCCGGCGCCCACGATCAGAACATGACCGGCCGTGCCCGCCATCTCACCAGCTCCCGACATTGGGCATGCCGGCCCAGGGTTCGGCCGGCGGCAGCCTCTCGCCCTTCTGCAGAAGCTCGACCGAAATGCCGTCCGGCGACTGCACGAATGCCATCCAGCCATCGCGCGGCGGGCGGTTGATCGTCACGCCCTGCTCCATCAGGCGGCGGCAGACCGCGTAGATGTCGTCGACCTCGTAGGCGATGTGGCCGAAGTTCCGGCCCCCGGGATAATCCTGCGGGTCCCAGTTGTACGTCAGTTCGATCTGCGCGGCCTCGTCGCCGGGCGCCGCCAGGAACGCCAGCGTGAACCGGCCCTCGGGCACCTCGATCCGGCGCAGCTCCTGCAGGCCGAGCTTGGCACAGAAGAACTCGGTCGCCTCGTCGAGGTCACGGACCCGCAGCATCGTATGCAGATAGCGCATCGACCCACCTCTCCATCCGTCGTCGGGAGCAGCGGCACCCAAGGGCATGGGCCCGGCCGCGTTGCACGCTTATTACTATCGCTTGATAGTATGATGCGCGCAAGGGAAAATCCGCGCCGGGCCCGGCACGGGCGGCCCTAGATGCCGGTCGGGAACTGGTCGCCCTGTTTGGCCAGCAGCCGCTTCACGACGTCCAGGTCCGCAGGGCGGCGCAGCAGGGCGCGGAGCATCAGGTCGGCCGCCTCCGTCGCCAGCAGCGCCGCGGGACGCTGGAGCGCCTGTTCCGACCAGGTGATGACGGATTCGGTCATGGTGTAGACGAGGTTCGAGGCGATCTCGAGGTCGCCATAGGCGAACTCGCCCGCCTCCCCGCCCCTCTCCACCACGGAGCGGTAGAGGGTCAGGCCCCGCTTGCGCTCCTCGATCAGCGGCGTGAATCCCGCCGCCTCCAGCTCGCGAACCGAGGTGAAGGCGCCGACCCGGTAGGGATCGGTGGCGAGATAGTGGATGTCGGCCCGGAACAGCGCGTAGAGCAGCACCATCGGCCGCGCCGACCCCCACCTCGCCAGCACCAGCTCGTAGATGCGTCCGGTGGCGGTGATCAGGCCCGTGACGAGGGTCTCGAAGATCTGCTGCTTGTTCTCGAAGTGGGTGAAGAGCGAAGGCTGCCGGATGCCCACGGCCTCGGCGATCTGGCGGGTGGTGGTCGCCGCGAAGCCCTGCGTCGCGAACAGGGTGGCGGCGGCCCGGAGGATCTCCTCGCGGGGCGAGATCTCGGTAGGAGCCTGCACGATGGCGCGCGGCCGGCCCCGCCGCCTCGGCACCTCGGCGCTGTCCGCAGAAACCTTCTTGTCCATCCGACGCCGTCGATCCCTACAGGAACTCGGCCGGGAGATTAGCACTCCCGGCCGGGCAATCCATAGCATCCCACCGGCGGGGCAGGACTGGGCGCGGGACCGGCGCCGTGCGTCCCTAACCCCAGCGGTAGGCGATGGAGGCGCCGAACCAGCGGGGCGGCGCGAAGCTGTCCAGCGCGAAGCCGAGTGCGGACGCGTCGAGCGTGTAGGTCCGGTACCGCTCGTCGGTGACGTTGTTGACGAACAGGGCCGCCTGCCACCGCTCGTCGCCGCTGGTGAAGGACAGTCTCAGGTTGCCGACGAGATAGGAGGGCTCGCGGTCGATGGCGGAGTTCAGGACCGTGAAGTAGAAGCTGTCGCTGTACTTGAAGTCGCCCTGCGCGACAGCCTCGCCCCCCAGCACCGGCCAGGCGTAGCGCACCAGGCCGTTCAGCCCGAGCCCCGGCATCTGCGGCAGGTCGCGGTCGGCCGTGCCGCCCTCCGGAAGGCGGATGTCCTCGACCTCGCCGTCCAGCAGCGACACGCCCAGCTGCACCTCCAAGCCCTCGGCCGGCGCGGTGGTGAGCTCGAGTTCGAAACCCTTCGCCACCGCGTTCCGGTTGCCGATGGACTGGGAGACGTTCTGGAGGGTGAAGGCCTGGTAGTCGTCGTAGTCGTAGTAGAATGCCGCGGCGTTGATCCGGGTGGAGCCGCCCAGGACGGTCGACTTCACCCCCAACTCGTAGCTGGTCAGGACCTCCTTGTCGTGGGGCAGGTCGCGCTCGATCCCCTCCACCGGGCCCGACGGCAGGACCGGCGCCGCCCAGTTGCCTCCCTTGGTTCCCCGGTTGACGCTGGCATAGGCGAGGACGTCGTCGACCGGCCGCCAGTCCAGTTCCGCCTTGGCGTTGACGTCGCGGAAGTCGCGCGCGGCGAGGTCGGGAAAGCGCGTCGCGTCGAAGCGGATGAGCTCGCCCAGCGTCGCCTCGGACTGGCGGAAGCGGAACCGCTTGTCGTCATCGGTGTAGCGCGCGCCCGCGATGACGGTCCAGTCGGGCGCCAGGTCGGCCTCCGCTTGCCCGAACAGGGCCCAGGACCTGGTGCGTAGCCCCCACCGCGTATCGTACCTGGCACCGAAGAGCGGCAGCGCGACCGCGGCCGCGTCCCGCGTCCTGATGTCGAGGTAGTAGGCGCCGCCGACCCAGCGCAGGCCCTCGCCATCGCCGCTCAGGCGCATCTCCTGCGAGACCTGGTCGAAGGTCTGCCGGGTGTCGTAGTTGAGGACGGCGTTGGGCGAGCCGTCGGTGTCCTCGCCATACCGCTTCTTCAGGTGGATGTAGTCGCTGAGCGCCACAAGCTCGGCTCCGCCCACGTCCCAGCGCAGGCGGCCGGTGATGCCCCGCGTGCTGCGGTCGAAGAAACCCTCCCGGTCGAAGGAGCCTGTATGCGGATCGTCGTCGGGCTCGCGGTAGCCGTACGGGTCGCAGCCGGCGCAGGTGCCGTAGAAGTCCTCATCCCCGGCGACGCGCCGGCCGAGGCCGTCGGCATCGCGTGCCGCCGGCGCGTGCGAGTAGCCGCCGGCCGGTTCGTCGTCGTTCTTGCTGCCCCGGACGTTCAGCAGGAAGTCGGCGTCGGCGCCCACATCGACCAGGAGCTGCACGCGGCCGGCATAGTTCCGCGCCCCGTGGACGTCGCGCCCGATCCGGTTCTCCAGGTAGCCGTCCTGGCGGTTGAGCGAGAACGAGGCCCGGGCAGCCATGCCGTCGCCCAGCGCGCCGCCGACCGCACCCTCGAGCTGGCGCTGGCCGAACTCCCCCGCGGTGGCCTGGAGATAGCCATCGGGCACCGCCTCGGGCTTGCGGCTGACGAAGTGGATCAGGCCGCCCGTCGCGTTGCGCCCGAACAGCGTGCCCTGGGGTCCCCGGAGGATCTCGACCCGCTCCAGGTCGAACATCTGGTTGTCGAGGCCGCCCAGCGCGCTGACATAGGCCTCGTCCATGTAGACGGCGACCGGTCCCTCGAGGTGGGCGGAGAAGTCGTTCTGGGAGACGCCCCGGATGTTGAACACCGTGACCGCGGGGCTGAACTTGGAGACCTGGAGGCTGGGGACCTGGGAGACGATGTCGGTCGTGCTCCTCATTCCCATCTCCTGCAGCCGGTCTCCCGACAGCGCGGTGATCGCGACACCGACATCCTGCAGAGACTGTGCCCGCTTCTGGGCGGTGACGACGACCTCCTCGAGCTCCTGCGAACGCGCCGAGCCGTGGCCGCCAAGCAGCGCAGCGGCCATGGCGCCCGCCAGAATCTTCGACCTCTTCATGTGACCCTCCCTGGTCCCGGCGAGGGAGGCCTCTCCGTGCCTTCCTATCGCTTGCTAGTAAAAGCTAGCGCGACCTGGGGCGCGTGTAAACAACTATCGTCTGATAGTAATCTCCGGCGACCCACGGGCGGCCACCCCCACGCCTGCGGAGTTCCGCGGCCCCGCGACATCCCCGCCCAGGCCCCGAACACGATGCGGGGCGAACTGGGGCTGACCGGGACGAAAAAGCGGGTGCGGGGCGGCGCTCTGCGGGGCGTGTACGGTGCACGTCGACGGCCAGGCGGTGCGCTCCTGCTCGCTGCCGGTGGAGGGCGCGGCGGGCATGAAGGTGACTACCATCGAGGCGCTGTGCGTCCTGGGTTTCGCCGGGCTTGTGCTGGGCTTCCATCTGGCGGGCTGCGGCACGGCGATGGCTGCCGGCGGGAACGCCGGCGCGGCGCCGCTGATCAACAGCTGGATCCGGATCGGACCGGACGGCGTGGTGACCATCCTCTGCAACACGTCGGAGATCGGGCAGGGCACCAGCAGCTCGATCCCCC
>DASPKT010000058.1:0-8681 GCA_035627915.1 Azospirillaceae bacterium
CTGGCGGCCCTGTTCGGGGAAAGGGACTGATGGACCTGCTGCTGGACACGCACGTCCTGCTCTGGTGGGACGCGGACAATCCGCAGCTGGGACCCGAGGCGCGGGCCGCCATCGCGGAGCCCGCGAACCGGGTCCATGTCAGCGCCGCCAGCCTCTGGGAGATCGCCATCAAGGCACGGAAGGGAAAGCTCTCCCTCGGCGGGCCGCTGGACGGGCTGATCGCCGGCCACGGCTTCCTGCCGCTGCCCATGATGCCGGAGCATGCCATCGCCGCCGGTTCGCTGGACTGGGACCACCCGGACCCGTTCGACCGCATGCTGGTCGCCCAGGCCCGTGCCGAGGCGCTGATCCTGGTGCATGCGGACGGCATCGTCCGGCGCTATGGCGGCGTCCCGCAGCTCTGGGCGAAGGCGCCTGAGCGCTGAGGCCGGACGCCAGCTCCGGTGCCCGCGCACTGGGTGTGAGAGGGGCTTTCCGCACCCCCTCTCCATTAGCGTCACCCCCGCGGAGGCGGGCATGACGGCAGCAAGGAAGACGTGGCGAGCAATGCCATTCATTGGCGCCTACCGCCATTAAATGGCTGCCGCGCCACACCCGTTCGTCCCAAACCCCCAGCAAATCCGCCACTTCCGCGGTCCGGCACGCCCCTTGCTGTAGCCTCCCGCAACAGGGGTTCCAAGACCAACAAGGAGACGACCGACATGAACCGCACCTTCGCCGCCCTCGCCGGGGCCGCCGCCCTCGCCCTCCTCGCCCTGCCGGCCCATGCCTTCGGCCCGCAGGAATACTCCGCGGAGACGCTCCGCATCGAGGGCGTCATCGGCAAGCTGGACGTGAAGGTGACCTCGGGCGGGCGCGTCTCCGTCGCGGTCACGGGGCCGCAGGAGCCGCTGTCGCGGGTGTCGGTGACGAACTCGGGCGACGCGGTCGTGGTGAAGCAGGCCCCGCCGCCCCGCAACTCCCGCATCGACGAGGACGACTACATCACCGTGACGGTGAGCGTGCCGGCCGGCACCGGCCTCGCCATCGACGACTTCATCGGCGAGGGCGTGGTAGGCGACCTCAACGGCCCGCTGGCGGTCGAGGACCTGACGTCGGGCAACCTGAAGGTCGGCCGCGTCACCACCGCCACGGTAGAGATCTCCGGCAGCGGCGACCTGGTGCTGGGCGACGTGGAGCGCGACCTCTCCATCGGCATCGACGGTTCCGGCAACGTCACCACCGGCCGCACGACGGGCAAGACCAGCCTGGAGATCAACGGCAGCGGCGAGATCGAGGTGGCCTCGGTCGAGGGCCCGGTCTCGGCCGAGATCAACGGCAGCGGCGACATCGTCATCAAGGGCGGCACCGCCGACCCGCTGGCGGTGTCCATCGCCGGGTCCGGCGACATCCAGCTGGACGGCGTCGCCACCTCCCAGACGATCAGCCAGAGCGGCTCCGGCAACGTGCGGATCGGCAAGGCCAAGTAACATCGGGCCGCCCACGCCGGTTGGCATCGTCCCGGCCCCGTGCTAGAGGGGCCGGGACCTCTCGCGAAACGGGACACAAGCCCATGAAATACCTGCACACCATGGTCCGCGTCACCGACCTGGACCAGTCCCTCGACTTCTACGTCAACAAGCTGGGCCTGCGCGAGGTCCGGCGGACGGAGAACGAGAAGGGCCGCTTCACCCTGGTCTTCCTCGCCGCCGACGAGACGCCGGACGCCCAGGTCGAGCTGACCTACAACTGGGACCCCGAGGCCTATACCGGCGGCCGCAACTTCGGCCACCTGGCCTTCGCCGTGGACGACATCTACGAGACCTGCCGGCGCCTGATGGACGCAGGGGTCACCATCAACCGGCCGCCGCGCGACGGCCACATGGCTTTCGTCCGCTCTCCCGACAACATCTCCATCGAGCTCCTGCAGAAGGGCCCCTCCAAGCCCCCGCAGGAGCCCTGGGCCTCCATGCCCAACACCGGGGCGTGGTAGGACGGGACAGTTGAATCCGCGCGCGTTTCACCCTATCCGTTCGGGCTGGGTCCCTGAGGCGCGCGCGGCATGATCGCCATCGTCCTGTTCATCGCGGCCGCCCTGCTGCTGGGCGGTCTCCTCTGGCTGGCGGCCTCCCGCAAGGGGCTGTCGGAGGAGGAGATGTTCCGCCGCTTCGACGCCATCCAGGGCTTCACCATCACCGAGCGGCATCACCACAAGGCCAGCGGCCTCGCCGCCGACGAGACGCGCGGGGTCGTCGCCGTGGTCGGGAAAGAGAGCGAGACGGTGGTCCTTCTCGGGCCGCGCGACCTGACCGGCTGGCGCTACGTGCCCAAGGACGGGCACTTCGAGATGAGCATCAAGTCGCGCCGCCACCGCGAGCCCTTCATCGTCACCTTCCGCAAGTCGGCCACCGCCGACGAATGGCTCAAGATATTCAAGAAGCTCGGCCAGCCCGACTGAGCGGCGGCCTCCAGGATCAGCGATTTCGAATTTATTTGGCGACGCCCGTCCGGGCAGGCACACTATCCCAAAGGGGAGGAATGCCGGGCCGACGGGGGACGCACCCATCGCGGGGCCGGCAAGGGGACGGGGCGGCGGCCCGGCATGGGGCCGGCCGGCGCCGGCAACGGACGAACGGGTACGCATGGGCTCGATGGGTGGGTCGGGGGACGATGCGTCCGCCGCGGGGACGAACCGGGCGACGGCGGCGGGAGCTGGGTTCAGCTTCGCCTTCAGGAGATCGCTGTCCTACCGCCAGGCGGTGCGCGCGCTGCTGGCGGCGCTCCTCATCGGCGTGCTGCTGTCCGCGGTCGAGGTCGGCTGGGCCGTCCAGCGCGAGCGCGACAAGCTGTCCGTCCTGACCGGCCAGGTGCTGGACCTGGCGGAGGGCGGCGCCTCCTCCGCCGTCTGGCACATGGACGACACGCTGGCGCGCGAGATCGCGCGGTCGGTCATGGCGATCGGCAGCGTGCGGGCCGTGGAGATCTACATCGGCCCCGACCAGAAGTTCTGGGGCCAGTCGCGCCACAGCTACGAGACCGGCGTCTCCGCCCTGTCGCAGCTCGTCTTCGGCGACCTGCTGGCGGCGGAGCGGCTGCTCTACCGCCCGGGCCAGGCCGGCGGCCAGCGCCAGACCATCGGCCGCCTCAGGGTGGAGATGGACCCGCCCAGCGTCGCCCGCGACTTCATCGCCTATGCCAGCGCCACGGCGCTGGGCGGCATGGCCCGCAACATCGTGCTGGCGATCGTGCTGGCGCTGGTGGTGCACCGCTTCCTGACCCGCCCCTTGCGCGACGTCGGCCGCGCGGTGGCGGCGATCGACCCGGCGCGGCCGGGCGGCTCCCTGCTGCCGGTCCCGGCCGACCACGCGACGGACGAGCTGGGCTTCGTCGTCGGCCGCTTCAACGAGACGCTGGCGGAGCTGGGCGACAGCCAGCGGGCGCTGCGCGACCTCGCCACCCGCGACGGGCTGACCGGCCTGCCCAACCGCGTGCTGCTGCTGGAGGCGCTGACCCGCGCCCTGGCGCACCCGGCGGCGGGCGGGCGCTGCGTGGCGGTGCTGTTCATGGACCTGGACCGGTTCAAGCACGTCAACGACAGCCTGGGGCACGAGATCGGCGACGAGCTGCTGCGCGAGGTCGGCGCCCGGCTGGAGGGCTGCCTGCGCCCCGGCGACCTGCTGGGCCGGCTGGGCGGGGACGAGTTCCTGGTCATCGCCGAGGGCGTGTCGGGCCAGGCGGAGGCCGCCGCCATCGCCGAGCGCATCTGCCGCACCGTCGCCCGCCCGCTGCTGATCGGCGGCCACGCGCTGCACGCCTCCACCTCGGTCGGCATCGCGCTGTCGGGCGAGGGGGCGGACGACGCCACCACCCTGCTGCGCCAGGCCGACACCGCCATGTACGCCGCCAAGGCGGAGGGCACCGGCCGCTTCCAATTCTTCGCCCGCGAGATGACCGAGCGCGCCATGGTCCGGCTGCGCACCGAGGCCAGCCTGCGCGAGGCGCTGGAGAACCACGCCTTCGAGCTGCACTTCCAGCCCAAGGTGTCCACCCGCGACCGCGCCGTGGTGGGGGCGGAGGCGCTGCTGCGCTGGCGCCACCAGGGCCGCTACGTCTCCCCGGCGGAGTTCATCCCGGTGGCCGAGGATTCCGGCCTGATCGTCGAGCTGGGCGCCTGGGTGTTCCAGGAGGCGTGCCGCCACGCCGCCGCCTGGCGGGGCGCCCTGGACGACTTCCACATCGCCGTCAACGTCTCCGCCCGCCAGGTCGCCGAGGAGGGTTTCACCGCCATGGTGGAGGCGGCGCTGGAGCGCTACCGCATCCCGCCCGGCCTGATCGAGATCGAGGTCACCGAGAGCATCATGGTGAACTCCGGCAACACGCTGCAGGTACTGCGCGACCTGCGCGGCAAGGGGCTGCGCATCGCCGTGGACGATTTCGGCACCGGCTATTCCTCGCTGGCCTACCTGCGCCAGCTGCCGGTGACCACGGTCAAGATCGACCGCTCCTTCGTGGTCGACCTGCCCATGGACAACGCCATCGCCGCCATGATCCTGGCGCTGGGCCAGCGGCTGGGGCTGGAGGTGGTGGCCGAGGGCGTGGAGCGGGAGGACCAGCTGGAATGGCTGGCCGAGGAGGGCTGCCCCGTCATCCAGGGCTTCATGATCGCCAAGCCCATGCCGGCGGCCGAGTTCGAGCGCCAGTTCCTGCCCGCCGCGACGCTGGTGCCGCTGGCAGGCCGCTGACCGGACGCGCCGACCGGGCCCGCCTCCCTCCTCCGCCTCAGTGCATGCGCGCCGTCTTCAGGAAGCGCGCGCGGTCGGCCGAGCCGACGCGCAGGTCGAACACGTCCTCCTCCCGCTGGACCGTCAGCGGCACGTCGATGCCGGCCGGCCCCAGGGACCAGAGCTTGCGGTAGAAGTCCGCCAGCGAGGCGACCGGCTGGCCCGCCACGGCGCGCACCACGTCGCCCGCGCGCAGCTCCGCCCGCCGCGCCGGCCCGTCGCCGGCGATGCCGACCAGGACGATGCCGTCCTCGTCGGGGTCCTCCGCCGCGTAGAGCCCCAGCCAGGGCCGCGGCGCGGCACCGGCGTCGCCCTGCCGCAGCAGGCTGTCCAGGATCGGCGTCAGCAGGTCGACCGGCACGCTCATGTTGAGCGGCACCGCCTTGCCGTCCCCGCCCTGCGCCTGCAGCTGCAGCGAGCCGATGCCGAGCAGCTCGCCCGTGGGCCCCAGCAGCGCCGCCCCGCCCCAGCTGGGGTGCGCGGGCGCCGTGAAGATCGCGCCGTCGATCAGGTATTCCCAGTAGCCCGCGAACTCCTGCCGGGCGACCACGCGGGCGGCGACGGAGCGGGCCCGCCCGCCGGCGGCTCCCACCACGACCTGGGCGCCGGGCGCCAGCCGCTTGGCGCTGCCCATCGGCACCGCCGGCACGCCCAGCGGCGTTAGGGCCTGGACCAGCCCGAAGCCGGTCTCGTGGTCGTAGGCCAGCGCGTGGCCGCGCACGGCGCGCCCCGCGGCGGTGGTGAGCCAGACCTCCTGCGCCTCCACGACCAGGTAGCCGATGGTCAGCACCAGCCCGTCCTCGCGGATGACGACGCCCTGCCCCTCCCGCTCGGTGCCCAGCACCTCGGCGGTGAAGGCGTCGTCGGGCACCACGGCGCGCAGCGAGACGACGGCGGACAGCGCCCGCTCCAGGTCATAGCCGAGCACGCCGGGGTCGGGCTGGAATTCGGGCGGGATGCGCCAGTTCTCTGGGGTCGGCATGGGCTATCGTCCTCGGGACCGGGCGCGGTCCCGGCAATCGGGAAGGATCATCCATAGGTGGATGCGCGGGGGCCCTTCGACCAGGGGTCCCCGGACATCGGGGCCCCGCGCAGGGGGTCCGGCCGGCCCGCCTTCAGGCCGCCGGCGCGTCCCCGCCGAGGCAGGCCCGCAGCAGCGTCTCCACCACCGGCCGCTCCAGCTCGCGGGTGATGAAGACGATGCGGCTGCGGCGGTCGTCGGTCGGCCACTCCTCCAGCTGCACCGGGGGGTGGAACAGGTGCTGCACCCCGTGGATGACCACCGGCCGGTCCGCCTCGCGCACGTTCAGGATGCCCTTGACCCGCAGCAGGTCCGGCCCGCGCAGCCGCGCCAGCGTCTCCAGGAAGCCCACCAGCTCGTCCCAGCCCACCGGCTCGTCGATGGTCAGGCAGAAGGCGCCGATGCCGTCGTCGTGCCGGTGCGCGTGGTGGTGATGGTCGTGGTCATGGTCGTGCGCGCAGTGGCCATGGTCGTGGTCGCAGCCGCCATGGTCGTGGCCGTCATGGTCATGGCCGTGGGGCGCCGCCTCCTCGTAGGCCTCGGCGCGCAGCCAGCGCTGCACGTCCAGGCTCTTGGTGGCGGGGTTGTAGAGGCCGGCGTCGAACAGCAGCACCGGCAGCACCGCCTCGGAGCCCGACTCCAGCAGCGCGGCCGCCGGGTTGATCGCCCGCAGCCGCGCCTTCAGCGCCTCCGTCAGGTCCTTCTCCGCGATGTCGGTCTTGGTCAGCACCAGCCGGTCGGCGACGGCGGCCTGCTTCAGGCTCTCCTCGTGGCGGTCCAGCTGGCCCATGCCGTGCACCGCGTCGACCGTCGTCACCACCCCGTCCAGCCGGAACCGCGCCGCCACCAGGGGGTCGGTCATCAGCGTGTGCAGGATGGGGGCGGGGTCGGCCAGGCCCGTGGTCTCGATCACCACCCGGTCGAACTCCGGCACCTCGCCGCGCAGCCGCTTCAGGAACAGGTCGCGCAGGGTCTCCGCCAGGTCGGAGCGGATGGTGCAGCAGATGCAGCCGCTGTCCATCAGGACCGTGTTCTCGTCGGCCTTGGCGACCAGCAGGTGGTCCAGCCCGACCTCGCCGAACTCGTTGATGACGACGGCGGTGCGGGCCATGCCGGGGTCGCGGATCAGGCGGGACAGGAGCGTCGTCTTGCCGCTGCCGAGGAAGCCGGTCAGCACGGAGATGGGGACGCGCACGGGCGGGGCCGGCGGGGTCGGTGTCTCGGTCATGGTTCCTGCTGTCGGATGGGGGTCACTGGCAGTCCGGGCAGAGGCCGAGCACCTCCACCGTCTGGCGCTTGGGGCGGAAGCCGCGGGCCTGGGCGCCCTCGGCCACGGCGCGGGCGACGCCCGGGTCGGTCATCTCCTGGGCGTTGCCGCAGGCCTCGCAGACCAGGAACTGGCCGCTGTGGACCTGTCCCGGCTCCGGGCAGCCGACGAAGGCGTTCAGCGACTCGATCCGGTGCACCAGCCCCTGCTCCACCAGGAAGTCGAGCGCGCGGTAGACGGTCAGCGGCGCCACGCGCTTGCCGTCGCGCGCCATGTCCTCCAGGATCGCGTAGGCGCCGCGCGGGCGGTGGCTGGACCAGACCAGGCCCAGCACCTGCTCGCGGATGTCGGTCAGCCGCGCGCCGCGCGACGCGCACAGCGCGCGGGCCCGCTCCATGGCGCCGCCGATGCAGGCGCTGTGGTCGTGGTGGTGGCCCAGCTGTTCGGCATCGTGCGGTTCGGCATCGTGCGGTTCGGCGGTGTGCGCCATGGCTCCCGGTCCGGCTCGGCCGCGGGACGCGCGGCGGATGTAACCTTGTAACAGGTAGCGACCCCGGGCCCCCGCGTCCAGGGGGCTTGGGGATGATCCGGGGGTGATCCGGCCCCGCCGGTCCCCCGTAGAAGCCGCGACATTGCCGAAGGCGGTGGAGCCGCTTACCCTTCCGGCATTGGGGAGACGGGAGCAGGGATGGCAGGCATGGGCATGACGAGGCGCCGGTTCGGGCGGGTCGCGGCCGGGGCGGCGGCGCTGGCCCTGCCCTGCGGCTGGGCCGCCGCGCGCACGGTGCCGCCCGGCGGCGCCATCCCCTTCACCGTCTACCGCGACGGCGACAGCCGCCTCGGCCACCACCGGCTCTCGCTCCGGCGTGAGAGGGAAGACCTGGTCGTGGAGGTGGACATCCAGTTCCGGGTCGAGGTCGCCTTCATCACCGCCTTCCGCTACAGCCACCGCAACCGCGAGGTCTGGCGCGGCGGCCGCATCGTGGAGCTGGAGACGGTGACCAACGACGACGGCGACCGCTACTGGGTACGGGGTGCCGCGACACCCGGCGGCTTCGCGGTGGAAAGCTCCACCGCCGGCGCCTTCACCGCCCCGCCCGGCATCGTCACGACCAGCTATTGGAACATGGACATCGTCGACGCCGCCGTCCTGCTGGACACCCAGCGCGGGCTGCTGATGGACGTGCGCGTGGACCGGACGGGGGAGGAGACGATCCGCGCCGCCGGCCGCGACGTCGCCGCCCGCCGCTACGCCATCAACATCCTGACCAACAAGCCGGGGCCGACCGAGCGCATCGACATCTGGTTCGGGCCCGACGACGCCTGGGCGAAGCTGGCCTTCGACGCCAAGGGCTCCCGCATCGACTACGTGCTGGACCCGCCCGGGGAGGTGCGCCCATGAGGACCATCCGGACACCCGGCCCCGGCGACGGCATCGCCTGGATCACCGGCGCCTCCAGCGGCATCGGTGAGGCGGTGGCCCTGCGGCTGGCCGCCGCCGGCTGGACCGTCGCCGCCAGCGCCCGCGGCGCGGAGAAGCTGGCGGCGCTGGCCGCGCGGGCGCCGGGGCCCGGCCGCATCGTGCCGGCGCCGCTGGACGTGACCGACCGCGAGGCGGTGCGGCACACGGTGG
>DASPKT010000059.1:0-13582 GCA_035627915.1 Azospirillaceae bacterium
GGCCCGCGCTCCGCCGCCCGCAACGTGTCGAACCGGTAGTCGCCGCCCGTACCCGCCAGCAGTCCGAAGCACAGCATCAGCGCCAGCGTGCCGAGGCAGGCCATGACCAGGTAGACCCGCGCCGCCCGCGGCGTCTCCGCCTCCCGGTGCGTCGCCAGGACCAGCAGCCAGGAGCCAAGCGACATGAACTCCCACCCCGCCAGGAAGACGAAGGCGTCGCCGGCCGCCAGGACCAGCAGCATCCCGGCCAGGAACAGCGGATAGGCCGGCAGCACCCGCCCCGGCTCCAGCGCCGCGCCATGGTGGCCGCGGCCGTAGCCGTGGCCGAACAGGCTGGCGGCGACACCGCCGACCCCGGCGATGAGGAGGAAGGGCGCCGACAGCGCGTCGATGCGCAGCTCGGCGCCCGTCCAGGGCAGGCCCAGCGGCAGGTGCAGCACCGACGCCTCCCCGCCCCCGGCGATCTGGCCCAGCCCCGCCAGGGCGGCCAGGACGCCCGCCGCCCCGCCGGCCCCGTAGACCACCGTGTCGGCGCCGGCGCGCCGGGAGAACCCGGCGCCGACGCAGGCGGCGGCCAGCAGCAGGACCAATGCTAGGCAGAGCAGGATCAAGGCGGGTCCAGCACGGGGCGGCAACGGGGTACCCAGCCAGTGTACGAAGTCCCCTCCCCGGATTGGCAAGTCCAATCAAGGGGCCGCGAGCTGCCGCAGGGGCCCGCGCGGTCAAAAAAAAGGGCCCCGGGTCATGGACGCCGGGGCCGGAAGTCTTCTAGGGAGGAAACGCAACCACAGTTGCCCCCCCGTTATGCCCTGGCTTGGTTAACCGGGGGTTAAGCGCGGGCACCGAATCGAAGAAAAACGCACGCTACCCCTAAATCGTTTCGCAGGCGGTCCGGTCGGCCCGCGTGGGGTCCGGACGCGGGTGTCACCACTTGGCCCCTGGCGGCGGGCGGCGTCATGCGCTAAGCAGCCCCCCTCCCTTTGCCGAAGCCGTACCGCAAACAGCACCGGACCGCCGTCGCATGCAGACCATCGCCGAGCGCATCGCCCAGGAACTCTCCGTCCGCACCCAGCAGGTGGAGGCCGCCGTGCGCCTCCTGGACGAGGGCTCCACCGTTCCCTTCATCGCGCGCTACCGCAAGGAGGCGACAGACGGCCTGGACGACACGCAGCTCCGCAACCTCGAGGAACGGCTGCGCTACCTGCGCGAGCTGGAGGAGCGGCGGGCGGCCATCAAGGCCTCCATCGCCGAGCAGGGCAAGATGACGCCCGAGCTGCTGGCCCAGATCGAGGAGGCCGACACCAAGACCCGGCTGGAAGACCTCTACCTCCCTTACAAGCCCAAGCGCCGTACCAAGGCGATGATCGCGCGGGAGGCCGGGCTGGAGCCGCTGGCCGACCTGCTGCTGGGCGACCCGTCCCGCGACCCCGAGGCCGAGGCCGCCCGCTTCGTCGACGCCGAGAAGGGCGTCGCCGACGCCAAGGCGGCGCTGGAGGGGGCCCGCGCCATCCTGGTGGAGCGCATGGGCGAGGATGCGGAGCTGGTGGGGGCGCTGCGCACCTACTGCGCCGACCACGGCCGCGTCGTCTCCCGCGTGGTGGAGGAGAAGCGGGAGGAAGGCGCCAAGTTCTCCGACTATTTCGACTTCTCCGAGCCCCTCAAGGCGGTGCCGTCGCACCGGGCGCTGGCGCTGTTCCGCGGCCGCGCCGCCGGCGTGCTGGACCTGAAGCTGGAGATCGGCGAGGAACCGGCGCCGGGCGCCCAGCACCCGTGCGAGGCAATGATCGCGGCGCGCTACGGCATCCGCAACGCCGGCCGGCCCGCCGACAAGTGGCTCTCCGACACCTGCCGCTGGGCCTGGCGCACCAAGATCGCGCTGCACCTGGAGCTCGACCTGATGGGCGTGGTGCGGGAGCGGGCGGAGGACGAAGCCATCACCGTCTTCGGCCGCAACCTGAAGGACCTGCTGCTGGCCCCGCCGGCCGGCCAGCGCGCCACGCTGGGCCTCGACCCCGGCATCCGCACCGGCGTGAAGGTCGCGGTGGTGGACGCGACCGGCAAGCTGGTGGAGACCGCCACCGTCTATCCCCACCAGCCGCGCAACGACTGGGACGGTTCCATCGCGGTGCTGGCCGCACTCTGCGCCCGCCACGGGGTGACCCTGATCGCCATCGGCAACGGCACCGCCAGCCGCGAGACCGACAAGCTGGCCGCCGACCTGATGAAGCGCCATCCGGAGCTGCCGCTGACCAAGGTCATGGTGTCGGAGGCCGGCGCCTCGGTCTATTCGGCGTCGGAGGTGGCGGCGCTGGAGTTCCCGCAGCTGGACGTCAGCCTGCGCGGCGCCGTCTCCATCGCCCGCCGGCTCCAGGACCCGCTGGCCGAGCTGGTCAAGATCGACCCGAAGTCAATCGGCGTCGGCCAGTACCAGCACGACGTCAGCCCGACCAAGCTGTCGCGCACGCTGGACGCCGTTGTGGAGGACTGCGTGAACGGCGTCGGCGTCGACCTCAACACGGCCTCGGTGCCCCTGCTGGCCCGCGTCTCCGGCCTGTCGGAGTCGGTCGCCCGCAACATCGTGGAGTTCCGCGACCGCAACGGCGCCTTCCGCTCCCGCCGGCAGCTGACCGACGTGCCCCGCCTGGGCCCCAAGGCGTTCGAGCAGGCCGCCGGCTTCCTGCGCATCCGCGACGGCGACGACCCGCTGGACGCCTCCTCCGTCCACCCGGAGGCCTACCCGGTGGTGGAGCGCATCCTGTCCCGCACCGGCAAGCCGCTGGGCAGCCTGATCGGCGACGCCCGCGCGCTCCGCTCGCTTGACCCGACCGACTTCACCGACGATCGCTTCGGCGTGCCGACGGTGGAGGACATCCTGCGCGAGCTGGAGAAACCCGGCCGCGACCCGCGCCCGGAGTTCAAGACCGCCTCCTTCAAGGACGGGGTGGAGGAGCTGAAGGACCTTCAGCCCGGCATGGTGCTGGAGGGCGTGGTCACCAACGTCACCGCCTTCGGCGCCTTCGTCGACGTCGGCGTGCACCAGGACGGGCTGGTGCACATCTCCCAGCTCGCCAACAAGTTCGTGAAGGACCCGCACACGGTGGTGAAGGCGGGCGACATCGTGAAGGTCAAGGTCCTGGAGGTCGACCTGAAGCGCAAGCGCGTCGGCCTCACCATGCGCCTGGACGAGCAGGCCGCCCCGGCCCGCCCGGCCGAGCGCCAGGAGAGGCAGGAGCAGCGCCAGGACCAGCGCCGCCCCGCCCAGCAGGCCCGCCCGCCGCAGAAGCCGCAGGGCGCCCCCGTCCCGCGCCAGGCCAGCGCCGGCAACGCCTTCGGCGGCGCGCTCGCGGAGGCCTTCGCCCGGGCCAAGGGGAAGCAGGGATAGCGGGCCCCGAGGGGCGCGGCTGAGAGGGCGTGCGGGCTTCGACAGGCTCAGCCTGAGGGAGGGTGGTGCCAGGCCCGGTGGGGCCAAAGGCAGCGACCTCCCCGGGGAGCATCTCGACGATCCTCAGCCTGAGCCTGTCGAAGGCCGCACCCCGACCACGCTGCCTTCCTCGGGAGCATCTCGACGATCCTCAGCCTGAGCCTGTCGAAGGCCGCCCCCCGCAACCGCTGCCCCCCATCCGGAGCAGCGCGAGCTACGGCGTCCGCTTCTGCCCCAGCTTGGCGCGGGCAGCAGCCAGGGACTGGGACATGGCCTTGCCCAGCGCGCCGCCGTCGCCCTTGATGTTCTCGCGCACGACCGCCTGCATGGCGTCGATGTGCAGCGCCACGACCTGCATCTGGGCCGGGGTCGGGCTCTCCAGGCTGACCAGGAAGTGGTTCAGGGAGTTGGCGAACTCCGACAGCAGGTCGTAGCCGAAGGTCTTGCCCAGGGTCAGGATGCCGTCGGCGATCTTGTAGACCTTGCGCAGGTGGTCCTTCCGCCGCTCCGCGTCGCCGGTGGCCATCATGAAGGCGGCCTGCAGCTCCGTCAGGTCGATGCGGGTCTGGGCCTGGTGCGCCTCCGACATGCGCGACAGGTGCAGCTGCGCCCGCTCGATGGCGGCAGGGTCGATGGCGCCCTGCTGGCCCTTCTTGCCGCCGGCCTTGGCCTGCAGCCGGTTGGGCAGCACGATGATCTCAACCTGATGCTTGCGCTCGTCGGCCATGCGAGGCCTCCTCCAGGGCGGCGGTGTCGGGGGGCTGGTCGGCCTGCCCCTGCCCGTCGATGACCAGGGCCCCGCCCTCGTCGGTCAGCCGGATCTCCGCCGGGTCCATCATGCGCTTGTCCGGCCCCTCGAACGAGCCCGAATAGCGCCGCCGGTCCGGCCCGAAATAGCCCGGCGCCCGCACGAAGGGCCGGGGACGGTCGATGATGGCCATGATGCGGGAGGCGACGTTCATCACCGACATCGGCTTGGCCAGGTATTCGGTCACCCCGTAGTCGCGCGCCAGCATCACCGCCTTGCGGTCGGCCTCGCCGCTCATCATCACGAAGGGGAGGAAGCGGATGCCGTCGCTCTCGTGCGCGCGGACCCATTGCAGCAGGTCCAGCCCGTCGCCCGGCCGCATCAGGTGGTCGGCGAAGACGAGGTCGATGTCGCGCCCGTCCATCGGCATCTGAGCCTGGATGTTCATGATCGCCATCGCCTCCTCCCCGCTCTCCGCCTGGAGGACCCGGCCGATGCCGAGTCCCTTCAGGATGGTGACCAGGATGGAGCGCACGAACCGGTTGTCGTCCGCGACCAGCACGGAGATGCCGTCGAACCGGTAGTACTTGCCGGAACTGGGACGGGTCGCCATGGCGGCGGCATCGCTTCCGAGCTGCGCCCGCGCGGGGGCATGACACCGGGACCATACAGGCCCGCCCCGGCGGCGGGTACCTATCCCGACGGTCATGGGGGTGGGCTGGGGCGGCGCACTGCCACCTCCGTCTTAACCCTTTGGTCATCCGGCGCTGGCTAGGCTTCGGGCAAGCCAGTCGCGGAGGGTTACATGGCCAAGGACATCACGCAGGACGACACGATCGAGCGCACCTCCATCGTCGCTTACGCCCTGCTGGAGCAGCTGCACGACGTGCTCGCCGACCCCAAGGCACCCGACGACGTCAGCCTCGGCATCCTGATGGGCCTGTCCATGTTCCTGGACGACAAGGTCGGCCCGTTCCGGGCGGAGAAGCTGATGACCGCCGCCCCCTCCATCGTGCTGAAGACCGACGCGCACGTGGTGGGCGACCAGGTGGAGCGCTTCATGCCCGTGCTGCGCGCCTTCGGCGAGCATCTAGCCGGGCTGAAGGCGCCGGAGCGCCGCCAGACGGAGTCGAGCCGCCTCTGAGCGGCCCCCTTCGGGGCGCCCTGCCCCGAAATCGCCAAGATCCGGCCGAACTTCGGCACGGTTTTCCCGCTCTCCTGCCGATCGGAGACACACACCAGACGGAGGACGACATGCCCGTCACCGGACGTTTCGCCCTTGGCCTCGGCGCCTTCAACCTCGCCGCCCTGATCCTGATCGCCGCCGGCTCCGCCAAGGAGCGCCCGGCCCCGGTCGTGCCCGCCGACGCCCTGCCGCTCAGCCGCGTCGCCGCCCGCCTGGAGGGGGATACCGTCACCCGCATCCTCTCCATCGCGGCGGAGGACGGCGCCTACCGCGTCACCGCCATCGACCGCAGCGGCCGCGAGGTCAGCTTCGCGGTCGACGCCCACACCGCCCGACCGTTGCTCTGAGGACACGGCTCCCGCCGGCGCGGGAGCGCACCCCTTACGGCGCGGCCCCCTCCTCACCATCTCTAGGGGACGAGCGGCGACGCCGCGTCCGGAAGCCAGGGTATCGCGTATGGATTGGGTCGCCGTGCTTGCCGTCTCCACCCTGCTGGGGGGCCTGTTCTTCGGTCTCCTGCTGGCGGCCTTCTGCATCGGGCTGGGCGCGTCGCTGCGCAAGCGCATGGACGACACCACCGCCCGCCAGCTCCAGACCTGCCGGTCGCTCGCCGACAACATCGGCCACCTCCAGCGCGAGCTGCAGGAGGCCAACGCCCAGATCCGCACCCTGGCCCAGGCCAACCGCCGCCTCTCCGAGGAGGTCGACGCCATGGGCGAGCGGCTGGCCGACGGCCCCGGCGCCGAGCGCGCCGGCGCCCGCGCCCGCCTGCTGCACTGAGGCGGCTTTGGCCCGGCCGGCGTCGCACGCCGCCGCATAGCTGTATCGTCCCGATATATATCTGGACTGCATAGCCGTATGGTGTATGGTCCGCCCGCAATTTCCGCGTGGACCGGTCCCCTCCAATGGACGTCAAGACCCTCTGCCTGGGCGTGCTGAGCCGCGCCGACGCCTCCGGCTACGAGATCCGCAAGGAGTTCGAGGAGGGGCCGCTCAGCCATTTCTGCGACGCCGGGTTCGGCTCGATCTACCCGGCGCTGAAGAAGCTGTCGGACGAGGGGCTGATCGCCGCCGCCGCGGCCGGGCCCGACGCGCGCCCCGACAAGAAGGTCTACCGCATCACCCCGGCCGGCCGGCACGCGCTGTACCAGGCGCTGATGCGGACGCCGGGCGGGGACAAGCTGCGCTCGGACTTCATGTTCGCCCTCTTCTTCGCGCACCTGCTGCCGCCGGCCCACCTGGACCGGATGCTGGCGGAACGGCTGGCCGACTACCGCGGTGCCATCCAGGAGATGGAGGGCTGCTGCGGCCAGCCGATGGCGGCGGGGGAGAAGTTCGTGCACGGGC
The DNA here is from genome assembly GCA_035627915.1 of Azospirillaceae bacterium. Taxonomy (GTDB): domain Bacteria; phylum Pseudomonadota; class Alphaproteobacteria; order Azospirillales; family Azospirillaceae; genus DASPKT01. The sequence goes on from DASPKT010000059.1 coordinate 6,703, forward strand.
TGGGCCTGGCGATCTACCGGGCCGCGGCCGCCTACATCGAGGAGCACCGCCACGAGGTGGTCGGCGGCGCCCTCCTGACGCAACGGGTGGCGGAGTAGCCGCCGGGACCACTGCGGGGGAAGCCGCCCGGCGACGGGCGGCGCGCAGCAAAGGAGCCTAGTCTTGATGAACCGATCCTACGCCATCGCGGGCGCCATCACGGTGGGGGCCGTGCTCTGGGTGCTGTCCGGCCAGTTCGGCGGCGGCGCCGCGGAGACCAAGGGGCCCGAGGCCGCCAAGGCCGAGGCGCCGCTGCAGTCCGTGCGGGTGGCGAAGCTGTCGGCCGTGCCGATGACGGCGGAGGTGCTGATGCCCGGCCGGACCGAGGCGTCGCGGCGGGTCGACCTGCGCGCCGAGGTGCGCGGCCGCGTCGCCGAGGTGCTGGCCGAGCGCGGCCGGCCGGTGCGCGAGGGCGACGTGGTCCTGCGCATCGAGAAGAACGACCGCGAGGTGGCGCTGGCTCAGGCACGCGCGCTGGTCGCCCAGCGCGAGCTGGAGTTCAGGGCGGCCGAGCAGCTGCAGTCCAAGGGCTTCAACTCCCAGGTCCGCTACAGCGAGGCCAAGGCCGCCCTGGACGCCGCCCGCGCCTCGCTGCGCCGGGCAGAGCTGGACCTCGCCAACCTGGAGGTCCGGGCGCCCTTCGACGGGGTGCTGAACCAGCGCTCGGTCGAGGTCGGCAACTATGTCGACGTGAAGGACCCGGTGGCGACGCTGGTCGACCTCGACCCGCTGCGCGTCGTGGGCTTCGCCACCGAGCGCGACGTCGCCGCCATCCGCGTTGGCGGCCCGGGCAAGGCGCGGCTGGTCAACGGGACCGAGGTCGAGGGCAGCGTCACCTACGTCTCCTCCTCCGCCGACGCCGCCACCCGCACCTTCCGGGTGGAGATGGAGGTGGCGAACCCCGAGGGCCGCGTCGTCGACGGGCTTACGGCGGAGCTGCGCCTGCCGGTCGCCACCCGCCCGGCCCACCTGGTCTCCCCCGGCGTGCTGACGCTGGACGACAAGGGCACCATCGGCGTGAAGCTGGTGGACGCGCAGAACGTCGTGCAGTTCGTGCCGGTCCAGCTGCTGGGCCACGGCGACAAGGGCGTCTGGCTGGGCGGCCTGCCCGAGCGCATCACCCTCATCACGGTCGGCCAGGACTTCGTCGTCGCCGGCCAGAAGGTCGCCCCGACGGAAGGGGGCCTGTCATGAACGCCCTCATCTCCGCTGCCCTGTCGCGCACCCGCACCGTCCTGATGGTGCTGGTGCTGCTGCTGGTGGCCGGCGCCATCGCCTTCGCGGAGATCCCGAAGGAGAGCGACCCGGACATCAACATCCCCATCATCTACGTCTCCGTGACCTACGAGGGCATCTCGCCCGAGGACAGCGAGCGCCTGCTGCTGCGCCCCATCGAGCAGCAGGTCCGCACCATCGAGGGCATCAAGGAGATGCGCGCCACCGCCTTCCAGGGCGGCGGCAACGTCGTGCTGGAGTTCAGCGCCGGCTTCGACGCCGACCGGGCGCTGACCGACGTGCGGGAGAAGGTGGACCTCGCCCGCTCGGACCTCCCCGACGGGGTGGACGAGCCGACGGTGAACGAGGTGAACTTCAGCCTCTTCCCCGTGCTGGTCGTCATGCTGTCCGGCGACGTGCCGGAGCGCACGCTGCTGCGCCTCGCCCGCGACCTCAAGGACACGGTGGAGGGCATCGAGGCGGTGCTGGAGGCCGACATCGTCGGCGATCGCGAGGAGCTGGTCGAGATCGTCGTCGACCCCGTCAAGATCGAGAGCTACGGGCTGGACGCCAACGAGATCACCCAGGCCTTCGCCCGCTCCAACCGGCTGGTGCCCGCCGGCAACCTCGACACCGGCCTCGGCCGCTTCCCGGTCAAGGTGCCCGGCCTGTTCGAGACGGTCGAGGACATCTGGGAGATGCCGGTCAAGGTGAACGGCGACGCGGTGGTGCGCTTCCGCGACATCGCCGAGATCCGCCGCACCTTCAAGGACCCGGAGAGCTTCGCCCGCCTGGACGGCGACCGCACCATCGCGCTGGAGATCAAGAAGCGCGCCGGCGAGAACATCATCGACACCATCGAGGAGGTGCGCGCCGCCATCGAGGCGGAGCGCGCCTTCTGGCCCGCCGGGGTCGAGGTCAGCTACAGCCAGGACCGGTCGGAGGACATCCGGACCATGCTGGGCGACCTCAACAACAACCTGGCGGTCACCGTCCTGCTGGTCATGATCATCGTCGTGGCCTCGCTGGGCGTGCGCACCTCCATCCTGGTCGGCGTGGCGGTCCCGGGCTCTTTCCTGACGGGCATCCTGGCGCTCTGGCTGCTGGGCTACACCATCAACGTTGTGGTGCTGTTCGGCCTGATCCTGGCCGCCGGCAACGTGGTCGACGGCTCCATCGTCGTGACCGAGTACGCCGACCGCAAGATGGACGAGGGCGTGCCGAAGCACCGCGCCTATGCCCAGGCGGCCAAGCGCATGGCCTGGCCCATCATCGCCTCCACCGCCACCCAGCTGGCCGTGTTCGCGCCCCTGCTGTTCTGGCCGGGCGTCGTGGGCGAGTTCATGAAGTACATGCCGATCAGCCAGTTCACCACGCTGCTGGCGGCGCTGGTCATGGCGCTGGTGTTCGTGCCGGTCCTGGGCGCCCTGTTCGGCCGCAAGGTCAACCGGCCGCTGCTGCCCTACGCCCCCGCCAACGTGCTGGAGGAGGAGCTGGCCGTCCCGGCCGACGAGCGGCGGGAGCACACCGGGCCTTACGTGACCGTGCTGCGCCGGGCGCTGGCCCACCCGGGCAAGGTGCTGCTGGGCGCCTTCGCCCTGTTGATCGGCGTGCAGTTCTGGTACGCCACCCACGGCAACGGGGTGGAGTTCTTCGTCGAGGTGGAGCCGGACAGCGCCGTCGTGCTGGTGCACGCGCGCGGCAACCACTCGGTGGAGGAGCGCGACAGGCTGGTGCGAGAGGTCGAGGCCCGCATCCTGACCCTGGACGAGTTCGACGGCGTCTACGCCCGCAGCGGCGGCGGACGACCCGGCGGCGACCTGCCGGAGGACGTGGTCGGGCAGATCACGCTGGACTTCAAGGACTGGCAGCACCGCCGCAAGGCCAACGCCATCCTGGCCGACGTGCGGGAGCTGACCCGGGACATCCCCGGCATCGTCGTGGAGACGCGCCGGCAGGAGAACGGCCCGCCCACCGGCAAGCCGGTGCAGGTGGAGCTGTCCTCCCGCGACCCGGCCCTGCTGGACGGCGCGGTGGCGCATGTCCGCCGGGGCATGGACGTGGTCGGCGGCCTGATCGACATCGAGGACGGGCGCCCCATCCCGGGCATCGAGTGGCTGGTGGACGTGGACCGCGCCCAGGCCTCCAAGTTCGGGCTGGACGTCTCCGCCATCGGCAACGGCGTGAAGCTGGTCACCAACGGCCTGATGCTGGGCACCTACCGCCCCGACGACAGCGACGACGAGATCGACATCGTCGTCCGCTACCCCGAGCCCTACCGCTCGGTCGACCAGTTGGACGCGGTGCGGATCGTCACCGGCGCGGGCTCGGTCCCCATCTCCAACTTCGTGGAGATGGTGCCGCAGCAGAAGGTCGGGACCATCAACCGGGTGGACGCGCGGCGCACCATGACGGTGCGCGCCGACGTGCCGCCGGGCACGCTGGCCGACGCCAAGGTGCAGGCCCTGCGCCAGTGGCTGGCGGAGAACCCGCCGGAGCCGGGCGTCAGCTATACCTTCAAGGGCGAGGACAAGGAGCAGCGGGAGAGCCAGGAGTTCCTGCAGCGCGCCTTCATGGCGGGCCTGTTCATCATGGCGATCATCCTGGTCACCCAGTTCAACAGCTTCTACAGCGCCTTCCTGATCCTGTCGGCGGTGATCATGTCCACCATCGGCGTGACGCTGGGCCTGATCATCACCGGCCAGACCTTCTCCATCGTCATGACCGGCGTCGGCATCATCGCGCTGGCCGGCATCGTGGTGCAGAACAACATCGTCCTGATCGACACCTACGACCAGTACCGCAGGACCGAGCCCAGCGAGTTCGACGCCATCCTGCGCACCGGCGCGGAGCGGCTGCGCCCGGTGCTGCTGACGGCGCTGAACACGGTGCTGGGCCTGCTGCCGCTCTGCCTCGGCATGAACATCGACCTGCTGACCCGCGAGGTCACGCTGGACGCGCCGGCCACCCAATGGTGGAAGCAGCTGGCGACCGCCATCGTGTTCGGCCTGACCTTCGCCACGGTGCTGACGCTGGTGGTCACGCCCTGCGCGCTGATGGTGCGCAGCAACGTGAAGGCCTGGTGGAACCGCCGCGGCTCCGGCCTGGCGCCCGCCGACGGCGCCCGGCCGCACCCGCTGCCCCGCGCGGCGGAGTAGCCGGCGCCGCGCCCGCCCCGGCGGACCACCCGAAGGGGTCGGTTCCGCCGGGACGGGGCGGCGGGCTAGGATGGCACGTCCCGCCGGAGACGACCCGCCATGGCCGACGCTTCCCCGCCGCCCGATTCCCTGACCGCAGCCGCGGCATCCCCTGCCTGGACCCCGCCGCGCCCCGACCCGCAGCCGCGGCCCCTGCCGATCCCCCGCCTCATCCGCTCCATGGGCCGCGACATGCTGTCGACCTGGCCGGAGGAGGCGTTCCGGGAGCCCTGGACCCGGCGCGACATGCTGGGCGCCGCCACGCTGCTGGTGAACGACCCGGCCGTCCTCCGCCGCGTGCTGGTCGACAACGCCCCGAACTACGTGAAGACGGTCATCGCCAGGCGGCTGCTGGAGCCGGGCGTGGGCCGGGGGCTGCTGCTGGCGGAAGGGGCGGACTGGCAGCGCCGGCGGCGCCTGCTGGCCCCCTCCTTCACACCCCGCACCATAGCGGCGCTGGCCCCCGCCTTCGCGGCGGCCACCGAGTCGATGCTGGAGACATGGGGGCCGCCGGAGGTGGACGCCTACGCGGCGATGCAGCTGCTGGCCCTCGACATCGCCGCGCGCACCATGTTCTCCCTCAGCCTGGGCGAGAGGGCGGAGCGGCTGGCCGCCATGGTGCAGGAATACCAGCACAAGGTCGGCCGTCCCGGCCTGGCCGACATCCTGGCGGCCGGCGGGCTGAACCCCCTGCCCGACTTCCGCCGCGCCGGGTTCCGCCGGCGCTGGACGGCGCTGATCGACGGGCTGGTGGCGGAGCGCCGGTCCGCCGGGGCCGACCCGGCCCGCGCCAAGGACGTGCTGGACCTGCTGCTGGAGGCACGCGATCCCGACACGGGCGAGGGCCTGACGCCGGAGGAGGTGCGCGACGAGGTCGCCACCCTGATCGCCGCCGGGTTCGAGACGACGGCCATGGGCCTCTGGTGGGCCCTCTACCTGCTGGGCTGCGACCCGGTCGCGCAGGAGCGCGCCCGGGCGGAGGCGCAGGCCGCCGCCGGCGCCGCGCCCGACGACCTGTCCGGCCTGCCCTACGTCCGCGCCGTGGTGCAGGAGGCGATGCGCCTCTACCCGCCGGCGCACGCCTTCTCCCGCCGCGCCGTCGAGGCGGACCGGGTGGGGGCGCTGGAGATCCCGGCCGGCACCAACGTCATCGTCAGCCCCTACGTGCTGCACCGCCACCGCACCCTGTGGCGCGAGCCCGACCGGTTCCTGCCCGAGCGCTTCCTGCCCGGCAGCGACGAGGCGAACCGGCCCTTCACCTGGCTGCCCTTCTCCACCGGCCCGCGCGTCTGCATCGGCATGCAGTTCGCCCTGGTGGAGTCGGTGACCGCCGTCGCCCTCATCCTCCGCCGCTTCCGCCTGACCGTCCCCGACCCCGCCGCCGTGCGCCCCGTGGGCAAGGTCACCACCATGCCCGTCGGTGATACCCGGGTGCGGGTGGAGGCGGTGTGAGGGGTGCGGCGGGCCCGGGAGGCTCGGCCTGGAGGGCTTTGCTCCGTTTTCCCCACCACATCCATTTGCCGTCATTCCGGCGAAAGCCGGAATCCAGGGGCCGATTGCCGTGGCGCCGATGATTGCTGGACCCCGGCTTTCGCCGGGGTGACGGTCGAAGGCCAAGAATTCATGTTCATGCACAACTCTAAGCCCTGTGTAACCTGTTGCGGCCAACTGCGTCGGTTGCTTTTCCCTGCCTACCCTGGGCCTGGCATCTCCCCGCCCCTCATCCTGAGCTTGTCGAAGGACGCACACCCTCACAGCCGCACCCGGCCCTCCCGAATGGTCCCCCGCCCCACCCCCGCACCGGTCCTGGCGCCGCCGGCCCCGCTCTGCCACGAAGGCGCCGCGGGGCGACCGCAACGACTGCAAGCGAGCAACCGATGACTTTCCCGACCAAGGCGGCGCTGGCCGCGCTGCTGCTGGCCACCGCCTCAGCCCCGGTCCTGGCCGGCGCGCCGGAGCGGGTAATGCCCGGCACCGTGTCGACGGCGCTGAACGAGTACAACTTCAACGTCTCCGCCGACGGGACCACGATGGTCTTCGCCCGGTCGGAGGCCGAGTTCCAGAAGGCGCACATCCTGGTCGCCGCCCGCGAGGGCGACGGCTGGGGCGAGCCGCGGCCGATCGGCTTCACCGACCCGCGCTACCGCGACACCGACCCGTGGCTGGCGCCCGACGGCCGTACCCTCTACTTCGTGTCCGACCGCCCCACCGCGTCGCGGCCCGACAAGAAGGACCTGGACCTCTGGCGCGCCGTGCGGACAGGGGACGGCTGGGGCGCGCCGGAGCATCTGGGCGACGTCGTCAACGGCCCGGGCCCGGAGCTGGGGCCGGAGCTGATCGGCGGGGTGCTCTACTTCAACTCCGCGCGCAAGGGCGGCATGGGCGAGCTGGACTTCTACGCCGCGGTCCAGACCGGCGACGGTTTCGCC
>DASPKT010000060.1:0-9535 GCA_035627915.1 Azospirillaceae bacterium
TCGGCTCCATGCGACCTACGTATCTGAGTCGTCCCCGCCGCCCCCTACCGCACCAGGAACCGCAGCAGCCGGTCGATGCGGGGGCCGAAGGGCGGGCGCATCATGAAGGCGCCGTTGAGGCGGGACTGGTGGAACACGGCCTTGGCGTGGCTGAAGGTGCGGAAGCCGGCCTCGCCGTGGTAGGCGCCCATGCCGCTCTCACCGACGCCGCCGAAGGGCAGCTCCTCCTGCGCGATGTGCAGCAGCGTGTCGTTGACGGTGACGCCGCCCGACACGGTGCGGTCCAGCACGCGGGACACCGCCGCCTCCTCGCCGCTGAAGACGTAGAGGGCGAGCGGCCGGGGCCGCGCGTTCACGAAGGCGATCGCCTCGTCCAGGCTGTCGTAGGGGACCAGCGGCAGCAGCGGCCCGAAGATCTCCTCCCGCAGCACCGCGGCGTCCTCGGGCACGCCGGTCAGGAGCGTCGGCGCCAGCTTGCGCCGCGCGGGGTCCAGCGCCTCGCCGGCCGGGTTGACCTCCAGCACGGCGGCGCCGCGGGCGCGGGCGTCGTCCAGCAGGCCGGTCAGGCGGGCGTAGTGGCGGTCGCTGACGATGGCGGTGTAGTCGGGGTTGCCCGCCAGGGTCGGGTAGAGGCGCGCCACCTCCGCCCGGAAGGCGTCGGCGAAGGCGGCCTCCGTCCCCCGGGGCAGCAGCACGTAGTCCGGCGCGATGCAGGTCTGGCCGGCGTTCAGCAGCTTGCCGCCGGCAAGGCTCGCCACCGCCTTCGCCAGGGGATAGTCGGGCGCCAGGATGGCCGGCGACTTGCCGCCCAGCTCCAGCGTGACCGGGGTCAGGCTGTCGGCGGCGGCGCGCATGACCTGGCGGCCGACGGATGTGGCGCCGGTGAAGAACAGGTGGTCCAGCGGCAGGCGGGTGACCGCCTGGGCCAGGTCGGGGCCGCCCAGGACCGTCACGACCTCGTCCGGCCCGAACACCTCGGCCAGCAGCCGCTCCAGCAGGGCGGACGTGCGCGGCGTCAGCTCCGACGGCTTCAGCAGCACCCGGTTGCCGGCTGCCACCGCCGCGGCCAGCGGCGCCAAGCTGAGCTGGACCGGGTAGTTCCAGGGCGACAGGATGCCGACCACCCCCAGCGCCTGGTGGACGACGCGCCCCCGGCCCGGCCGGAACATCAGGTCGATGGGCGCGCGGCGGGGCCGCATCCAGCGGCGGAAGTTGCGCCGCGCGTGCCTCACCGCGGCGAGCGTCGAGTAGAGGTCGGCCAGCTTCGTCTCGTGCGGGGAGCGGTGGCCGAAATCCTGGCGCACGGCGTCGACCAGCGCCTCGCCGTACTTCACGACGGCGGCGGCCAGCCCGTCCAGCGCCTCGGCGCGCCGGTCGGCGGGGAGCGGCCCCTGCTCCCGGCTGGCGGCGCGCAGGCGGCGGAAATCCTCCTCCAGCCGGGGAAAGGCGTCGGCGCGGCCGCGCCCGGCGGACGGGAAGTCGATCACCGCATCGGTCATGGCAGCACCCCCGGGGCCGGCGCCCGGGAGCGTCCGGGGCCATCCCGCTATATGGGACGCCGGGCGGCGGCCGCAACCGGCGTCACGACTGGCGCCCTCACGCCCTCACGCCCTCACGCCCTCACGCCCGGCGGAAGCGGTCCACCTTGAGGATGCGGAAGCCCAGGCTGGCGGGGAAGCGCGCGTCGGCGCGCTGGCGGGCGTCGCGGTCGGTGGCGGCGCCGATCAGGCAGGTCCGGCCGATCGCCCATTCCTCCGCCGGCGGGGTGGTGGGGATCTGGCGCAGGAAGCCGTCGTTGGCGATCTGCACCTCCCACAGCTTGCCGTGCGCCAGCGCCGCCTTGTCGTGGACGAACAGGCGCTGGCGCGGCGCCTCGGCCAGGCGCTTGAGTTCCAGGTCGACCTCGTCGCGCACCGCCTTCAGCTCCGCCGTCGCCTCCTCGATCTCGCGCAGCTGGGCGGCGGCCTTGTCCACCATCTCCTTCATCGCGTCGCAGCCGGCCTCCAGCCGCCCGTTCTCCTCCTCCAGCCGCATCAGCCGGCGGGTGCGGCTGTCGCGGTCGTCGCCCATGCGGCGGATGCTGAGGCCCGCCTGGATGATCGAGGCGATCATCAGGACGGTCAGCGCGATGTTGATCATCATGGCGGCCGCCCTTCCCTACTGCGCCGCGGCGGCCGGGGCGGCCTGGAGGCCGGCGGGCTGCAGGTTGGAGACGCTGAAGCCGGCGTCGGTCGGGAACGCCTGGCGGGCGATGCGCACCGCGTCGGCCTGGCTCTCCGCCCAGACCTCCAGGACGTGGCGCACGCCCTTCAGCAGGCTGGGGGTGGAGACGGTCTTGTTGATCATCAGGGTGGAGCCGAGGACGAGGCTGCCGAGGAACAGGCGCCGTCCCTCCCCGGGCTCGCCCAGCTCGTGGATGACCTCGTAGTTGTCCTGGGCCGCGGTCTGGAGCCGCCGGCGCGCCTCGGCGATCTGGACCTGGACCATCCGCCGCTCGTCCTCGGCGGTGCGCACGCGCGCCTGGACCTGCTCGTGCTCCTTCAGCAGCGCGTCATGGCGGCGCTGCTGCTGCTCGATCGACCGCTCCAGCTCCACCATCGCGCGGCGTCCGGCATAGACCAGGACCTGGCGGATCAGCGCCATGCCGACCATGCCGATCGCGGACAACACCGCCGCGATGAAGAGGTTGATGCTGAAGTCTTCCAGAAGCACCTGAGGCGACATCCCCTTGCGGACGCTTCCTGATTAGCACGTCCGCGGGGGCAGCGTCGATGCACGCGTGCCCCGCGACGATCCGGCGCCCGGCCTGTTGGGACGGCGCCCGAGCCGGAAGAGCCCGAGCCAGAAGAGGAGGATCAGGAATGGCCCGCACGCGCAGACTGGAAGGCCAGGTCGTCGTGATAACCGGGGCGTCCAGCGGCATCGGCCGCTGCGCCGCCGCCGCCTTCGCCCGGGAGGGCGCCGCCGTCGTGCTGGCGGCCCGCCGCGGCCAGGCGCTGCACCAGGCGGCGGAGGACGTGCTGCACGCCGGCGGCCGCGCCATGGTGGTGGAGACCGACGTCCGCGACGAGGCGCAGGTCCAGCGGCTGGCGGAACGCGCCGTCGACGCCTTCGGCGGGATCGAGGTGTGGATCAACAACGCCGGCGTCGGCCACTTCTCCCGCTTCGAGGAGACGCCGCCCGACGTCTTCGCCGAGGTGGTGAACACCACCTTCTTCGGCACCGTCCACGGCACCCGCGCCGTGCTGCCGCACTTCCGCGAGCGCGGGCAGGGCGTCATCATCAACAACGTCTCCATCGCAGGGCGCGTCCCGGCGCCGTTCCACACCGCCTACGCCTCGGCCAAGCATGCGGTCCTGGGCTTCGCCGACACGCTGCGGCTGGAGCTGCGCGACACGCCCGGCATCCAGGTCTGCAACGTGCTGCCCGGCCCCATCGACACGCCGTTCTGGCAGCACGCCGCCAACTTCTCCGGCCGCGAGGTCAAGGCGCTGCAGCCGGCCCACCCGCCGGAGGAGGTGGCGGAGACCATGGTGCGCCTGGCGCTCCACCCGCAGCGCGAGGTCGGCGTCAACGCCCCGGTGCGCATCGCGGAGCTGGCCCGCGCCGTGGCGCCCGGCATGGTCGACCGCATGTGGGGCCGCATGACGGAGAGCCAGCTGTTCCGCAACCGCCCGCACGAGCGCACCCGCGGCGCGGTGGTGCGCCCGATGCCGGAGGGCCGGGAGGTGCATGGCGGCTGGGGCGGCCCGCAGGGCTCCTCCATCCCGTGGACCGGGCTGCTGGCGCTCGCCGTGCCGATCGGCGCCGCCGTCTACTACGGCACGCGCTCCGGCGGCCACCAGCCGCAGCGGCAAGACGCCGGGATGCGGGGCGCCGGGATGCAGGCGGACATGCACGCGGGGATGCGGGTCGAGGCGCAGGGGAGCCGGCAGTCCGTGCGCGGCCGCGCGGACCTGCACGACGACCGGCCGGAGATGGCCGGCCGCTACACGCGCCGCCGCACCGACCAGTTCTACGAAGTGTACTGAGGCGCCGGACGGACGGGCGGGCGGTCCCCGGGAAGGGGCCGCCCGCCTTTTCCTTGTCCGGCTGCCCTATTCGGCCGGCTGCTGGTCGGGCGCGCGGTGGGCGCGGTCCATGTCGGCCAGGCGGCGGCGGATGGCGCCGATGGGCTGCAGGTTGTGCGCGAACATCCGGTAGGCCACCGGGGTCACGAACAGCGACAGGAAGGTGCCCACCGACACGCCGCCGACGATGACCCAGCCGATGGCCGAGCGCGCCTCGGCGCCGGCCCCGGTCGCGATGGCCAGCGGCACCGCGCCGAACACGGTGGCGATGCTGGTCATCAGGATGGGGCGCAGGCGCAGCAGCGAGGCCTCGCGCACCGCCGCGCCGATCTCCAGCCCCTCGTCGCGCAGCTGGTTGGCGAACTCCACGATCAGGATGGCGTTCTTGGAGATCAGGCCGATCAGCATGATGACGCCGATCTGGGTGTAGATGTTGTTCGACATGCCGGTCAGCGCCACCGCGCCCAGGCCGCCGAACACCGCCAGCGGCACCGCCAGCAGGATCATCACGGGCAGGCGCAGGTTCTCGAACTGCGCCGCCAGCACCAGGTAGGCCACCAGCATCGCCATGCCGAAGGCGAAGAAGATGGAGGCCGATGCCTCCTTCTGCTGGCGGGCGGCCCCCTCCCAGGACAGGCGCGCCTCCGGCGGCAGCGCCTCGCGCACCACGTCCTCCACCACGCCCATCGCCTCGCCCATCGAGGTGCCCTCGGTCAGGTTGGCGGTGATGGTGATGGAGCGCAGCCGGTCGTAGCGGTTCAGCTCCGCCGGGGCGGCGCTGTCCTGGATGCGGATGATGTTGGCGAGCGGGATCAGCTGGCCCGAGCCGTTGCCGGTGCGGATGTAGATGTTGGAGAGGTCGCGCGGGTTGGCCCGGTCGGCCTCCTCCGCCTGCAGCATGACGTCGTATTCCTCGCCGCGGTCCATGAACCGGGTCACGGCGCGGCTGCCCATCATCGTCTCCAGCGTGGTGCCGATGGTCTGGATGGAGATGCCGAGGTCGGCGGCGCGGTCGCGGTCCACCGCGATCTTCAGCTGCGGCTTGGTCTCGTCGTAGTCGGCCTGGAGCGAGTTCAGCCCCTGGTAGGTCGACAGCCGCTCCATCACCATGTCGCGCCATTCCGCCAGCTCGGCGTAGGTGCTGCCGCCCAGCACGAACTGGATCTGGTTGCTGGAGGCGCCGCCGCCGCCGAGGCCGCTGGGCAGGATGGGCACGATGCGGGCACCCGGGATCGCCATCAGCTTCGGCCTGATCTCGGCGGTCAGCTCCTGGATGCTGCGCTTGCGCTGGTCCCAGGGCGGGGTGCGGACGATGATGAAGGCGCGGTTGACGCCGGACTGGCCGCCGAAGCCGGGGTTCAGGATGGCGAGCGCGCTGTCGATCTCGCCCGAGCGCAGGTAGGGCTGCAGGATGGCGTCGATCGAGGCCATCTCGCGCGCCGTGTATTCCTGGCTGGACCCTTCCGGCGCCAGGACGGCGATGCGGACCATGCCGCGGTCCTCCACCGGCGCCAGCTCCTGCGGCAGCGAGACGAACAGGAGGGCGATGCCGGCCAGCACCGCGGCGAACACGGCCCCGACGACCAGCGGCGCGCCCAGCGCCCAGTCGAGCGCCCGGCCGTAGCCGTTGGCGATGCCCTGGAACGCGCGCTCGCTCATCTCGAAGAAGCGGCCGTGGCCGGTGTGCCCGCGCAGCAGCTTGGAGGAGAGCATCGGCGTCAGGGTCAGCGCCACCAGCCCGGAGAAGGCGACCGCCGAGGCGAGCGCGATGGCGAACTCCCGGAACAGGCGCCCCTGCGCGCCCTCCAGGATGGCCAGCGGCAGGATGACCGCGATCAGCACCAGGGTGGTGGCGATGACGGCGAAGCCGATCTGGCGGGCGCCGCGGAAGGCGGCCAGCAGCGGCGGCTCCCCCTCCTCGATGCGGCGCGACACGTTCTCCACCACGATGATGGCGTCGTCGACCACCAGGCCGACCGCCAGCACGAAGGCCAGCAGCGTCAGCACGTTGATGGAGAAGCCCAGCGCCGACAGCACGCCGAAGGCGGCGACGATGGAGACCGGGATGGCGATGACCGGGATCAGCGTCGCCCGGATGTCGCGCAGGAACACCCAGACCACCACCACGACTAGGCCCAGCGCCACGACGATGGCGTGGAACACCTCGTAGATCGACTGGCTGATGAAGGTGCTCTCGTCGTGGCGGATGTCCAGCGACATGCCCTGCGGCAGGGTCGCGCGCATCTGGTCGAACAGGACCCGGACCCGCTCCGCCACCTCCACCGTGTTGGCGGTGCTCTGGCGGATCACGCCCAGGCCGACCGTGGTATTGCCGTTGATGCGGAAGTCGCCGCGGTCGTCGCGGGCGCCGATCTCGATGCGGGCGATGTCGCCCAGGCGCACCAGGTTCTGCCCGTCCTGGCGCACCACGATGCGGCGGAACTGGTCCGGCGCCGACATGCGGGTGTCGGTGCGCACCGTGAACTCGCGCGAGGAGGACTCGATGCGGCCGGCCGGCAGCTCGGTGTTCTCCCGGCGCAGCGCCTGCTCGATGTCCTGCACCGTGACGGCGCGCGCCGCCATGGCGCCGCGGTCCAGCCAGACGCGCATGGCGAAGGTCCGCTCGCCGCCGATGCGGACCGAGGCGACGCCCGGCACCGTGCTGATCGTGTCCACCATGTAGCGGCGGACGTAGTCGGTCAGCTCCAGCGTGCCCATGCGGTCGCTGGACAGCGTCGCCCACATGATCGGCTGGCTGTCGGCGTTGACCTTGGAGATTTCCGGGATGTCCGCCTCTTCCGGCAGGTCGTCGGCGATGCGGCCGACGCGGTCGCGCACGTCGTTGGCGGCGCTGTCGATGTCGCGGTTGATCTCGAACTCGATGGTGACGCTGCTGGACCCCTCGCGCGAGCGGGAGCGGATGGTCTTGATGCCCTCGATGCCGTTGACGACCGACTCGACCCGCTCGGTGATCTCGTTGTCCACCACCTCGGCGCTGGCGCCCGGGTAGCCCGTGGTGACGGAGACGACGGGGAAGTCGATGTTGGGCAGCTCGCGCACCGGCAGGCGGTCGTAGCCCAGCCAGCCGAAGACGATCAGCAGCGCGCTCAGCACGAAGGCCAGAACCGGCCGCTGGATGGAGACGTCGGACAGGACCATGGCGCAGATCTCCTCCGGGGCGCTCCGCCCCCCATCGCCTCGGGCGGGCGGGCCCGCCGGCTTCGTCCTGCCGGGGCAGGCGCCCCGGCGGGAAAACTCAGGTCTCGGACGCGGGTTTCGGCAGGGCCGACTGCGGCGCCACCTCGACCTGGACCGGCGCGCCCTCGCGCACCTTCTGGGTGCCGCGGGTGATGACCAGCTCGCCCTGCTTCAGCCCGTCCACCACTTCCACCATGCCGGACTGGCGGGCGCCGATGCGCAGCGCCCGGCGCTGCACCTTGCCGTCCACGGCGACGAAGACGAACTGCAGGTCGCCGACCGGCACCAGCGCCTCCTCCGGCACCAGCACGACGTTGCTCCGCTGCTCCACCGGCAGCTTGACCGTCATGAACATGCCGGGCTTCAGCTTCAGCTCGGGGTTGGCGAGCGAGGCCACCACGGTGATGGTGCGGGTGACCGGGTCGACGCGGGTGTCGACCACGGTGACCTTGCCCTCGAAGCTCTCGCCGGGGAAGACGCCGGACTCGGCCGCGACGGGCATGCCGGGGGAGAGGCTGCGCAGCGCCAGCTCCGGCACCGAGAACTCCAGCTTCACCACCGACACGTCGTCGACGGTCGTGATCTGATTGCCGGGGGTGACCAGCGTGCCCGGGCTGACCTGGCGGATGCCGGCCACGCCGGAGAAGGGGGCGCGGATGGTCAGGTCCTGCAGACGCGCCTGGGCGGCGCGGGCGGCCGCCTCCTGCGCGTCCAGCTGGATCGTCAGCTCGTCGACCCGCGCCTGCGCCACCGCCTGGCGCGACAGCAGCGCCTTGGAGCGGTCCAGCAGCTGGCGGGTGTTGCGCCGGTTGGCCTCGGCGACGGCGAGGTTGGCGCGCGCCTCCGAATCGTCCATCTCGACCAGCACGGCGCCGGCCTGGACCAGCTGCCCCTCGTCGAAGTGGATGGCCTTGACGATGCCGGTCTGCTTGGCGGTCAGGGTCACCGCCTCGTTCGCGCGCAGCGTGCCGACGGCGTCGAAGGTGACGGCGATGTCCCCGCGGCCGGCGGCGGCGGCGACGACCGGGGTCGGACGCGCGGGCGCCCTGGCGCCCGGCCCGCCGGCGGGCGAGCCGCCCGACGCGGCATACCAGGCACCGGCCCCGGCCAGGGCGAGCGCTGCCACGGTTACGATCTGCCAGCCAAGCCGCATCGGTGCATCCGGTTCCGTTGGGTTGCCGTCACAAGGCAATACGCCCGCAGCCGCCCGGAGCGGGTCCGGGCGGCGGCAGGTAGACCACTTAGTATAGCACCGGGGTACTTCAACCCGGCAAGCGGCTAATACCGGCAGCGGCCATGTAACCTTGTCGGGTCAAGGGCATGGGCGCCCCGGCCGCCTCACGCCGCGAGCACGGCCACCGGCTCCGCCTGGGCGGCGGACACGCACTCGATGGTGAAGGGCGCCCGCACCCCGCCGGAGAAGTGCTCCGCCGTCTCCAGCGCCTTGCGCACCCGCGTCTCGGCCGGCAGGTCCCGGGTGTTGTAGAGCGAGCCCAGCGCATAGGTGGCGCCGCAGCCGATGGCGTGGAAGCCGCGGGTGAACTCGCTGACCTGGTAGTCGTCCTGGATGGAGAAGAGGCGCCCCTCGGCCGCGACCAGGAAGAAGCCGCCGGTCTCCACGTCGTTGCTGCGGTGGGCGAAGCCGCCCTCCTTCAGGGTCGCCCGCACCGCCTCGACGAAGTCGCAGACCATGTAGCGGAACAGGTCGACGTCCGCCCGGCGCGGCGGCGGGGTCAGGCGGAAGCGCAGCAGCTGGCCCATGCGGAAGGAGCTGGTGAAGCCGATCAGGAAGGCGCCGTTGCGGAAGACCTTGGTGTCCGCGCGCAGGCTGATGTCCAGCCCCGCCACGCCGGCGCTGTCGCCGCCCATCCAGACATTGCCGTTATCAACGAGGCCGACGATGCAGGTCATGGTTTCAAACCCCAGAAATGCGTTATCCGGGGCCGATCCTGGCCTTCAATAATTAACCGTTGGTATACGCAGGTATCCGCGAAGACCTCGTGGCCGCAAATACTTGGTCTTACTTCAATCGATATTGAGCGGTCAGGCGGCGCTCAGGCCGTAGCCCTGGCGCCCGATCTCGTCCAGGAACACCCGGTCGATCATCGGGTGGCGCGACGGCATCTCGCGCTCGATCCGGTCCAGCAGCCAGCGCCCGGCTTCGCGGCCGTTCAGCTCGGTGTAGAGCAGGAACCAGGCGGCGTAGGTGCGGCCGGTGAGCCGCTTGTCCGCCTCGTCCGTCTCCGGCGGCATCACCCAGTGGCTGA
>DASPKT010000061.1:0-7579 GCA_035627915.1 Azospirillaceae bacterium
CCAGGGCCTTCGTCTTGTGGCTCTCGGACTTGGCGATGTCGAGGACCACCAGCTTGCCCTCGGCCGCCTTGGTCGACAGGGCGGTCTTGAGTGCCAGCTTGCGGAACTTCTTCGTCAGGTCGTGCTCATGGCTGCGCACCACCGGGCCGAAGATCACAGCACCGCCGCGGAACTGCGGGGAGCGCAGCGAGCCCTGGCGGGCGCGGTCGGTACCCTTCTGCTTCCACGGCTTCTTGGTCGTGCCGGCGATCTCGCTGATGCCCTTGGTCTTGTGCGAGCCCTGGCGGCGCTTGGCGAGCTGCCAGTTGACCATGCGGGCCAGCAGGTCGGCGCGGGCCGGGAGACCGAACACGGTCTCGTCCAGCTCGATCTCGCCCACCGCCTCGTTGTTCAGGTTCTTGACGGTCGTCTTCATGATACTCAGCCCTCCTGCGCCGCAGGAGTGTTGTCAGCGGCCGGAGCGCGGAAGGCGGCCGGGAACGGCACGCCGTCCGGCAGCTTCTTCTTCACCGCGTCCTTGACCAGGACGTAGCCGCCCTCGGCACCCGGAACGGCGCCGCGGACGAGGATGAGGCCGCGCTCGACGTCGACCGACACGACCTTCAGGTTCTGGGTCGTGACGCGCTCGACGCCGTAGTGGCCGGCCATCTTCTTGTTCTTGAAAGTGCGGCCCGGGTCCTGGCGCTGGCCGGTCGAACCGTGCGAGCGGTGCGAGACGGACACGCCGTGGCTGGCGCGCAGGCCGCCGAAGTTCCAGCGCTTCATGGCGCCGGCGAACCCGCGGCCGATGGTGGTGCCGGTGACGTCGACGAACTGGCCGGCGACGAAGTGGTCGGCGGTGATCTCCGCGCCCACGTCGACCAGCGCGTCCGGGGTGACCCGGAACTCGGCGACCTTCTTCTTCGGCTCGACCTTCGCCTTGGCGTAGTGGCCGCGCTCGGCCTTCGAGACGTTCTTCACCTTGGCCTTGCCGACGCCGAGCTGAAGGGCGGTGTAGCCGTCCTTGTCCTCGGTGCGCTGCGCCACGACCTGGCAGTTATCGACTTTGAGCACAGTCACCGGCACGTGCTCGCCTTCACCCGTGAAGACGCGCGTCATGCCGATCTTCTGCGCGATCAAACCGGATCGCATTTTCGTTCACTCCTACTAGGGGACATCCTCGGTGGGAGAGGTCCCGACTTTGAAACTTAAAGCTTGATCTCGACGTCGACGCCGGCGGCCAGGTCGAGCTTCATCAGCGCATCCACGGTCTGCGGCGTCGGATCGACGATGTCCAGCAGGCGCTTGTGGGTGCGGATCTCGAACTGCTCGCGGGACTTCTTGTCGATGTGCGGGCTGCGGTTGACCGTAAACTTCTCGATCTGGGTCGGAAGCGGGATCGGACCGCGAACCCGGGCACCGGTCCGCTTCGCCGTGTTGACGATCTCGCTGGTCGACTGGTCGAGCACGCGATGATCGAACGCCTTCAGGCGGATCCGGATGTTCTGGTTATCCATCGTTCAAAACCCGTGTTTATGGGCGGTGCCGGAGGGCACCGCCCGATCTCAGCGTACTTACTGGATGATCTTGGCGACGACGCCGGCGCCGACGGTGCGGCCGCCCTCGCGGATGGCGAAGCGCAGGCCCTCGTCCATGGCGATGGGGGCGATCAGCTCGACGTTGATCTGCACGTTGTCGCCCGGCATCACCATCTCGGTGCCCTCGTTCAGCGTGACCATGCCGGTCACGTCCGTGGTGCGGAAGTAGAACTGCGGGCGGTAGTTGGTGAAGAACGGCGTGTGGCGGCCGCCCTCCTCCTTGGTCAGGATGTAGGCCTCGGCCACGAACTTGGTGTGCGGCGTGATCGAGCCGGGCTTCGCCAGCACCTGGCCGCGCTCCACGTCCTCACGCTTGGTGCCGCGCAGCAGCGCGCCGATGTTGTCGCCGGCCTCGCCCTGGTCGAGCAGCTTGCGGAACATCTCGACGCCCGTCACCGTCGTCTTCTGCGTCGCCTTCAGGCCGACGATCTCGATTTCCTCGCCGACCTTCACCACGCCGCGCTCGACGCGGCCGGTCACCACCGTGCCGCGGCCCGAGATCGAGAACACGTCCTCGATCGGCATCAGGAACGGACGGTCCTTCGGGCGCTCGGGCTGCGGGATGTAGCGGTCGACCTCGGCCATCAGGTTCTGGATCGCCTGCTCGCCCAGCTCCGGCGAACGGTCCTCCAGCGCGCACAGCGCCGAGCCCTTCACGATCGGGATGTCGTCCCCGGGGAAGTCGTACGAGCTCAGCAGCTCGCGAACCTCCAGCTCCACCAGCTCCAGCAGCTCCGGGTCATCGACCATGTCGACCTTGTTCATGAACACCACCAGCGCCGGCACGCCGACCTGGCGGGCCAGCAGGATGTGCTCGCGCGTCTGCGGCATCGGGCCGTCGGCCGCCGACACCACCAGGATCGCGCCGTCCATCTGCGCCGCACCGGTGATCATGTTCTTCACGTAGTCGGCGTGACCCGGGCAGTCCACGTGGGCGTAGTGCCGGTTGGCCGTCTCGTACTCCACGTGCGCCGTGGAGATCGTGATGCCGCGGGCCTTCTCCTCCGGCGCCTTGTCGATCTGGTCGTAGGCGGTGAACGACGCGCCGCCAGACTTCGCCAGAACCTTCGTGATCGCCGCCGTCAGCGACGTCTTGCCGTGGTCCACGTGACCGATCGTGCCGACGTTGCAGTGCGGCTTGGTCCGCTCGAATTTCGCCTTCGCCATAATCTATCCGCCTTTGCCCACCGTGTTGGAGACCGACTGCGTTTGAAGAGACTTATTGGAACTTTGGAGCGGGTGAGGGGAATCGAACCCCCGTCGTAAGCTTGGAAGGCTTCTGCTCTACCATTGAGCTACACCCGCCGACCTGATCCGCCCAGTTCCCGGATCGACACGCGGAAAACCGGCCCGGGACCAATCCGTGGTCCGGAGCCGGTGAATGGTGGAAGGGGTAGGATTCGAACCTACGTACGCTGTCGCGGGCAGATTTACAGTCTGCTGCCTTTAACCACTCGGCCACCCTTCCAAGGCACCGCGTGACCGGCCGGGGCCGGAACGGAGATGCGCACTATGCGAATTACGCTTTCGGTGTCAACGACGAAATACGCCGGTCGGTGAGATTGACCGGGCCCGCGGTTTGGGGTGGCAACGAGGGCAATGTTGGGCAAGGATCGGACGCATGAAAAATACCCGGACCGACCGCGGCCCCCGCTCCGGCTCCCCCGCCGGCAAGGGCCAGACCCCCCACCGCCATGGCCCGAACAAGGGCAAGGGCAAGCCCGAGTCACCCCGCGCGGAGGCCGAGTCCCGCCGCGATTCGCCCCGCCGCGACCAACCCCGCCGCGACCGCGGACAGGAGGGCGGCGGACAGGAAGGGAGCCGGCATGAAGGAGGCCGCGGCCAGGGCCCCCGTCCCGGCGGCGGGCGCGGCGGCGCGCTGCTCTACGGGCTGCACGCGGTCGCGGCGGCCTGGACCAACCCGAAGCGCCGGGTGAAGAAGCTGCTGGTCACCGAATCGGGGCTGGAGGCGCTGGACCCCGCCATGGAGGCCGCGCACGAGGCCGAGCTGGACCGGCCCGAACCGCAGCTGGTGGACAAGGACACGCTGGACCGCATGCTGCCGCCGGGGGCGGTGCACCAGGGCATGGCGCTCGACGCGGCGCCGCTGCCGGAGATCGACGTGCTCGACCTCTGCACCGATCCGGGCCCGCAGGACCTGGTCGTCGTGCTGGACCAGGTGACCGATCCGCACAATGTCGGCGCCATCCTGCGCTCCTCCGCCGCCTTCGGCGCCAAGGCCGTGGTGGTGCAGGACCGCCACGCGCCCGAGGTGACGGGCGTGCTCGCCAAGACGGCGTCCGGCGCGCTGGAGGCGGTGCCCATCGTGCGCGCCACCAACCTGGCCCGCGCCCTGTCGGACCTGCGCGACGCCGGCTTCTGGTGCGTGGGCCTGGCCGAGGAGGGCGCCCGCAACCTGCATGAGGTCGACCTGTCCGGCCGCACCGCCCTGGTGCTGGGCTCGGAGGGCGAGGGGCTCAGGCGGCTGACGGCGGAGCGATGCGACGAGCTGGCCCGCCTGCCGACCCGGCCGCCGATCGGCAGCCTGAACGTCTCCAACGCCGCCGCCGTGGCGCTTTACGAGGTGGCGCGCCGGCGCTAGTCTCCCTCCCCTCCCCCGGGACGCCCCAGGCCAAGGCCGGGCGTTCCCGGGCGGACCCGTGGCGCGGGCCGGCTTAGCTCAGCTGGTAGAGCAACCGCCTTGTAAGCGGTAGGTCGCGAGTTCAAGTCTCGCAGCCGGCACCATTCCCCCCGGAACGTTTCCTCCCGGAACCGCGGGGCGGCGTCCCTCAGGCCGCCTGCGCCCGTTCCGCAGCCACGAACTCGCAGCGCACCACCTCGGCGTCGGCCGCGACGATGCGGGCGAGGCGCGCGCAGCCGACCTCGGGGATGGAGACGGACACGATCTGGCCCGGCACCAGGCTGAGCCGCGCCGGCCGGGTCAGGCAGGCGCCGCCGGGGGAGATGTCGCGGGTCCGCACCACCTCCATCTCCGACCGCCCCGCCAGGATGGCGCCGCTGTCCAGCGGCTCCCGCCGCCACCGGCGCCGGCCGTCCGGGCTTGCGGCGGCGAAGGGGTGCGCGTCGGGTTCGTCGGAGAGGTGGCGGGTCTCGTCGGCCAGCGACAGGCTCTCGAACCAGGCGCCCAGGCGGATCCAGACGTCGCTTTCCCAGGGCTCTGCCGCCTTGCGGGCCATGCGGTAGCAGTCGAGGATGCGGGCGCGCAGCCCCTCCGCGCCCCTGGAGAGGGCGCCGGCGCGCGCGTCGGACGGCAATGCTTCGACCAGGCCACCCACCTCTTCCATGCCCGCCTCCCGCAAAGGCCAGCACAGACGATCCCGTGCGTCGGGGCCGACGGGCCCTGCCGCGCAACAATCGGATCGCCGGTAGCGATGAGCCGGTAAGCTACATCGGCCCCGGACCCAGTCAATTAGTATTTCGTTAGCCAATCCGAACGGGGGAGGCATCCGACCGGACGGCGAGCGGGCCGGCCCACCTAATCCTTGGAGTAGCGCAGGTGCAGCCGGTTTCCCGCGGTCGCCACCACCGTGGCCGGGGCGGGGCCGGCGATGCCGGGGATGGCCACGGTGCAGGGATCGCCGGGCTTGGCGACCGACTCGGCGCCCACCTCGATGCAGGCGCCGCCGTCCGACACGTCGACGCCGCGCGCGACGAGCACCTGGTCGCCGACCGCGACCAGCGCCCCCTCGCCGATCGGCCGGCGCGGATGCCGCCGGCGGTCGCTCTCGTTCTCCGCCTCGCCCATGCCCCTCTGTCCTCCCTCGTCCCGGTTCCCCGAGCCCCACCCGCGAGTGTAGCGCCGTCCCCGGTGCCGGCCCAGCCCCCTCAGCGCCGGGCGCCCCGGGTCGGGGCGGGGGCGGAGACGTAGGGCTGGCCGGCGATGTCGTAGGAGATGGAGCCGTCCGGCAAATCGTTCAGGCTGCGGATCTGGCGGGGGTCGCCGAAGCCCTGGTAGTGCCAAGCCTCCCGGTCGTCCACGTAGTAGACGGCGCCGGAGCGGTAGGTGAAGAACCCGTCCTTCGCCAGCGACACGGTCATGACCAGCTCCGTGTCGGTCTCCGGCACGGTGGCGCGGACGGCGTCGGCGCCGGCGGCGGCCAGCAGGCCCGCCATCATCATGCCGCAGCACTGCACGTTGTCGACCAGCAGGCGCGCCACCGCGACGCCCGCCCCCAGCGCCGTGACCGGGCCGGGGACGGTGCGGTTGCCGCGGCCGGGCTCGTGCCGGATCACCTGCACGTCGATGCCGACGGTCACCACGTCCGGCCGGCTGTCCACCGCCACCGCGTGCCCGCGGCGGACGAAGGCGGTGGTCAGCGCCTGCATGAAGCTGTCGGCGAAGACGGTGTCCTCGTGCCGCATCATGTAGACCTGGACCGGGGGCCGCGGCACCGGCGGCCCCTGTTCCCAGAGGGAGGAGAGGGAGAAGTCGGCGGCCTCCACCGCCGGCGCCGCCACGGCGGACCGCCCGGCGGCCACGGGGACCGCGGCGGGGGCGGCGGCCGGTTCTGTGCCGGGCTCCGCGCCCGGCTGATTTTGCCCGGCCTCCGCCATCAGGTGGGCGGAAACTGCCGAGGCGATGTCGTCGGCGATGACCTGCCAGTGCGCCGCCGACGCCAGCCTCTGCTGCGGATAGGCCAGGAAGGAGGCGGCCGGGGGCCGGTCCGCGCAGCCGCCGAGGGCCGCCCCCGCGGCGAGCAGGAGCGCCAGGCCGCGGGCGGCGGCCGCCCGGGCGTGAAATCGGGTCTGGGGAGCGGGCGGTACGGGCGACGGCATGGTCAGGCTTCCCGGCAGGGTCGGTGTCCGTCCCCGATGAAGCAAGAGCCGTGCCGCGGGCGCCTCACAGGTGGCGCACGCCCTACAGGTGCCTCACGACGGTGGCGCCCACCACCTCGTCGATCGTCTCCCCGTCGCTGGAGAGCGGCAGGGCCAGCGCCTCGATGTCGTAGAAGATGCGCTCGGGGATGACGGTCGTCTCGGAGAAGAAGCGGCAGGGCCGCCGCTCCCGCATCGGCGCCCGCAGCACCAGCATGGCCCGCGCGGCGAAGGTCAGGCGCCCCGCGTCCAGCAGCGAGCGGCCGGTGAAGTCGATCCCGTAGGTGCGCACCGTCTCCGTCCCCATGCGGCGCGCCATGAAGTCGGCGCCGCCGTCCTGGGCGGAGAACCACCAGTGGAAGGGCAGCACGGGCTCGAGATGGTCGAGGTCGATGGCGGAGGGCGGCGGGATGCCGCCGCGGGCGACGTCCAGCCAATGGTCGAACAGGAGGCGCAGCAGCGGCGAGTTGACCGCCGCACGCTCGGCAACCGGCGCCAGGACATAGGCCGGCTCCACCCGTTCTCCTCCCCGCTGCCTTGTCGTCGGCCGGGCCTTCCGGCCTTATCGCCCGGGAACGATACGCCCCGGCCGCGCCGGGGGTCAACGCGGCTTGTAAAGGGGAAGGCGACCGTAAGGATAGGGTCGGCCCCGCGGCGGCACCGTCAGGCGGCGCGCGCCGCGTGGGCGGCCCTGACGTCGCCGGCGACCCGCGTCATGTCGGCCACCCGCTGGGGCGGCAGCGCCGGGATTCGGCCGACGAAGGCCACGTCCTCCAGCGCGCACTGGCGGTCCAGCAGTTCGCGCAGGCGCGACAGCCCGTCGCGCCAGGGCTCCGACGGGTCGCGCTGGCGGTCCGACAGGTCCTGCGCCAGCTGCTCCGCCTGCCGCTGCAGCTGCAGCGCCTCCGACACGGTGTCGGCGCCCTCCGCGCTGTCCAGCATCAGCGGGTGGACGGCCGCGTCCATCATGGCGCCGTGCCGCCGCCACAGCCGCGCCAGCCGGGCGAACGCCTCGCGCCGGGCGGCGAAGGCCTGCATCTCGCTGTTGCCGATCACGCCGATGAGGTCGCGGACCGCGCCGTGGTCTTCCTCGATCATCTGCAGGATCATGGTCGACGCCCTCCGTTTTCCGGCACCCTTCGCTTGGCACCCCTGGCCCGGCCCCT
>DASPKT010000062.1:0-5035 GCA_035627915.1 Azospirillaceae bacterium
CCACAAGGGGGGAGGGGGCGCTGCTGCGGGTGCGGTGCCCAATCCCCTCTCCCCTTGTGGGAGAGGGAGGGGCCCGCGATAGCGGGAGGGTGAGGGGTGGGCCCGGTCTCGAAACCCCGACAGCGCCCGAGCGGAAGCATACCCCTCACCCCGTCCCTCCCCCGCAAGGGGGGAGGGGCGCTGCTGCGGGGGCGGTGACAAAATCCCCTCCCCCCTTGTGGGGGAGGGCTGGGGTGAGGGGTGGGCCCGGTGCGGAAGCCCGGCAGTCTCCGAGCGGAAGCATACCCCTCACCCTCCCGCTGTCGCGGGCCCCTCCCTCTCCCACAAGGGGAGAGGGGTTTTTGGCACCGTCCGCGCAGCAGCGCCCCCTCCCCCCTTGCGGGGG
Source organism: Azospirillaceae bacterium (assembly GCA_035627915.1). Lineage (GTDB taxonomy): Bacteria > Pseudomonadota > Alphaproteobacteria > Azospirillales > Azospirillaceae > DASPKT01. The sequence goes on from DASPKT010000062.1 coordinate 386, forward strand.
AGGGCCGGGGTGAGGGGTGGGCCCGGTGCGGAAGCCGGGCAGCTCCCGAGCGGAAGCCCGCCCCATTGATCCAGCGCAAGGCGCCCCGTCCGCCGCCGTGGTGGACTGCCCCCGTCAGGAGGACCCCGCCATGGCGAAACCCGCCCGCGCGCCCGCGCCGCAATACGACGAGAGCGACCGTTCGCAGCCGCTCTACGCCAACCGCATCAAGGTCTATCCCAAATCGGTCGACGGCCCGATCCGCCGGATCAAATGGGCGGTGCTGAGCCTGTGCCTGGCGGTCTACTACCTGGCGCCGTGGCTGCGCTGGGACCGCGGGCCGGGGCGGCCGGGCCAGGCGCTGCTGATCGACATGCCGGCCCGCCGGGCCTATGTGTTCGGGCTGGAGATCTGGCCGCAGGAGGTGATCTACATCACCGGCCTGCTGATCCTCGGCGCCGTGGCGCTGTTCCTGGTGACGAGCCTGTTCGGCCGGCTGTGGTGCGGCTTCGCCTGCCCGCAGACGGTGTGGACCGACCTGTTCATGTGGGCCGAGCGGCTGATCGAGGGCGACCGCGCCCAGCGCATGCGGCGCGACCGGGCGCCGCTGAGCCTCGACAAGGCGTGGCGCAAGGCCGCCAAGCACCTGGTCTGGCTGCTGATCGCGCTGGCGACCGGCGGCGCCTGGGTGTTCTATTTCAACGACGCCCCCACCGTGGCGGTGGAGCTGCTGACCGGCTCGGCCTCCGCCACGGTCTACGGCTTCGTCGCGCTCTTCGCCGCCACCACCTACCTGCTGGCCGGCTGGGCGCGCGAGCAGGTCTGCACCTATATGTGCCCCTGGCCGCGCATCCAGGCGGCGATGGTGGACGACCGCACCCTCACCGTCACCTACCGCGCCTGGCGGGGCGAGCCGCGCGGCAAGCTGAAGGCCGCCGCCGCCGATGCGCCGCGCGGCGACTGCATCGACTGCACGGCCTGCGTCCAGGTCTGCCCGACCGGCATCGACATCCGCAACGGGCTCCAGCTCTCCTGCATCGGCTGCGGCCTGTGCATCGACGCCTGCGACGACATCATGGTCCGGGTCGGGCGGCCGAAGGGCCTGATCGCCTTCGACACCCCGGCCAACGAGGCGGTGCGGGGCGGTGGGCTCAGCCTGCGCGCGCACATCCTGCGGCCGCGCACCTTCATCTATGCCCTGGTGCTGGGGCTGGTGGCGGCGCTGCTGGTGGGCAGCCTGGCGACGCGCTCGCTGCTGGAGATCAACGTGCTGCCGGAGCGCAGCCCGCTCTTCGTCACCCTGTCGGACGGCTCGATCCAGAACCGCTACACCGTCAAGGTGATGAACAAGACGCCGGAGCACCGCGAGGTCCGCATCCGCCTGACCGGCCTGCACGAGGCCTATCTGTCGGTCGCCGGGCACGAGGACGAGCGCGACCGCCCGGCGGTGCTGGGCCGGATCGTGACCGTGAAGCCGGACAGCGTCGGCACGGTCCATGTCACCGTCGCGGCGCCGCGCCTGGCGCTCGACGCCGCCAGCACGCCGGTCGCCTTCGTGGTGACGGCGGGCGACGGCGAGACGGCGGTGCACGCCACCCATTTCCAGGGGCCGAACCCCTGAGGGCGGCCAAGCCCGCGGCCGCGCCGGGAAACGCCCCGGCCATCCGCGGCTTATCCGCCGCCGCCGTTGCGCCCGCCACCCGGAATCGCGGATAACGGAAGCGCGACACGGGGAGGGTGCGATGGAGGGGACCGAGGATCTGGCCGGCATGATGAGCGGCCATCCGCGCCATCCCGCGAGCCAGGCCGAATGGGAGGTCGCCGCCGCCGGCCTGCTGGAGAGCGGCCAGGTGTTCCACGCCCAGGACCTCGCCGGACAGGGCCTGGAGCGCTTCCCCGACAGCGCCCGGCTGCGCCGGGTGCGGGCCGTGGCCCTGCTGCGCTCCGGCGCGGCGGAGGAGGCGCGGCGGGTGCTGCAGCCGCTGCTCGCCCAGGCGGCGACGGACGACGGGCCGCTGCGCGCCGGCTGGCAGGCCCTGGCCGGGCTGGTGCAGGCGGCGAGCCACGGCAGCGCCCCCGACGGCGCGGCGCTGGAGCGGCTGGCCGACCTCGCCTTGGCGCTGGACCGGCTGCGCGGCCACGGCCACCGCCGCAGCCTGGACCCCGAGACGCTGGAGCTGCTCGGCACGGTCTACAAGGAGTGCTGGCAGCAATCGGCCGACCCGGCCGAGCTGCGCCAGAGCCGAGACCTGCTGCGCGAGGCCTTCGAGCGCTCCAACAGCCTGACCGCCGGCGTCAGCGCCGCCTGCTCCTGCTGGCTGCTGGGCGAGCGCGAGGCGGCCATCGGCCTCGCCCGCCGCGTCGCCGACCATTGCGGCGCCGACGACATCGCCGACGACCGGCGCGACACGGTGCGGGCCATGGCCCTCGGCATCGCCAACCTGCTGCTGGGCGAGCACGAGGCGGCGCTGGTCGCCTTCCACCGCGCCGTCGACCTGTCGGGCCGGCACTACGGGCCGATGGTGGCGACCCTGGCCGAGGTCAAGCGCCTCGTCTGCGCCGGGCTCAGCGTGCCGCCGCTGCTGTTCGACGTGCTGAAGCCGCCGCGCGTGGTGGTGTTCACCGGCCACATGATCGACGCGCCGGAGCAGGAGCAGACCCGCTTCCCGCCCTGGCTGGAGCCGGTCCTGCGGGCGGAGATCGAGCGGCGGCTCGACCTGATGGACGCCCAGGTGGGCTATTCCATGTGCGCCTGCGGCGCCGAGCTGCTGTTCGTCGAGGCGATGATCGAGCGCGGGGCCGAGGTCCACATCGTCCTGCCCTTCGACCTGGAGGACTACGTCGCCACCTGCGTCGCCTTCGCCGGCGAGCGCTGGGAGCGGCGGTTCCGGCGGGCGCTCAAGCTCGCCAACACCGTGACCTTCGCGACCGAGGACCACTATCTCGGCCATGCCGAGCTGTTCCGCTTCGCCAACCAGATGCTGCACGGCCTGGCGACGCTGCGCGCCGAGTTCCTGCTGACCGCGCCCGACCTGATGGCGGTGTGGGACCTGCGCGAGGGCTCGCTGGTCGGCGGCGCCGCCGATTTCATCGACCAATGGGCCGACATCACCCGGCTGCAGATCGTCGACCTCGACACCCTGCTGGAGTTTGCGGAGCCGCCGGCCGAGCTGCCGCCGCCGCCGCGCGTCGCCCACCGCCCGCCGGTGCTGCTGCGGCCGGAGCGGGAGCGCAGCACGCGCAGCATGATGTTCGCCGACCTGGTGGGCTATTCGAAGCTGAAGGACGAGAGCCTGCCGGAATTCCTCGACTTCCTCGACCGGCTGGAGGGCTGGCTGCGCGACGGCGGCTATGCGCCCGAGCTGATCAACACCTGGGGCGACGCCATCGTCTGCGTGCTGCCGCGGGCGGTCGACATGGCGGGCTTCGCCCTGCGGCTGGCCGACGGGGTGCGGGCGCTGGGCGGCCGCGCCCAGGGCCTGCCGACCGATCTCGACGTGCGGATCTCGCTGCATGCCGGGCCGGTCTACCACAACCACGACCCCTTCCTCGGCCGCACCAACTTCTATGGCGGCCACATCAACCGCGCGGCGCGGCTGGAGCCGGTGACGACGCCCGGCCATGTCTACGCCACCCAGCAATTCGTCGCCCTGCTGACCGCCGAGCGCACCGTGCTGCGCCACGAGGCCGAGAGCCGCGACCAGGCCTTCGACTGGCCCTATGTCTGCGAATATGTCGGCGTGCTGCAATTGGCGAAGAAGTTCGGCGACCAGCCGGTCTACCATCTGCGGCGGGCATGAGCCGGGCTATGCAACGGCCGCGCGCCGGGGCATGATGCCGCCATGATCGTCGAACTCGCCCGCGACCTGTCCGAAATCCACCGCCTGGCCGAGGCGGTCGAGGGCTGGTGCGATGCCGAGGGCGTGCCGATGGACGCCGCCATGCAGCTGAACCTGGCGCTCGACGAGCTGATCACCAACACCATCAGCTACGGCTACGACGGGGCCCCCGACAAGCCCCACATCGCCGTGCGCCTCGACCGCGAGGCCGATTGGCTGACGGTGGTGCTGGAGGACGACGCCCGGCCCTTCGACCCGCTCTCCCGCCCGCCGCCCGACACCGAGGCGGCGCTGGAGGACCGGGAGATCGGCGGCCTGGGCATCCATTTCGTCCGCAGCTTCATGGACGAGGTGGCCTACCGCCGCGACGGCGACCGCAACATCCTGACCCTGCGCAAGAAGATCGCCTGACGGCGAGACCACGAGGAAAGACGCGATGGACATGCAGATCGACCAGCTGACCGCCGGCGAGGCCGTGGTGCTGGTGCCGCACGGGCGGCTGGACAGCAACACCTCGGCGACGCTGGAGAAGCCGCTGATGGCGGCCATCGAGGGCGGGGCCAAGAAGCTGGTGATCGACTTCGACAACCTGGCCTATCTGTCGAGCGCCGGGCTGCGCGTGCTGCTGATGGGGCTGAAGAAGAGCAAGGCGGCGGGCGCCAAGCTGGCCCTGGCCGGCCTGAAGCCGAACCTGCAGGAGGTCTTCGCCGTCTCGGGCTTCGCCAACCTCTTCACCATCGCCGCCGACCGCAAGGCCGCCCTGGCGGCCATCGGGGCCTGAGGGCGGGGCCGGTGCTTAAATCCCCTCTCCCCTTGTGGGAGAGGGAGGGGC
>DASPKT010000063.1:0-6089 GCA_035627915.1 Azospirillaceae bacterium
GTTTCCGGACAGTCCATGGGCGTGGCGGCTTCCGGGCCGCCGCGCCCATTTTCTTTGGGGATGTGCGCGGCCAACCCCAATGCCGCCACCTCCCCATTGCCGTCACCCCCGCGTTTGCGAAGCTGGCGCGAAGCGCCTAGGCGGGGGTCCAGGCATTCAGCCCGCGAGTACGTTGGGACAGAGGCGCCGGCGGCGACGTCGGCGCCTGACCGCCCCGCGGCGTAGCACGCCGTGTACCTGGATGCCCGCCTCCGCGGGCATGACGGTTGAAGGTGGCGCGGGAGCGCCCTCGCACCCTCTCCACCCTCGCCCCAAAGCCCGTTTGAAATTTCTTGACCGTCCGGACAGAAAAACCTGACCGGATGGTCAAAACCGTGCCATGCTCCGGGCAACGAACCGTCGGCGGAAGACCGGCGGAGGGGAACGGAGGCACATCTTGGACGACCGGATCGCGCGGCCGACGTCGAACAATCTCGACGCCTTCTGGATGCCCTTCACCGCGAACCGTCAGTTCAAGCAGGCCCCGCGCATGCTGGTCTCGGCCAGCGGCATGTACTACCGCTCCGAGGACGGGCGGGAGATCCTGGACGGGACCGCCGGGCTCTGGTGCGTCAACGCCGGCCACTGCCGGCCGGAGATCACCCGCGCCATCCAGGCCCAGGCGGCCGAGATGGACTACGCCCCCGCCTTCCAGATGGGCCACCGCGGCGCCTTCGAGTTCGCGGCGCAGCTCGCCGCCATGCTGCCGCCGGGCCTGGACCGCGTGTTCTTCGCCAATTCCGGCTCCGAGGCGGTGGACACCGCGCTGAAGGTGGCGCTGGCCTACCACCGGGCGCGGGGCGAGGGGCAGCGCACCCGCCTGATCGGGCGGGAGCGGGGCTACCACGGCGTCGGCTTCGGCGGCATCTCCGTCGGCGGCATCGTGTCGAACCGCAAGACCTTCGGGCCGCTGCTGCCGGGCGTGGACCACCTGCCGCACACCCACGACAAGGCGCACCAGGCCTTCTCCCGCGGGCTGCCGGAGTGGGGCGCGCACCTGGCGGACGAGCTGGAGCGCGTGGTGGCGCTGCACGACGCCTCCACCATCGCCGCCGTCATCGTGGAGCCGGTGGCCGGCTCCACCGGCGTCATCCTGCCGCCCAAGGGATATCTGGAGCGGCTGCGCGCCATCTGCGACCGGCACGGCATCCTGCTGATCTTCGACGAGGTCATCACCGGCTTCGGGCGCCTGGGCACGCCCTTCGCGACGGACTATTTCGGCGTGGTGCCGGACATCATCACGGCGGCCAAGGGCCTGACCAACGCCGCGGTGCCGATGGGCGCGGTCTTCTTCCGCAAGGAGATCTACGACGCCTTCATGAACGGCCCCGAGCACATGATCGAGCTGTTCCACGGCTACACCTATTCCGGCCACCCGCTGGCCGCCGCCGCCGGCCTCGCCACGCTGGAGGTCTACCGCAAGGAGGGCCTGCTGACCCGCGGGGCGGAGCTGGCCGGCTACTGGGAGGACGCGGCGCACGCGCTGAAGGGGCTGCCCCACGTCATCGACATCCGCAACCTGGGCCTGATCGCCGCCATCGAGCTGGAGCCGATCGCCGGCCAGCCGGCCCGCCGGGCGTTCGAGGCCTTCCTGCGCTGCTTCGAGAAGGGGCTGCTGATCCGCACCACGGGCGACATCATCGCCCTGTCGCCGCCCCTCATCATCGACAAGGCGGAGATCGACCGCCTGTTCGGCACCCTGGCGGAGGTCCTGGCGACGCTTCCCTGAGGCAGATGCGCCCTGAGGCGGATGCGGCACCAGGCACGGACGGAACTTGACGGAGGAAACCCGGATGAGCGCGGCCCATATGAGTTCCAGCCCGGCCCTGCCCCCCGCGCTCGACCAGGACCTGGTGCCGCCGCTGTCGGCGCTGCAGGCGATGGCGGAGAGTGCGCGCTGCCTCTACTGCTTCGAGGCGGCCTGCGTGGCGGCCTGCCCGACCGGGATCGACATCCCCGGCTTCATCCGCCGCATCGGCAACGGCAACGTGAAGGGTGCCGCCCTCACCATCCTGGAATCGAACATCCTGGGCGGCACCTGCGCCCGGGCCTGCCCGACGGAGGTGCTGTGCGAGGGGGCCTGCGTGCGCACCTACGCCGCGGAGGCGCCGGTCGCCATCGGCCGGCTGCAGCGCTACGCCACCGACCACCTGTTCGCGTCCGGCATCCAGCCCTTCGCCCGCGGCCCCGCCACCGGGCGCCGGGTCGCCGTGGTGGGGGCGGGGCCGGCGGGGCTGTCCTGCGCCCACCGGCTGGCGCGGCTGGGCCACGCGGTCACGCTCTACGACGCCCGCCCCAAGGCCGGCGGCCTGAACGAGTACGGGCTGGCCGCCTACAAGATGACCGGCGGCTTCGCCCAGCGCGAGGTGGACTTCGTCCTGGGCGTCGGCGGGATCGAGGTGAAGCACGGGGCGGCGCTGGGCCGCGAGGTCACGCTGGGCGAGCTGCGCGGCTCCTACGACGCGGTGTTCCTGGGCCTCGGCCTGTCCGCCACCAACGCGCTGATGGTGGAGGGCGAAGACCTCGCCGGCGTCGCCGACGCGGTGGATGTCATCGCGGCGCTGCGCCAGGGCCTGCCGACCGACCCGCCGCTGGCGGGCGCCCGGGTGGTTGTGATCGGCGGCGGCAACACCGCCATCGACGCCGCCGTGCAGTCGCTCTGCGTCGGCGCCGCGGAGGTGACGCTGGCCTACCGCCGCGGGACCGAGCACATGGGTGCGACGGGCTACGAGCAGGATTTGGCGCGCACCCGCGGCGTGAGCCTGCGCACCTGGCTCGCCCCGCGCCGCATCCTGGGCGAGGGCGGCCGCGTCGCGGCGGTGGAGTTCGAGCGGACGCGGCTGGAGGCCGGGCGGCTGGCGGGCGGCGGGGAGACGGTCACCGTCCCCTGCGACGCCGTGCTGAAGGCGGTCGGTCAGAAGCTGCACCCGGCCGGCCTGGACGGGCTGGCGGTGTCGGGCGGGAAGATCGCGGTGGACGGCACCTTCGCCACCAGCCTGCCCGGCGTCTTCGCCGGCGGCGACTGCGTCAAGAGCGGCGAGGACCTGACCGTGCAGGCGGTCGAGGACGGCAAGCGCGCCGCGCACGCCATCGACCTGTACCTGAAGGCTTGAGAGGGGGACGGACCATGGCCGACCTGCGCACCACCATCGCCGGGATCACCTCGCCCAACCCGTTCTGGCTGGCCTCCGCCCCGCCGACGGACAAGGAATACAACGTCGTGCGCGCCTTCAAGGCGGGCTGGGGCGGCGTCGTCTGGAAGACGCTGGGCGAGGACCCGCCGGTCGTCAACGTCAGCTCCCGCTACGGGGCGCTGCTGGACCAGAACCGGGGCATGATCGGCTTCAACAACATCGAGCTGATCACCGACCGGCCCCTGGAGGTGAACCTGCGGGAGATCGCCGCCGTCAAGAAGGCCTTCCCCGACCGCGCCATGGTCGTCTCCCTGATGGCCCGCATGACGGAGGAGGCCTGGGCCGGCCTCGCCCGCCGGGTGGAGCCGACGGGGGCGGACGGGCTGGAGCTGAACTTCGGCTGCCCGCACGGCATGTGCGAGCGCGGCATGGGCTCCGCCATCGGCCAGGTGCCCGAGATGATCGAGCAGGTGACCCGCTGGGTGAAGAACGCCACCCGCCTGCCGGTCCTGGTCAAGCTCACCCCCAACATCACCAACATCCTGTGGGGGGCGGAGGCCGCCAGGCGCGGCGGTGCCGACGGGGTGTCGCTGATCAACACGGTCAATTCCCTCATCTCGGTCGACCTGGACCAAATGGCGCCAACCCCCGTGGTGGACGGCAAGGGGACCCACGGCGGCTATTGCGGAGCGGCGGTGAAGCCCATCGCGCTGCACATGGTGGCGGAGATCGCCCGCAACCCGGAGACGCGCGGCCTGCCCATCTCCGGCATCGGCGGCATCGGCAGCTGGCGCGACGCGGCGGAGTTCCTGGCGCTCGGCTGCGGCACGGTGCAGGTCTGCACCGCCGCCATGACCCATGGCTTCCGCATCGTGGCCGACATGGCGGACGGGCTGTCCAACTGGATGGACGAGCGCGGATTCCGCACGATCGAGGACTTCCGGGGCATGGCGACGCCCAACGTCGTCAACTGGAACGACCTCAACATGAACTACGTCTCCAAGGCCCGGATCGACAAGGAGCTCTGCATCGACTGCGGGCGCTGCCACATCGCCTGCGAGGACACCTCGCACCAGGCGATCCGCATCGTGGCGGGCGAGGGGCGCCGCTTCTTCGAGGTCATCGACGCGGAGTGCGTGGGCTGCAACCTCTGCGCCCATGTCTGCCCGGTGCCGGAGTGCATCACCATGCACGAGGTGGATTCGGGCCGCCCGCCCATGACCTGGCCGGAGCACCCGATGAACCCGATGCGCGCCCGGGCGGCGGAGTAGCGCACTCCCACCCGGCCCTCCCCCCGCGGGGAGGGGCGCCCCGACGTACGGCAGGAAAGGTCCCCATGAGCACGACGAAGCAGACCAACCTCGCGATCAACGGGCAGCGCCTCTGGGACAGCCTGATGGAGATGGCGCGCATCGGCGCCACGCCGAAGGGCGGCGTGTGCCGGCTGGCGTTGACCGACCTCGACCGCGAGAGCCGCGACCTGTTCGTGCGCTGGTGCGAGGCGGCGGGCTGCACCGTGACGGTGGACGCCATCGGCAACATCTTCGCCCGCCGCCCCGGCCGCAACGACGCCCTGCCGCCGGTCCTGATGGGAAGCCACCTGGACAGCCAGCCCACGGGGGGCAAGTTCGACGGCGTGTACGGCGTGCTGGCGGGGCTGGAGGTAGTGCGGACGCTGAACGACCTCGGCTACCAGACGGAGGCGCCGCTGGAGGTGGTCTGCTGGACCAACGAGGAGGGCTCGCGCTTCGCCCCGGCCATGGTCGCCTCCGGCGTCTTCGCCGGCGCCTTCAGCCTGGAGTACGGGCTGTCGCGCAAGGACCTGGACGGCAAGACCATGGGGGAGGAGCTGGCCCGCATCGGCTATGCCGGCGACGCGCCCATCGGCGGCCGGCCGCTCGGCGCCTATTTCGAGGCGCACATCGAGCAGGGGCCGATCCTGGAGGCGGAGGAGAAGACCGTCGGTGTCGTCACCGACTGCCAGGGCCAGCGCTGGTACGAGATCACCTTCACCGGCCAGGAGGCTCATGCCGGCCCCACGCCCATGAACCGCCGCCGCGACGCGCTGCTGGGGGCGGCGCGGGTGGTGCAGGAGGTCAACCGCATCGGGCTTTCCCACGCGCCGCTGGCCTGCGCCACGGTGGGGCTGGTGCAGGTCCACCCGAACTCCCGCAACGTCATCCCGGGCCGCGTCTTCTTCACCGTGGACTTCCGCCACCCCGACGATGCCGTGCTGAAGGCCATGAACGACGAGCTGGAGGCGGCCGTGGCCCGCATCGCCGCGGAGACGGGGCTGGAGAGCCAGTTCGAGCAGATCTGGTACTACGCGCCGGTGAAGTTCGACGCGGCCTGCGTCGCCGCCGTGCGGGGTGCCGTTGAGGAGCTGGGCTACAGCCACCGCGACATGGTCTCGGGCGCCGGGCACGACGCCTGCTACCTGGCGCGGGTGGCGCCGACCTCGATGATCTTCATCCCCTGCGTCGACGGCATCAGCCACAACGAGGTGGAGCACGCCCATCCCGAATGGGTCGAGGCCGGGGCCAACGTGCTGTTGCGCGCCGCCGTCGCCAAGGCCAACGCCGTTGCCTGACGCCCGCCTCCCCCGTGAGGCCCCGCCCGAGGGCGGCATCCGCGGGGAGAATTTGCGCCGCATCCTGGCGGCGGCGGAGCGCGTCTTCGCCGCCAGCGGCCATGCCGGCGCCACCACCGCCGCCATCGCCGCCGAGGCGGGCCTGCCCAAGGCCAACGTGCACTATTATTTCAGCACCAAGCGCGACCTCTACCGCGCGGTGCTGGCCGACATCCTGAAGGAATGGCTGGACCCGCTGCGCCTGATGTCGGCCGACGACGACCCCGCGCGCGCCATCGCCGCCTATGTGGAGGCCAAGATGCGGGCGACGCGCGACCGGCCGCTGG
>DASPKT010000064.1:0-4409 GCA_035627915.1 Azospirillaceae bacterium
TGAGGGGTGTTGAGATGCTCCCCGGGGAGCCTGTGCCGTTCCCCGGCTACGTCTGGCCTGGCATCTACCGCTCCTCATGCTGAGCTTGTCGAAGCACGCACAGCCTCGCAGCCGCACCGGGGCGCCGCGGAATGGCAGCGGCGGCGTGGTGCGGCCTTCGACAGGCTCAGGCTGAGGATCGTTGAGATGCTCCCCGACGTCGGGCCTGGTGCGAACATTCCTGATGCTGAGCCTGGCGAAGCACGCACCACCTCTCAGCCGCAACCAAGCTCAACGCCCGGCGTCCCGCCCCCACCCCCTCAAGGGGAGAGGGGAGTTGCGGCGACGGTCTTCTCCGCGGCCGGCAGCTCCTCCAGGTCATGCACGACGCGCACGGTGACGGGCTTGCCCTTGCCGCGGACGGCGGCCTCCTGGGCGGCGAAGCCGGAGAGGTCGAGGCCGGCGTAGGCGGCGACGACGTCGCTCAGCACCAGGACGGCGCCGAACTCCTTGGTCAGCCCTTCCAGCCGGCTGGCGATGTTGACGGTGTCGCCGATGGCGGTCAGCGCGCGCGCCGGCCCGTGGCCCATCTCGCCGACGATGGCGGGGCCGGCGTGGATGCCGATGCCGATGCGCAGCGGCTGCTTCAGCTCCAGCCCCAGCGCGCGGTTCAGCGCCTCCAAGCGGCGGCCCATGCGGCGGGCGGCGTCCAGCGCGGCGCGGCTGCCCTCGGCGGGGCCGGACTCCAGCCCGAACAGGGCCATGACGCCGTCGCCGATGAACTTGTCGACCCGCCCGCCGGCCTCCTCCACCGCCTGGCCCATCTCGGCGAAGTAGCGGTTCAGCACGAACACCACGTCGTAGGGCAGCCGCTCGTCGGAGAAGCGGGTGAAGCCGCGGATGTCGCAGAACAGCACGGCGATCTCGCGCTCCTCCCCCATCAGCCCCGGCGTGGTGGCGCCGCGCGCCCGGGCGTCGGGCGGCACCAGGGGGGTGACCGCGAGGCCGGCCGTGGGGCGCAGCTGGCAGGCGAGGCGGACCATCGGCGGCGCCCCGATGCGGCGCAGCACGCGGGCCTCCTCCTCGCCCGGCGGCGGCAGGGCGTCGGCGCCGGCCCCCACCCGCACCCGGCAGGTGGAGCAGCGCGCCTTGCCCCCGCAGACGGAGGCGTGGGGGATGCCGGCCAGCCGGCTCGCCTCCAGCACGGTGCCGCCGGGCGGCAGCTCCACTTCGCGCCCGTCGGGATAGGTCAGGCGCACCACGCCGTGCCGCCGCTCCCACCGGTGGCGGGCGAGGCGCGCGGCCAGCGTGCCCAGCAGCGCCGCCAGGAAGATGAACCGGCCGGTCCAGGTGACCCGGGCCACGTAGCCGGCGCCGTCGGCGGCCGCGAGGTCGTCCATGACCGTCTCGCGCGCGGTCCAGCCCGGGTCGGCGGCGGCCAGCGCCGCCACCTCGCGTCCCGCCGCCGCGAAGCCCAGCAGCCCCAGGACGGGCAGCAGCAGGGCCCCGGCGTAGAGCAGCGGCAGCGCCGGCCTGAACCAGGGGCGCAGGCGCAGCCAGAAGGTCAGGCCGATGCAGACATGGACCCAGGCGATGACGACCAGCAGCGACTGCAGCGCGCCCGCGCCGGGGTTCAGCGTCCAGAGGGCCAGCAGCACCTCGCGGAAACCCAGGTCGACGCCCTTGCCCGCGACCAGGAAGGCGGTGCCGGCCAAGTGCTCCACCAGCAGCACCGGTACCAGCAGGCCCAGCGCGTACTGCGTCGCCTCGGCGACCGGCATGCGCAGGCTGCGCAACCGGTAGAGGGCGGCGAAGGCGAGGCCGACATGGGTCACCAGGGACAGCGCCAGCACCGCCTCGACCGGCGGCAGGTACCAGAAGCCCATGATCCACTCGCCCGCCGCCTCCACCGCCGCCAGCGAGACGAGGCCCAGCGCCAGGTTCACGAGGTGGCTGCACAGGAAGGCGAAGAGGACCAGGCCCGTGGCGAGGCGGAGGCGTCGGATCATCGGGGAGCGGCGGTCAGAGCGCCCGCGCCGCCACCGCCGCCGGTTCGGGCAGCAGCCGGTCGGCGGGCAGCCAGACCTTGGCGGTCGTGCCGCGGCCGGGCTCGCTCTCCAGCGCGAAGCTGCCGCCGTGCAGCTCCACCAGCGCCCGCACCAGGGGCAGCCCCAGCCCGGCGCCGCCGGCGCTGCGGGTCAGCGGCCCCTCGATCTGGCGGAAGGGCTCCATCGCCTTGGGGATGTCCTCGGGGTGGATGCCGATGCCGGTGTCGGCGACGCTGACCAGCAGCCGCCCGTCCGGCTGCACGCGGGCCGACAGGGTGACGCTGCCGCCCTTGGGCGTGAACTTGACCGCGTTGGTCAGCAGGTTCGACAGGACCTGCTTCAGCGCGATCTCGTCCGCGCGCAGGCGGGGCAGGGGCTCCGCCACGTCGAGCGCGGTGGTCACGCCGCCGCGGATGGCCCGCTCCTTCACCAGGCGCAGGCAGGAGCCCATGGCCCGCGGCAGGTCCACCATGTGCTCGTTCAGCTCCTTGCGGCCGGCCTCGATCTTGGAGAGGTCCAGGATGTCGTTGATGAGGTCCAGCAGCATCCGCCCGCTCTCGTGGATGTCGCGGGCGTACTCGGCGTAGTCGGGGTTGTCGATGGGGCCCAGCGACTGGCTGCCGATGATCTCGGAGAAGCCGATGATGGCGTTCAGCGGCGTGCGCAGCTCGTGGCTCATGTTGGCCAGGAACTCGGTCTTGGCGCGGTTGGCGAACTCCGACTGCTCCTTGGCCTTGACCAGCGCCTCCTCCGCCTGGCGGCGGGCGGTCACGTCCTCCGCCGTGCCCTGGAAGGCGACGACACCGCCGTCGGCGGCGCGCACGGCGCGGGCGGAGACGGAGATCCAGATCGGCGTGCCGTCGCGCCGGCGCACCTGGCTCTCGAACGCCTGCACGGCCCCCTCGGCCAGGATGCGGCGGGCGAACTCGTGGCGCCGCTCCGGGTCCATGTAGAGCTGGCTGGCGGTGTCGGTCAGGCAGGCGATCAGCTCGTCCGCGTCCCCGTAGCCCAGCATGCGCGCCATCGCCGGGTTGGCCGAGAGGAAGCGGCCGCCGACCGAGGTGGTGAACACCCCCTCCACCGCGTTCTCGAAGATGTCGCGGTACTTGCGCTCGCTCTCCGCCACCCGTTCGGCGGCGTGGCGCAGCCGGGCGTTCTGCACCGCCAGCGCCACGCCGGCCCCGCCGGCCACCAGCGCGCCCGCGACCGACAGCGGCCCCAGTCCGGGCACCAGGGCGCACAACAGGCCCGCCCCGGCTCCCAGCACCGCCGCGGCACCGGCGGCATAGCTGGCGGCGCCTGCCGGGAAGGCCCTGTACTGTGCCTCGTGCGCCATGGGAGCGGGTCCTCGCGGTCGGGCGGGTGGCGGCCCCGGGGCCGCCTCGTCCGAAATGAAGAATAGCGTCCGGCGGCGTCCCGGGAAAGCACCTGGACGTGAAATCCTCGTGATCTACTTCATGCCCGCGGCGATGATCGCCAGTAATTCACTTCCCCTTCCAGGATCAGACCATGGCGAACCGCTCCCCTATGGCTTCCGTGCTGGTCGTCGGCGCCGGCCTCGCCGGGCTGGCCTGCGCCCGCGTGCTGGCCGCGGCCGGGCTGGCGGTGCGGGTGGCGGACAAGGGGCGGGGGCCCGGCGGGCGGCTCTCCACCCGGCGCGAGGGCGGCTTCCGCTTCGACCATGGCGGCCAGTACCTGACCGCCCGCGACCCCGGCTTCGCCCGGCTGGCGGAGGGCTGGCGCGAGGAGGGGATCGCGGCGCCCTGGCGGGGGCGCATCGTGCGGCTGCGCGACGGCACGGTGGAGGAGAGCCCGGGGGAACGGATCGTCGGCGTGCCCGGCATGAGTTCGCTGGTGGCCGCCCTGGCCGGGCCGCTCCCCGTCGCCTACGGCACGCGGGTGGCGGCGCTGGAGCGGGAGGGGGCGGGCTGGCGCGCGCGTACGGGAGACGGCGGCGACCTCGGGCGCGCCGACCTCGCCGTGGTGGCGGTGCCCTCGCCCCAGGCGGTGCCGCTGCTGGAGGCGGCGCCGGCCCTGGCGGCGGAGGCCGCGCGGGCGCGCATGGCCGGCTGCTGGGCGGTCATGGCGGCGTTCGGCGACGGGGCGGAGGGCCCCGGCTGGGACGCCGCCTTCGTCGCCGATGGCGGGCCCCTGTCCTGGGTGGCGCGCGACGGCTCCAAGCCGGGGCGGGAGGCCAGGGGCACCTGGGTGCTGCACGGCGCCGCCGCCTGGTCCGAGGCGCAGCTGGAGGCGTCGCCTGACGCGGTGGCGCGGACGCTGCTGGCGGCGTTCCGCGGCCTCACCGGCATCCGGGCGGAACCGCTGCACCTGAGCGCGCACCGCTGGCGCCACGCCATCCCGACGGCGCCGCTGGCGGCGGGC
>DASPKT010000065.1:0-4013 GCA_035627915.1 Azospirillaceae bacterium
GCCATGCTCGCGGCCCAGCTCGCCGCCATCCGCAAGCTGCGCAAGAAGTAGCCGTCTTTCGGGCGGCTGTAGTTTGGCGTCGACTTGAAAATCGAGTTGCTCCCAGCAAGGTAGTCCGGCGAGACTAGTCCGACCCGCAACGCCACGCGGCCAGGCTTTGAAACAATCATGCCGTCAGCGTAGGAGAGCCAACCGCATGAAACACATTCTCGATTCCTCGTTCCGCTACAAGCCGAGCTTCGACACCGACGTGCGCAAGACCTTCGAGCGGATCCGCAAGCAGCAGCAGGCGCAGGTCCGCGAGCAGGCCAAGCCGAACCCGGAGGTACGGGTGAAGGTGCTCCAGCTCGATCAGCTGAAAAAAGCCAGCTCGTCCTAGCAGGCAAGCCGCTTCATTCGTCGCCGGCATGGCGGCGCGCTATAGTGCGCCGCCATGTCCGGAACGAATCCCGAGCCGTCGAATTCTGACTGTGACCTCCTGGTTCCGAACTATGACCTGCTGGTCATAGGCGGCGGCATCAACGGCGCGGGCATCGCCCGCGACGCGGCGGGGCGCGGCCTGTCGGTCCTGCTGGCGGAGCAGGCGGACCTCGCCTCCTCCACCTCCTCGGCCAGTTCCAAACTGATCCACGGCGGCCTGCGCTACCTGGAGCACTACGAGTTCCGCCTGGTGCGGGAGTCCCTGAACGAGCGCGAGGTGCTGCTGCGCGCCGCCCCGCACATCATCTGGCCGCTGCGCTTCGTGCTGCCCCACCACAAGGGGCTGCGGCCGGCCTTCGTGCTGCGCACCGGCCTGTTCATCTACGACCATCTGGGCGGCCGCAAGCTGCTGCCGGCGACGCGCACCGTGCGGCTCGGCCGCGACCCCGCGGGCAGCCCCTTGCGGCCCGACTACACGCTGGGGTTCGAATATTCGGACTGCTGGGTGGAGGACAGCCGGCTGGTGGCCCTGGCGGCGCTGGACGCCGCCGAGCGCGGCGCCACGATCCTGACCCGCACCCGCTGCCGCTCCGCCCGCCGGGTCGACGGGGGCTGGGAGGCCGAACTGGTGGGCGAGACCGGCGCCGCCCGCACGGTGCGCGCCGCCGCCCTGGTGAACGCCGCCGGCCCCTGGGTGATGGAGATGCAGGCCGCGGCCGGCCGGCGCGCCAACCGTCAGACAGTGCGCCTGGTCAAGGGCAGCCACATCGTCGTGCCCCGCCTCTACGACGGCCCGCAGTGCTACACGCTGCAGAACGCGGACGGGCGCATCGTCTTCACCATCCCCTACGAGCGGGACTTCACCCTGATCGGCACCACCGACGTGCCGTTCGAGGGCGACCCGGGCCGCGTCGCCGCCTCCGACGCCGAGATCGCCTATCTCTGCGAGCTGGCGGGCGGCTATTTCCGCAAGCCCATCGAACCGTCGCAGGTGGTGTGGACCTATTCCGGCATCCGGCCGCTCTACGACGACGGCAGCGCCAACCCCTCCGCCGTCACCCGCGACTATGTGCTGGAACTGGACGCGCCGGCCGGGGCGGCGCCGTCGCTGACCGTGTTCGGCGGCAAGATCACCACCTTCCGCAAGCTGGCGGAGGACGCGCTGGCCCGGCTGCTGCCGGCCATGGGCCGGGCGGGCACCCCGTGGACGCAGGACGCGGCGCTGCCCGGCGGCGACATCCCCGGGGCGGACTTTGCCCGCTTCCGCGCCGAGGCGGGGCTGCGCTTCCCCTTCGTGCCGCAGGCGGCGCTGGACCGCCTCTGCCGCGCCTACGGGACGCGGGTGGAGCGGGTGGTGGACGGGGCGAAGTCCTGGACCGACATGGGGCGCGACTTCGGCGCCGGGCTGACCGAGGCGGAGCTGGACTATCTGCGCCGCGCCGAGTGGGCCAAGCGGGGCGAGGACGCGCTGTGGCGCCGCTCCAAGCTGGGCCTGCACCTGGACGAGGGCGCCCGGCAGGCGGTCACCGCCTGGTTCGGGGCGTGAGGGCATAGCTTTTCCGGACCGGTGTTCCCCTCTCCCAGGGGGAGAGGGTGGCCCGGAGGGCCGGGAGAGGGGGTAAGACGCCTCAGGAAAAGGCTCCCTTCCCCTGCCTCACGGGAAGTCCTGGGACCTCTTACCCCCTCACCCTGTCCCTCTCCCCCTGGGAGAGGGGACGGCAGTTCGGATGGGGAGCCCGGAAAGCGACCGTGGACCGCGTCCCGAAAGAAAAACGGCCCGGCTTTGCTGGCCGGGCCGTCTCTCCTTACTGCGTCACCGCACCGTGGCAGTGCTTGAACTTGCGCCCGCTGCCGCAGGGGCAGGGGGAGTTGCGCGGGGTGTCGCGCCAGGCGTCCTCGCCGGACACGATCTCCTTGGCCTCCGGCAGCAGGCCGGCGCCGTAGGCGGCCGGGGCCGCGGCGCGGCGCACCATGCCGTCGGGCAGGGGGCCGTCCGGCAGCGGCGCGTCGCCCGCCGGGGCCAGCGCCGGGTCGAACCGCGTCTCCTGGAAGGGCTGCGGCGGCGGCATGAAGGAAGGCTCGGGCTCGGCCATCCGCATCTGGACGTGCATCAGGACCTGGGTCACCGACTCCCGCAGATGGTCCAGCATCGCCTCGAACAGGCTGAAGGCCTCGCGCTTGTACTCGTTCAGCGGGTCGCGCTGGGCGTAGGCGCGCAGGTTGATGCCCTGGCGCAGGTGGTCCAGCGACAGCAGGTGGTCCTTCCACTGCTGGTCGAGCAGCTGCAGCAGCAGGCTCTTCTCGATGGAGCGCATGATCTCGGCGCCGTAGGCCTCCTCCTTGGCGGCCATGACGGCGTCGGCGGCCTTCTGGATGCGCTCCTCGATCTCGGCCTCGCCGATGCCCTCCTCCGCCGCCCAGTCCTTGACCGGCAGGTCGAGGCCGAGGACGCGCAGGCACTCCTCGTGCAGCAGGCCGATGTTCCACTGCTCGGCGTAGGAATTGGCCGGGATCGCCTTGGAGACGAACTCGCGGATCGTCTCCTGGCGCATCTGCTCGACATCGTCCTTGACGTCTTCCGCCTCCATGATCTCGCGGCGCTGCTCGTACACGACCTTGCGCTGGTCGTTCATCACGTTGTCGTACTTGAGCAGGTTCTTGCGAATCTCGAAGTTGTGCGCCTCGACGCGCTGCTGGGCCTTCTCCAGCGCCTTGTTGATCCAGGGGTGGATGATCGCCTCGCCCTCCTGGAGGCCGAGGCGCTGCAGCATCCCGTCCATGCGCTGGGACCCGAAGATGCGCATCAGGTCGTCTTCCAGCGACAGGAAGAACTTGGAGGCGCCGGGGTCGCCCTGGCGGCCGGAGCGGCCGCGCAGCTGGTTGTCGATGCGCCGGCTCTCGTGCCGCTCGGTGCCGACGATGTAGAGGCCGCCGGCGGCCAGCGCCACCTCCTTGGCCGCGTCCACCTCGGCCCGGATCTCCGCCTCGCGCCGGGCGCGCTCGGCCGGATCGGCGACCTCGGCCAGCTCGATGGCGACGCGCATGTCGTAGTTGCCGCCCAGCTGGATGTCGGTGCCGCGGCCCGCCATGTTGGTGGCGATGGTGACGGCGCCCGGACGGCCGGCCTGGGAGACGATGTAGGCCTCCTGCTCGTGGAAGCGGGCGTTCAGGACGTGGTGCGGGATCTTCTTCTTCTTCAGCAGCTCCGCCAGCAGCTCCGACTTCTCGATGGAGACGGTGCCGACCAGGATCGGCTGGTTGCGCCCCCGGCACTCCTCGATGAGCTTGATGATGGCGTCGTACTTCTCGCGCGCGGTCCGGTAGACCTCGTCGTCGTGGTCGACGCGCTGCACCGGGCGGTTGGTCGGCATCTCCACCACCTCCAGCCCGTAGATCTCGGC
Organism: Azospirillaceae bacterium; assembly: GCA_035627915.1. Classification (GTDB taxonomy): domain Bacteria; phylum Pseudomonadota; class Alphaproteobacteria; order Azospirillales; family Azospirillaceae; genus DASPKT01. Next base: position 3,822 of record DASPKT010000065.1, read on the forward strand.
GAACTCCGAGGCCTCGGTCATGGCGGTGCCGGTCATGCCGGCCAGCTTGGGGTAGAGGCGGAAGTAGTTCTGGAAGGTGATGGAGGCCAGCGTCTGGTTCTCGCGCTGGATGGTGACGTGCTCCTTCGCCTCCAGCGCCTGGTGCAGGCCCTCGGAGTAGCGGCGCCCCTCCATCATGCGGCCGGTGAACTC
>DASPKT010000066.1:0-2703 GCA_035627915.1 Azospirillaceae bacterium
GCTGGGTGTCGCCGGGGAACAGGCGCGCCGCCGTCTCCGGGTCGCGCGCCGCCAGCTCCGCATGGAACGCCGCGCCGCCCAGCCGGGCATGGAGCGCCTGCGCCGCCTGCCGCACTTCGTCGGGCACCGCGGGGATCTCCGCCAGCCCCTCCATCAGCGCGCGCAGGTAGAGACCGGTGCCGCCGACGACGATGGGCAGGCGGCCGGCGGCATGGGCGGCGCGGACCTCGGCCAGCGCCAGGTCGCGCCAGCGGGCGGCCGACATGCGCTCCGACGGGGGCACGACGCCGTAGAGCCGGTGGGGGGCCAGCGCCTCCTCCTCCGGCCCCGGGCGGGCGGTCAGGACGCGCAGCACGCCGTAGACCTGCATGCTGTCGGCGTTGACCACGGTGCCGTCCAGCCGGCGCGCCAGCTCCAGCGCCAGGCCGGACTTGCCGCTGGCGGTGGGGCCGCCGACGACCAGCACGGGCGCGCCTTGCGCTTCCCCGCCGCCGCCCGCATAAAGGCCGCGCCCGCCCTCAGACCCGCCGGACATTCCCATGACCCATGTCGTCACCCTGATCGCGAACCCCGCCGAGGCGGGCCTGGACGATAGCACGGCGCGCGCCGCGCGCACGGCGCTGGAGGAGCTGGGGGCCGAGACCGCGCCGGCGGAGTGGCTGCACCGCGGCGTCGCCTGCGACCTCGCCTTCTCCGGGCTGAACGTGGACCAGGCGCAGGCGGCCGTGGCGCGGACGCTGGAGGGCCGCCCGGTCGACGCCATCGCCCAGGAGGCCGCCGGCCGGCGCAAGCTGGTGCTGGTCGCCGACATGGAGTCCACCATCATCCACCAGGAGATGCTGGACGAGTTGGGCGAGGCCGTGGGCAAGCGCGACCACATCGCCGAGATCACCCGGCGCGCCATGAACGGCGAGATCGACTTCAAGGGCGCGCTGCGCGAGCGCGTGGCCCTGCTGGCGGGCCTGCCGGCGTCGCTGCTGGAGGAGATGATGGGCCGCATCACCCTGATGCCGGGGGCGAAGGCGCTGGTCGCCACCATGCGGGCGCACGGCGCCTACTGCGCCCTGGTGTCGGGCGGGTTCAAGCCCTTCACCGCGAAGGTCCGCGGCCTCGTCGGCTTCGACGAGGACCAGGCCAACGACCTGGAGGTGGCCGACGGGCGCCTGACCGGCCGGCCGCTGGAGCCGATCCTGGACAAGGACGCCAAGGCGGCGGCGCTGGCCCGCGTGGCGGCCGGCCGCCGGGTCCCGCTGTCGGCCACCCTGTCGGTCGGCGACGGCGCCAACGACCTGCCCATGCTGCTGGCCGCCGGCCTGGGCGTCGCCTACCACGCCAAGCCCGCGGTCGCCGCCGCCGCCCGCGCCAAGGTCTCCCACGGCGACCTCACCGCGCTGCTCTACGCCCAGGGCTACCGGGCGGAGGAGATCGTGGCCGGGTGAGGGCGTCCGGCCCCGGAGAACCATAGGTCGCATGGAGCGAGAGCGCAATGCGACGTCGCCCGGCGGGTAGCCGTCGCATTGCGCCTGCGGCTCCATGCGACCTACGACGGCTGCATTCGCGATGAAAAAGCCCGGCGGCCGCAGGGGGCCGCCGGGCTCTTCGCACGACCGGATGGCGGAGGGATCAGCCCTCGGCCAGCGGCAGGGCGACGAACAGGAGCTCGCCGCCGCGCTCGATCAGCAGCAGCAGCGCCTTCTGCCCGGCCTCCTTGGCCTTCTGGACGCGGGTCGACACGTCGGCGGGGGAGGCGACCTCCTCCTGGCTGACCTCGACGATCACGTCGCCGGCGCGCAGGCCGCGCTGGGCGGCCGGGCTGTTCGGCGTGACCTTGGTGACGACGACGCCGCTGGTGTCCTCGTCCAGTTGGAACTGCTGGCGGACCTGCGGCAACAGCGGCGCCACGGCGACGCCGACCGGCTCGATCGTCTGCGGGTCGGGGCCGGGGTTGGACTCGCCCTGCGGGGCCGCGGCGACCTGCGCGTCCTCCTTCAGCTCGCCCAGCGTGACCGGGACGGTCAGCCGCTCGCCCTTGCGGAACAGGTTGACGGCCACCTTCTTGCCGACCGGCGTCTCCGCCACGATGCGTGGCAGGGCGCGGTTGTTGGTGACCTCCTTGCCGTCGAAGCTGAGGATCACGTCGCCCGGCTTGATGCCCGCGGCCTTGGCCGGGCCGTTGTCGCTGACTACGCCGACCAGCGCGCCCTTGGCCTCCTTCAGGCCCATGCTCTCGGCGATGGCCTGGTCGACGGCGGAGATCTGCACGCCCAGCCAGCCGCGGCGGACCTTGCCGCCCTCGCGCAGCTGCGCCACGACGTTCTTCGCCAGCGTCGCCGGGATGGCGAAGCCGAAGCCGATGGAGCCGCCGGTGCGGGAGAAGATGGCGGTGTTGATGCCCACCACCTCGCCCGCCATGTTGATCAGCGGGCCGCCGGAGTTGCCCATGTTGATCGAGGCGTCGGTCTGCAGGAAGTCGTCGTAGTTGCCCTGCCCGATGTCGCGGGCGCGGGCGGAGATGATGCCGGCGGTGACCGAGCCGCCCAGGCCGAACGGGTTGCCGATCGCCACCACCCAGTCGCCGACCCGCGGGGCGGCCTTGCCGAACTGCACGTAGGGATAGGTGCCCTCGTCCTTGATCTTCAGGAGCGCGAGGTCGGTCTTCGAATCCTTGCCGATCACCTTGGCGTCGAGGGTGCGCCCGTCGTC
>DASPKT010000067.1:0-14282 GCA_035627915.1 Azospirillaceae bacterium
AGGAACGCCATCGACTGGGAACGGGCCGCCCTCGACAGCGCCAGCGTGGCGGCAAAAAGGGGGGCCAGACGACCGGCCCGAACCCAACGGATCGCGGCAGGCCCGGCACGAAGCGCCACGTCCTCACGGACACCAACGGCATCCCGCTCGCCGTCCGCCTGAGCCCCGCGAACCTGCACGACAGCCGCATGCTGGAGGCCATGGTCGATGCGGTGCCGCCGATCCGGCAGAGCGCCGGCCGGCCGCGCAAGCGCCCCGCCAAGCTGCACGCCGACAAGGCTTACGACCACCGCCGCTGCCGGGCAGCCCTGGTGCGGCGGCACATCCGCCCGCGCATCGCCCGGCGAGGGATCGACAGCAGCGCCAGGCTGGGCCGACACCGCTGGGTGGTGGAGCGCACGCTCGCCTGGTTCGGCCAGTTCCGCCGCCTCGCCATCTGCTACGAGCGGCGCGCTGACATCCACCAAGCCTTCCTCAACCTCGCGGCCGCCATCATCACTTGGCGCTTCGTTCAGAGATGGTTCTGTTAGGCGCCCGAAGTCGGCCGGCGGCCCGCGACGTTCCGTCCGATCCAACAAAATTCGCACCCCGGAGGCGGGCCGCGGTGCCATCATCCTGTCCTTGCCGGTGATCCCGGAGAACAGGAGCCCGCCGCCCATGTCCGTCGCCCTACCCGGGTGCCCGTTGCCTCCCGACCGGCGCCAATCGGCGCTGACCGCGCGGTTCCTCCGGCCGGTGGAGCCGGCGCTCATGGAGTTCTTCCTGGCGGTCCGCGCCGAGACCGACCGGGAACTCGGCGCGCCCGGCCGGCTGGAGGCGCGGAACCGGTTGTACCCGAAGGGCTTCTGCCTGGAGATCACGATGGACGTGCTCGACCGGCTGCGGCGGCACGTCGCCCGTCCCGCCCATCCGGCCGCGCGCGCGCTGAAGGCGTTCCTGTCGGCCGGCGGGACGGGGGGGATCGTCTGGGGGGTGCTGCGCGGCCAGTACTTCCAGAACGCCCTGCAGTTCGGCGGGCTCTACGTGGACGTCGCCAACGACACGGTCACGATCACCAAGCCCAAGGTCGAGATACTGCCCATGGAGCGGTCAGGGCTGGAGGCGGTCCGCGGGCCGGAGCATTTCGCGGAGGTGTCCCGCACCTACTGGGACCTGGAAATCTATGCCAACCACGCCCTGCCGGCCCTGGCGCCGATCCTGCCGATGATCGGCGTCCAGGAGGGTGCCCGGCCCGCCCTGCTGTCGACCAACGCCTACATGCTGGGCCTCTTCCGCCAGGACGCCTTCCGCAAGGCCCAGGCGTGGCTGGAGTCCGGGCCGGTGCCGCCGGCCGGGGTGGTGGAGGCGCTGAGGGCCCTCTGCCCCGACGACGTCCTGGCGGACAATCCCCAGCCCGGCCGCCAGCCGGCCGTCGATGCCTGCGTGGCGGCCCGTGCGGCGGGCGCCGCCACCGACGAGGGATGGGTCCAGGCGCGGCTTCTGGCCGCCCAGCGCATCAGGTCCTGACGGCTCCGCCGCCCGGCGCATCAGGTCCTGACGGCTCCGCCGTCGGGCGCATCAGGTTCTGACGGCTCCGCCGTCGGGGCCCTGCGCGAGGAACCAGCGGTAGCTGTCCTCGATCCCCTCGCGCAGGCCGATGCGGTGCCGCCAGCCCAGCGCCGCCAGCCTGCCCGCGTCCAGGATCTTGCGGGGCATGCCGTCGGGCTTGGAGGGATCGAAGACGAGGCGGCCCGTCCACCCGACCGCCGCGGCGATGGTCCGGGCCAGATCGCCGATCGAGATCTCCTCGCCCGTGCCGGCATTGATGACGCCGGCCTCCGAGTAGTGCCGCAGGAGGAAGACGCAGGCGTCCGCCAGATCGTCCACATGCATGAATTCGCGGCGGGGCCGGCCCGTGCCCCAGACGGTCACCGTATCCAGCCCCTGGACCTTGGCCTCGTGGATCCGGCGCATCAGCGCGGCCAGCACGTGGCTGTTCATGGGGTGGAAGTTGTCGTTGGGGCCGTAGAGGTTCGGCGGCATGCAGCTGATGAAGTCGGCGCCATGCTGCAGCCGGTAGGAGTCGCACAGCTTGATGCCGGCGATCTTCGCCACGGCATACCACTCGTTGGTCGGTTCCAGCGGCCCCGTCAGCAGCGCGTCCTCCCGTATCGGCTGGTCCGCCAGGCGCGGATAGATGCAGGAGGACCCGAGATAGAGAAGCTTGGCGACGCCGGTCCTGTGCGCGGCGTCGATCGTCGCCGTGGCGATCGCCAGGTTGTCGTACAGGAAATCCGCGGGATAGGTGCTGTTGGCATGGATGCCGCCGACCCGCGCGGCCGCGACGATGACGGCGTCCGGCCGCTGGGCGTGCATCCAGCCGGCCACGGCGTCCCGGTTCCGGAGATCGAGGTCCGCGCGCGGGACCGTCAGCACCGTGCAGTCCTCGCGGGCGAGGCGGCGCACCAGGGCCGCCCCGACCATGCCGCGGTGCCCGGCGACGAACACCCGCTTCCCCTCCAGTGGAAAGGCGTCCGGGCGGCTCACCGGCCTGCTCCCGCGCCGCCGCCGGGCGCCGCCAGCGCCTCCAGGTCGGCCCGCACCATCTCCTCCACGAGCGCGTCGAAGCCGACGCGGTGGGTCCAGCCCAGGACCGTCCGGGCCTTCGTCGCATCGCCCTGCAGCAACTCCACCTCGCTCGGCCGGAAATAGCGGGGATCCACCTCGACGAGGACGGCGCCGGTCGCGGCGTCGACCCCGACCTCGTCGGCCCCCGATCCCCGCCAGGCCAACCGGCGGCCGACGACGGCGAAGGCCCGCTCGACGAACTCGCGCACGGAGTGGGTCTCTCCGGTGGCGAGCACGAAATCGTCGGCCCGGTCGTGCTGGACGATCCGCCACATGCCCTCCGCATAGTCGCGCGCGTGGCCCCAGTCCCGCCGGGCGTCCAGGTTGCCGAGGAAGAGCTTCGGCTCCAGGCCGTATTCGATGGCGGCCACGGCCCGCGTGATCTTGCGCGTGACGAAGGTTTCGCCGCGCCTCGGGCTCTCGTGGTTGAACAGGATGCCGTTCGAGGCGTGGAAACCGTATGCCTCGCGGTAGTTCACGGTGATCCAGTAGGCATACGCCTTGGCCGCGGCGTAGGGGCTGCGCGGGTGGAAGGGGGTGGTTTCCGACTGGGGCGTTTCCCGCACCCGGCCGAACAGCTCGGAGGTGGACGCCTGGTAGAAGCGGGTATGCCCGCCCATGTCCAGGATCCGCAGCGCCTCCAGCAAACGCAGCGTGCCGATCCCGTCGGCGTTCGCGGTGTATTCCGGCGTCTCGAAGCTGACCTGGACGTGGCTCTGGGCTCCCAGGTTGTAGATCTCGTCGGGCCGCGTCTCCTGGATGATGCGGATCAGGTTGGTGGCATCCGTGAGGTCGCCGTAGTGTAGGAAGAACCGGGCATCCGGCACGTGCGGGTCCTGGTAGAGATGGTCGATGCGGCCCGTGTTGAAGGAGGAGGATCGGCGCTTGATGCCGTGCACCGTGTACCCCTTGCCCAGGAGCAGTTCCGCCAGATAGGCGCCGTCCTGCCCGGTGATCCCGGTGATGAGCGCAGTTTTCCCAGACATGCCGCCGCCGTCGATGGACCCCGCCCCCGCCGGGCAAGCGGACTGGCTGGCCGACCGGGCGGGCATGATCACGAGTTGTAGCGCCGCTTGCGCGCGGACCGCCAGCGACAACGACGAACCGGGCGCCTCGGTCCGGGGCCGATCCGGCGCCACCGAGGTCACTTGCACCGCCCCATCCCGTTCTGTATCAGGTCGATGGTGTCCTTCGGCGGCGCCGGGCGGCGGCGTCCGGGGCCCGATGGCGTCACCTGAGCTTGGGAGGGCCGGCATGAACTATGTCGAGATGGTCGAGGCGGCCTGGGCGCTGAGCGACGCCGCCTACGACTATGCCCGGAACGCCGGCCGCGATGTCGATCCCAGGGAGATGTGGGAGCGGGTCTTCGCGCCGTCGCCCCTGGTCGACCATGAGCGCACGCTGCGGGAGTCGGGGCCGCAGCCGACCCGGATATTCCTGCATTCGCCCTACGGCGTGCAGTTCAACGCGGAGCAGAAGGACTGGCTGCCCTTCCGCCACGGCCCGCTGGACCTGTCCAAGCTGCCTCCCGTCGACATCGACGGGGCGTGACCCCCGGGCGCGCCGGCCGGCAATCCCCTCCGCCCCGGCCACCTGTCCCATCCGCCTGCGAGGCACCGTGGCAACGATAGACGAGGTACTGGCCGCCGCCGTGGCCGACCACCGGGCGGGCCGCCTCGCCGAGGCCGCCGCGCGGTACCGCCAGGTGCTGGCGGTCGACGCGGCCAATGCCGACGCCCTCCACCTGCTCGGCCTGACGGAGCGTCACGAGGGCCGGACGGAGGTGGCCGTCGCCCTCATCGTCCGCGCGATCCAGCTCAATCCGGCCCTGGTCGATGCGCGGCTCAATCTGGCGAACATCCTGCGCCAGCAGGGCCGGCCGGCGGCCGCCGCGGCCGTCCTGCGGCAGGCCGTGGCGATGGAGCCGGGCCATGCGGGGGCGTGGTCCGCCCTCGGCGCCGTCCTGCTGGACCAGGGCCCGTGCGCTGCGCAGGAAGCGGTGGAGGCGCTGGCCCGGGCCGCCCGGCTGGAGCCCGCGCGGGCGGAGGCCCACCACGACCTCGGCCTCGCCCTGCGACGGGTGGAGCGGCTCGACGCCGCGGTCGCGAGCCACCGGCGCGCCGTCCGCGCCAGGCCGGATTTCGTGGCGGCCCGCATGAACCTGGGGAACGCGCTGCTGGAGCGGGGCGATGCCGCGTCGGCGGCGATGAGCCTGCGGACGGCCGTGGCGCTCCTGCCGGACAGCCCGGAGTGCCTGTACAACCTCGGCAACGCCCGGATGGCCCAAGGCGACGCGGAGGGGGCCCTCTCCTGCTACCGCCGCTCGGCCCGCCTCGGGCTCGGTGCCGCCCGCACCCAGGTGGCGGGCGCGCTGATCGCCCTGGAGCGGCCCGACGCGGCGCTGGCCGTGCTGCTGGACGGGCTGGGGCGCGCCGGCACCGACGTGCCGGTCGCCATCGAGATGCTGTCGGGGCTGCTCATCCGCCAGGGGCGGCTGGCCGAGGGACGCGCCCTCTTCGCCCGGATCGCGGAGCTGCGCTTCGGCGGTGCCTCCTATCCCGCGGAGTGCCTGACGGCGCTCGCCGCCATCGAGCTGCGGGAGGGCCGGCCGGAGGCCGCCGCGTCGCTGCTGTCCCGCGTCCAGGGGGACAATGGCTGGTTCTTCACGGTGAAGTCGCTGGCTCACCTGCACGCCAGCCTGGGGGAGCGCGGCCTGCGCCTGGAGCGACCGCCGCCCCTGGCCCCGGGCGACCCCCGGGGCCGCGTGACCTCCTCCACCCTGGCGGCCAAGGGACGCTTCGCCCACACGGTCATGGAGTACGTCCTGGTCCGGCTCCATGCGGAGAAGCACGGGCTGGTCCTGGAGACGCCGGACTGGGTGGGCGGGACCTTCTTCGACCTGGACGATCCCCCGCAGGGCGCGCCGCTGCCGCCGCTGCTGTTCCCGCGCCGCCTGCTGAACGACCAGCTCGATGACGAGCTGGACAGCCGGGGCGGCCGGCCGCCGGTCGCGGGACGCGACCTGCTGTCGCCGCTGTTCCTGTTCCGGCACCGGGAGGCCTACCGCACCCGCGTGCAGTCCTGGCTGCGGCCGCGAGCGCAGTGGCTGCCGTACCTGGACCCGGCCCTGGAGCGGCTGCGCGGCCTGGGGGCGACAGTCGTGGCGGTCCACCTGCGGCGCGGCGACTTCGTCAGGGCCGGCTATCCCATCACCCGGACCGACTGGTACGTGGACTGGCTGCGGGCCCTGTGGCCGACGCTGGACCGTCCCGTGCTCTACCTCGCTAGCGACGACCTGCCCGCGGTGGCGGACGCCTTCGCCGAGTTCCGCCCGCTGTCCCGCGCCGACGTGGCGCCGGCCTGGGAGGGGCTGGAGTTCCTCCAGGACTTCCACGTGCTCATGCATGCCGACGTGGTCGGGGTCAGCGCCTCCAGCGGCTTCAGCCAGCTGGCGGCGCGGCTGAACAGCCGGGCGCGGATCTTCGCGGAACCGGACCTGGCGACGCGGCGCGTGCGGCCCTTCGTGCCCTGGACCGACTGAGGGCCTACGCCGCGGGCGGTCGGGGCACGCCGGCCAGTTCCGCCAGCGCCGCCGCCACGCGGCCCAGCACGGGCGTCCAGTCGCCGGGCCGGTCCTGGCGGAACAGGCGCATGGTGGGATACCAGGGCGTCTCCGCGCCGCCGCCGAACCAGCGCCAGTCCGGGGAGAAGGGCAGGATGGTCCAGACCGGCCGGGCAAGCGCCCCGGCGAGGTGGGCGGGCGCCGTGCAGGAGCTGATCACGAGGTCAAGCTCCTCCATGATCGCCGCCGTGTCGGCGAAGTCGGCGATCTCGGCGCCGAGGTCGCGGAAGCCTGGCGGAAGCGGCCCCGCCGCCTCCAGGTCCTGGCGGCCGGCGCCCATCTGCAGCCCGAAGAACTCCACTCCGGGCGTGTCGAGCAGGGGCAGGAAGGCGGGCAGCCGCGGCGAGCGCAGGCGGTCGGCCTTGAACTCCGGATTGCCGGCCCACACCAGCCCGACCCGCAAGGCCCGCCGCGGCCCCATCCGCGCGGCCCACGCCTCCCTCGACGCCGGCTCGGCCCGCAGGTAGGGCACCGCGTCGGGCAGGGAATAGTAGGTCGTGCCCAGCAGGTGCGGCAGGCTCAGCAGCGGCACGTGGAAATCGTGCGGGGGCGGGGCGTCCGACCGGCCGACGACCTCGACGCCCGCCATGCCGGACAGCAGCCGGGTCAGGGCCGGCTGGCACTCCAGGATCACCCGCACGCCGCGCGCCCGGAGGTGGCCCGCGTAGCGGGCGAACATGATGGCGTCGCCGGCGCCCTGCTCGTCATGGATGAGGAGCGTGCGGCCGGGGATCGCCGTCCCGTCCCACCGGGGCGACGCGAAGCTCCGCCTGGGCGACGGGAAGTCGGCCATGCGGTCGCGCCATTCGTACTCGGCGAACCCTTCCGTCAGGCGGCCCGCCAGCAGCAGGCAGAAGCCCAGCGCCGTGTGCGCCTCCGCCAGCCCGGGGTCGTGCCGGATCGCGGTGCGCGCGCCCTCGATGGCGTCCTCCAGCCGCATCTCGTCCCGCGCCACGAGGCTGAGGTTGAGGTGGGCGGTGGCGAAGTCCGGCTTGGCGGCGATGGCCCGCCGGAAGCACTCGGCCGCCTCCGCGCGGCGGTCCATGTCCTGCAGGATGATGCCGAGGTTGCTGAGGATGCCGGCGTCCCCGGGGGCGAAGGCCAGCGCGCTGCGGTAGGCGGCGACCGCCTCCTCCGCCCGGCCCAGCCGCCGCAGGGCCACGCCCAGGTTGCTGTAGGCCGGCGCCGAGGCCGGGGTCATGCCGAGCAGCGCCTCCATCTCCTCCGCCGCGTCCTCGTACCGGCCGTCGATGATGAGCAGGCGGGCCAGCTCCAGGCGCGGGTCGGTCAGGTGCGGCCGCAGCCGCAGGAGGTGGCGCAGCGCCTCCGCGGCCTCAGCGGGACGGCCCAGCCCGTCGAGGATGCCGGAGAGGAGCTGCAGCGCGTCGGCGAAATCAGGGTCGAGCGCCAGCGCCCGCCGGCACGCCGCCAGCGCCTCCTGCAGCCGCCCCAGGCGGCGGAGCGCGCCCGCCAGGTTGGAGAAGCAGGCGGGGTCGCCGGGGTCGAGGCGCGCCGACTGGACCAGCAGCTCGACGGCGAGCGAGGGGTTGCCGCGCTGCAGGGCGGCGACGCCCATCATGTGCAGCGCGCCGGGATGCTGCGGGGACGTGGCCAGGACGCGCCGGTAGGCCGCCTCGGCCTCCGCCAGCCGTCCGGCGCGGTGGTGGGCGATCCCGGCGGACAGCAGGTCGGCCAGGGCACCCTGCGCGTCGGCCGGGAGGAGGGGGCTGGTGGTCACGCGGGACATCTCTACGGTAGCGCCGTCACTGGGCGGCGAGCATAACACGGCCGGGCGATCTCTCCGCGCCCCCGCTGCCATGTCGGCCATCGGTCACAAGAGGACGGGGGCGTTCCAGGGATCGTAGGCGACCAGCGCCTGCCGCCCGCGGTCCGGCCGGACGGACGCGCGGAGCCCCTGGTTCAGCATCGTCGCCACGAACGAGAAGGTGCTGTTGGAGATGCCGACGAAGTCGGCCCGGCTCAGGACGTGGAAGTCGGTGAAGAACTCGGCGCCCGGGACGGGGTCGGCGAGGTCGCGGGCGGTCAGCGGGCGGTACGCCGCGAACGCCTGGGCGCAGGCCGCGGAGTCGGTGGCGAGGTAGAGGACCGGCCGGTCGAGCCCGCCCCAGACCGTCTCCAGCCAGCGCAGGTACCAGTCCTCCGGCGCCGTCCAGAACCGCCCCCAGCCGAAATCCCCGCGGCGCAGGTGCAGCGCCACGACGGTATGGCCGGCCCCGCGCAGCCGGGAGACCGCGCCGTCCGCATGGGGGCGCAGGTTGCGCCCCGGCTCGAAGCAGGCCCGGAACGCGTCCCGGAAGCGCGCCAGCCGGCCGGTGTCGCCGCAGAAATAGCCCGAGATGTCGTGCCCGGCGTAGACCGTCGGCGACTCGCCGGTCAGCGAGCCCACGAGGTCGGCCGTCGCCTCCGACACCGGCGGCAGCGGCACTCCCGGCAGCGGGTCGTCCAGGTCGTACAGGTGGCGGCCGGGCCAGGGCGGCACCTCCAGGTCGAGGTCGTGGCGGGCGGCGTAGAGGCGCAGGAACCCGTACTGGAGCAGCTGGTTGCCGAAGCGCCCGTTGCGTCCCAGCGCGGTGGAGGTGATGCGGCGGCCCGGGCGCGCGGCGGACGGTCGGATCGCGGGCGCTCCCCATTGCCGGGCCAGCAGCAGCACGGAGCGGCGGGTGAAGGCCTCGCCGAAGCCCTGGTTGCAGCGGATGGCGCGCGTCCAGGCGGCCAGCGCCCCGTCAGGGTCGCCCAGCGCCTCGCACCCGGCGGCGACCGCGGCGTGGGCGCCGTAGCGGTCCGGGCCCGCCAGCACGGCGGCGCGGCCGTGCCTCACGGCGCCGCCTGCGTCGCCCTCCGCCAGCAGCGCCGCCGCATACTCCTCCCGCAGGTCGGCGCGCTGCGGGTCCAGCCGCAGGGCCCGTCCCAGCCGCCGCCGCGCCGTTGCCGGCCGGCTCGCCTGGCCGGCGAGGCGCCCCAGGAGAAGCAGGGCGTTCGCATGGTCCGGCTGCAGGGCGAGGGCCGCGCGCAGCGGGGCGGCGGCCTCTTCCGGCGGGGCGGCGTCGATGAGGAGCGCCCCGAGGTTGAACCAGGCCGGGGCCAGGTCGGGGCGCAGGCGGGCCGCCGCCCGGAACGCCTCCACCGCAAGCGCGGCGTTCCCGGCGCGGTGCGCCGCCACGCCCGTCTCGAACCACGCCTCGCCGCACCCGTCGTCCGTCGCCGTCGCCGGGCGCAGCGCCGCGGCGGCAGAGTCCGGCTGTCCGGCCAGCAGCCATGCCCGCCCCAGGGCGCCGCGCAGCCGGCGGTCGCGGGGGAAGGCGCCGAGGGCGGCCCCGAGCGTTGCGGCGGCATCGGCGTGCCGGCCCTCGCGCGTGAACCGGTCGGCCAGGGCCAGCAGCGCGTCCGCCCCCTGCGGCCCGCCGGCGGGCGGCGGCGCGGCGCCGGTCGGGGAGGGGAGGAGCGGCGGCCCGTCCCAGGGCCGCGCGCGGACGGCCTCCAGCGCGTGGACCCGCCGGCGCGTCAGGATCTCGATCGCCATGAAGCGGGGATCGGCGGACTCGCCGCCGGTGGACCCGCCGGCGCCCGTCAGGCGCTCCTTCTGCCGGAACAGGGCGTTGCCCGGCCGCATCGTGTAGCGGACGGTCTTCTCCTCGAGCTTGACGCCGGCGAACAGGCCCTGGAGCGCCCGCGCGTAGGCGACGTCGTCGGCCACGGCGGGCCGGAACGGCGCCTCATCGGGGAAGCCTCCGGAGAGGTCGTGGCAGGCCCGCCGGACGCAGAGGTTGCAGGGGTAGGAGTTCTCCGACGCCGCCCGCCACTCCGGCGTGATGGTGTCGTCGATGGCGTCGAACAGGATGCCGGTCCGCACATATCCCGCCTCGGGGCAGCTGCGCAGCGCATGCACCGTCAGCAGCAGGTGGCGTTCCAGGAAGGCATCGTCGGCGTCGAGGAACCAGAGCAGCTCCCCGACCGCCGCCGCGGTGCCGCGGTTGCGGGCGGCGCCGGCCCCGGCGTTCCGGTTGGTCGAGATCAGGGTCAGGCCCTGCCCGGGATGCGCGCGGCCCCAGCGGAGCACCGCGGCGGCCGTCCCGTCCGGCGAGGCGTCGTCGACCACGCAGATGTGGAAGCGGGCCTGCGCGTCCGCCATGGCGTTGTAGTGCCGGACCGCGGCGGCGACGCTGTCGAGGGCCGCTTCGATGGTCGCCTCCGCGCCATGGGCGGGAATGACGACGGTGCCGAGGACCGACGCCTCGGGCCGGTGCTTCGCCACGGCGGCGAGCGCGGTCAGGAAGCCGGTGTCGGGACCGGAGGCCGGCGCCAGCCGGTGCGCCTCCCCGTCGCGGCCCTGGATCAGGCGCACGGTTCCGAGCAGGCGGAAAAGGTCCTGGGACGCGGTGCCGCCGTCCGCCAGCCACTGGAGGGCGGCACCCGCCTCCTCGAACCGGCCGGCGTCGATCCACGCGGATACCTGGCTGAGCGCCGCGGGCAGCACCACGCCGGCCTGGCGTTCGCCCCAGGCGCGGTCGCCCAGCAGGCGGCCGGCGCGGCGGAAGCGCCGGACCGCCCCCAGCCCGTCCCCCTGCTGCCAGGCATGCACGGCGCGGTGCTGCAGGGCGACGGCGTCGGCCGGGTCCAGGGCGAGCCGGTGCTCGCACTGTTCTCGGTCGAGGAGGCCCGGCGCCTGCGGTTCCATCAGTCCACCGCGGCCACGAAGTCGCGGGCGAAGGCGCGCCAGGTGCGCTCGCCCCGGATGAAGGCGGCGCCCCGCTCGCCCCGGTCCCGGGCCGCGGCCCGGTCGGTGTAGATCCGCTCCAGCGTCTCCATGATCTCCTCCACCGACGATTCCCCCCAGCCCCGGCGGCGCCCCTCGGGGTCGGCGACCGGCGGCTGGTCGGCCAGGGGATAGCACGTGCCCTCGCGGATCAGGTCCAGGTGGCCGGTGTTGGCCGAAAGGATCACGGGAACGCCGCAGGCCATCGCCTCCATGGCGACCAGGTTGGTGGCGCCCTCGCACCGGTTGGGGAAGAGCGCCGCGTGGCACTCCGCCAGGACCGCGGCGATCTGCCCGCGGCTGAGGAAGCCCAGATCGACGAAGGCGTCCGCCGGCATCCCGTGGGAGGCGGCCCAGGCGGCGATGGCGAGCCGCCCGTCCGGCCCGGTCTCCGGCGCCGTCGGGGTCCAGGGCGACTGGGCGACGTCGGCCGAGGTGCCCGGCCAGGGATTGTGCCAGGCGGTGAGCAGGAGGGCGTCGGGATGGCGCTCGTGGAAGCGCCGGAACGCGGCGATGACGATGTCCTGGCCCTTGCGGAACTCCAGCTTGCCGCCGGAGAACACGACGAAGCGGTCGCCGAAGGGCTTCACCGGCTCCAGCCGCGGCAGCTCGTCCGGCGCCACGCCCTGCAGCGCGCACCCGACGTCGTCCAGGCCCTGCTCCGCCAGCAGCGCCTTGTTGTAGGTGGAATGCACCACCAGCCGGTCGTAGCTCCGGGCGCGGCGGAGGACTCCCTCGTCGAAGCCCGTGTCCTCGAAGGCGATCACCCCGACGTTGCGCTCGCCGCGGTAGACGGACGACAGCGGGCCGGGCTGCATGCCGTTCGACAGGGCGTGCAGGACCGTGCACCCCTCCAGCATCAGCATGTGCGGCCACCGGCGCTGGGCGATGGCCGAGATCTGCCGGAAGCCGTCCATGAGGCAGTCCAGCCGCTCGCGGTTCTCCGGCCGCAGCGAGGACGGCTCGGGCTTGTGCAGCAGCAGGGGCGGCCGGCCGATCTCCACCAGGTAGAGGGCCGTGTGGACGCCCACCAGGCCCCAGCCGTGGACTTCCGTGAGCTGCCAGGTCAACGCCAGGTTCCGCGACACCCACACCCCCGACGCACCTGTTGGCGGCGCCCCTTGGAACCCGGCACCGGCCCGCGCAGCCTAGCCGACCGCGCCGGCCCGATCAAAACGATCCAGTAAGGGGCGTGCGGTTAAGCATCGGTGAAGACGCCGCACCCGCCGCATAGCCAGGCGCGGGGACGGGTGCTATCGTGCCGGCCGGCGGCCCCCGGCGTCGGAAAGCGTTTACCGCTGCTTGGCATGCTGTGCCCGATGACCCCCAGAATCGCCTTCATCGACGAGACCTGCGGCGACTACACGCCCGAGACGCCCCGCCGCCGGCCGCTCGGGGGCACGCAGTCGGCCGTCTGCTACCTTGCCGAGGCGCTGGCCGCGGCGGGTGCCAGCGTGACAATCGTCAACGGCACTGGTGCCGTGGAGACGGTCCGGGGCGTTGAGTGCCGGCCGGCACGGGCCACGCCGCCGGAGCTGCTGGGGGACGCCGACCTGCTGGTCGTGGCCGCCGCGGCGGGCGAGCCACTGCTGCGCCGTCTGCGCGCGGCCCTGCGGCCGGGCGGCCGGCTTGTCCTGTGGGCGCACCACGCGGCCGACCAGCCCTCCGTCGCCGGCCTGGCCGACCCCGAGCTCCGCGGCCTCTGGGACGGCTTCGCCTTCGTCAGCCGGTGGCAGATGGAGGCCTATGTGGGCGCGTTCGGCATCGATCCCGCCCGGTGCCGGGTCCTGCGCAACGCCGTCGCGCCGATGTTCGAGGGGCTGTTCGCGCCGGGGGAGGGCATCCTGCCGGCCAAGCCCTGGCCGCCGGTGCTCGCCTATGCCAGCACCCCGTTCCGCGGGCTGGACGTGCTGCTCGACAGCCTGCCGGCGATCCAGGCCGCCATCCCCGGCACGGCGCTGCGCGTGTTCTCCAGCCTGGAGGGCTACCAGGTCCCGGGGGAGCGCGACCCCTTCGCCGACCTCTACCGGCGCTGCCGGGAAACGCCGGGCGTCACCTATGCCGGCGGCGTCTCGCAGGCCGGGCTGGCCGGCCAGCTGCGGGAGGCGACCTGCCTCGCCTACCCGAACCGCTTCCCCGAGACCTCCTGCATCGCGGTGATGGAGGCGATGGCGGCCGGCTGCCTGGTGGTATCGAGCCGCCTGGGCGCGCTGCCGGAAACCGGCGCCGGCTTCGCCCGCCTGATCCCCGTCCCGGCCGACCCGGCCCTGCACGCCCGGCACTTCGCCGAGGCCGCCGTCGCCGCGCTGGGCCGGCTGGCCGCCGACAGGAACGCCGCCGAACGGGCCCTGCGGGCGCAGGTCGACCATGCCGGCGCGTCGCTGGGCTGGGCCGCACGGGCGCGCGCCTGGCTGGACTGGCTGGCGGAGCTGGGCGGGAAGGATGACCGGCGGCAGTCGGCAGGGCGCGCGCCCGCGACACCGGCCGACCTCGTCCGGCGGGCCCGGGAGATCCTTGCCGCGGACGGCGACCACGCGGGGACGCTGTGCCGGGCCGCCCTGGCGCTCGATCCCTGTGAGGCCGAGGCCTGGCGCCTGGTCGTCCGGGGCGAGGCGGCGCTGGGAGCCTGGGTACCGGCGGCGGCGGCGCTGGCCCGCGCCTGGCGCGCCGGCGGCCGGCGGCCGCACCCGGAGGCGGACGCGCTTTGGGCACGGGTCCTGGCCGCAATCGCCGAGGGCGGGGACGGGGCATCGGCGGAGGAGCGGATCGCGGCGGCCGGGCATCTGGCGCGCCTGGCCGCGGCTGGCGGGACGCCGGCGCAGCGGGACGAGCTGGCGGCGGTCGCCGGCCGCCTCGCGGGTGCGGCCATCCGCGAGGGGCGGTTCGAGGCGGCGCTCGGCGCCTACGCCCTGCTGCTGGGGCTGCGTCCCGGCGACGCCCGGGTGCTGCTGGCCCGGGCGTGGCCGCTGACCCGGCTCGGACGGCACGGCGACGCGGTGGAGGCCGTGCGCCTGGCGCTGCACGCCGACGCCCACGGCCTACTAGCCGGCCCGGAGGCCCGGTCGCTCGCGCAGCTGTGCCTGGACGAGGCGGAGACCGCCGCCCTGGCGTCCCTGGACGCCGACCCGGCCGCCGCGGCCCCGGCCGCCGCCGGGCTGTACCGGGCCATGGCCGGGATCGCGCGCCGGCTGGGCGAGGAGGCCCGCTTCCTCGACGCCGCCGCCGCCGCCGCGGAGGCCGCCGCGGCGGGCGACACGGGCGCCGCGGCGCTGGCGCAGG
>DASPKT010000068.1:0-5083 GCA_035627915.1 Azospirillaceae bacterium
GTCCCGGGCACCGCCCCGCAGCCCAGCATCACCGTCAACAAGGCCCAGCCCCAGGTCGAGGTCCAGCAGCAGCAGCCCCAGGTCACGGTCGAGCAGGCCGGGGGCGAGCCGCAGATCAAGGTCGAGCGGATGAGCCGCAAGGAGGGCTCGCTCGCCGACGCCGGCCTCGGCCGCAACGACCTCGTCGGCATGGAGGTCCGCGACCAGGAGAACGACGGCATCGGCAAGGTCTCCAACCTCGTCCTCGGGGCCGACGGGCAGAAGATCGAGCAGGTGATGGTGGAGCTCGACACCGGCTTCCTCGGCATGGGCAGCAAGACCGTCGCCGTGCCCTGGGACCAGGTGCGCCTCAGCCCCCAGGACAAGCGCGTCTCCGTGCCGCTGACGGGCGAGCAGCTGAAGCAGGCCCCCGAATACCAGCCGCCCCCCGACGCCAAGCTGCTGGTCACCGGCGAGGGGCAGCCACCGGAGCAGGGCCAGAAGGAACGGGAGGGCTGACGCTCCTCTCCCGCCCGGGCATCCCCTCTTCCCTTGAGGGAGCATCTCCCCTCCCCTTGAGGGAGCATCCCCTCTCCCCTTGAGGGAGAGGGAGGGGCCCGTTGCGTTAGCAACGGGAGGGTGAGGGGTCGCCGCCGGCCCGCCCGCTACCCTCGCGTGTCCGGCAGCGGGCGTGTGGTGCGTCCTTCGACAAGCTCAGGCTGAGGCTTCGACAAGCTCAGGCTCAGGAGCGTGGTGCTGCTCCCTGAGGAGATTGCTGCTCCGTGTTGCGCGGGGCCCGGCATTCCCTACCCCTCAGGCTGAGCCTGTCGAAGCCCGCACCACCCCGCAGCCGCCCCCCGACACGCCCCTCACACCGCGAACGGCCAGGTGTCCGGCGCGCCGTGCCGTTCCGGGCCGGGGAGCGGGGTGACGGCGGTGGTTTCCTCGAACCAGACGTAGTGGTCGAACTGGTAGGGCAGCTCGGCCTGGAAATAGTGGCTCATGCGCTCGGTCTCCGGCCGGTAGATGACGCCGATGGCGCGCTCCAGCCGGCGGTGGGTCAGGCCGGCGGCGAGGTCCTGGTGGCGGTGGGCGGCGAGGTCGAGGAGGAAGCGGGGCTTGCCGGAATCCCGGCACAGCCGCTCGTAGCTGTCGTCGCGGGCGGGCTTCACCCGCATGAAGCGCATCGCCCCGTCCCAGTCGTCGGCCGCCGCGACCACGCCGCGGTCGGTGCCGAAGCCGACCAGCCGGGCGGCGTCGCCCCAGGTCTCGCGGCAGAGGTGGCCGACATTGATCTCGCCGTGCTCGCCCATCTCCGTCGCCGCGGCGTCGCCGAGATGGGAGTTGTGCGCCCACACCACCGCCTTGGTGCCGGGCCCGCGCGCCGCCAGCACGGCCTTGAGGGTGTCCACCATGTGGGTGTCGCGCAGGTTCCAGCTGTCGGTCGAGGCGTAGTACATGGCGCGGTAGTACTGCTCCGCCGCCTGGATCAGCTTCGCGTTCTGCTGGGCGTCCAGGAACTCGTCCCCGTCGCGGCGCATCAGGTCCAGGCGCTTGTGCAGCAGCTCGTTCAGCACCGCGGCGACGGCGCCCTCGCACGGGGCCTCGCCGCGCAGGATGGCGGCGCGGCCGTAGCCGGCGGGCTCCTCCGCCCAGGGGTTCAGGCAGCCGTAGCGCCGCCGCGCGTCCTTCGCCAGTTCCGGGTCGGTGCGGTCCAGATAGTCGAGCACCGCCTTCACCGAGGCGCCCAGGCTGTAGAGGTCGATGCCGTAGAAGCCGACCTTGCGCCCGCGGTCGGCCACGCCCTCGTTGTGCATGCGCAGCCACTGGATGAAGCCTTCCATCTCCTTGTTCCGCCACATCCAGGTGGGGAAGCGGGAGAAGGCGGGCTCGGCCCCGTCGGGCGGGGCGCCGCGGCCGCGGACGTAGCGGTCGATGCGGGCGGCGTCGGGCCAGTCTGCCTCGACCGCCACCACGGTGAAGCCGTGCCGCTCCACCAGCCGGCGGGTGATGGCGGCGCGGGCCCGGTAGAACTCCGAGGTGCCGTGCGTCGCCTCGCCCAGGCAGACCACTGTCGCGGAGCCCAGCCGGTCGAACAGGGCGCCGAAGGCCTGGTCGCTGAAGTCGGGCAGCGGCTCCGCCGCCTCCGCGATCAGGCGCGACAGGTCGGCCTCCGACGGCCGGCGCCCGCCGCGCGCCCAGCGGGCGATGGCGCGGTTGAAGGCGTTCTCGTGCCGGCTCGGCTCGCTCATGGCCCCGTCCTCCCCCGATCGCCCGGCCCGCGGCGGGCCGCCAGGGAGGACCAACAAGGGGGCGGGACCGGGGGTTCCGGACCGCGGAGGCAGCCCCGAAATACGAACGGGTCCGGCGCCCCCCGACGCCGGACCCGTCCCCCGGGCGGTCATGCCGCCCGGATCAGTCGCTGCCTTCTCAGGCGGCGATGGCCTTCTCGGCCGGGAGGTAGTTGGGGTCGGTGGTCTCCGACACCAGCGCCGGGTGTGCCAGCTTGCCGCGGAACACGTTCAGGCCGTTGCGCAGGTGCACGTCGTCGGCCAGCGCCTTGCGCCAGCCCTTGTCGGCCAGGTCGAGCGCGAACGGGGCCGTCGCGTTGTTCAGCGCGAAGGTCGAGGTGCGGGCCACGGCCCCCGGCATGTTGGCGACGCAGTAGTGGATGACGCCGTCGACCACGTAGGTCGGGTCGGCGTGCGTCGTGGCGTGGCTGGTCTCGAAGCAGCCGCCCTGGTCGATGGAGACGTCCACCAGCACCGAGCCGGGGCGCATCTTCTTGACCATCTCCTTGGTGACGACGCGCGGGGCGTTGGCGCCCGGCACCAGCACCGCGCCCACCACCAGGTCGGCGTCCAGCACCGACTGCTCGATGTTGTCGAGGTTGGCGTAGAGGGTGTTGATGCGGCGGCCGAACTGCAGGTCCAGCTGGCGCAGCCGGTCGATGGAGCGGTCCAGCACCGTCACGTGCGCCTCAAGGCCGATGGCCATGCGGGCGGCGTTGGTGCCGACGACGCCGCCGCCGATCACGACGACCTTGGCCGGGGGCGTGCCGGGCACGCCGCCCAGCAGGATGCCCATGCCGCCGTAGCTCTTCTCCAGGCAGTGCGCGCCGGCCTGGATGGACATGCGGCCGGCGACCTCGCTCATCGGCGCCAGCAGGGGCAGGCCGCCGTTGCGGTCGGTCACGGTCTCATAGGCGATGGCGATGCAGCCGGACTCCATCAGGAGGCGGGTCTGCTCCGGGTCCGGAGCCAGGTGCAGGTAGGTGAACAGGACCTGGTCGGGGCGCAGCATGCGGCACTCGTGCGGCTGCGGTTCCTTCACCTTCACGATCATGTCCGCCTTGGCGAAGATCTCCTCGGGCGTGTCGACCATCTGGGCGCCGGCGGCGACGTACTGATCGTCGGTCAGGCCGATGGCGGTGCCGGCGTTCTTCTGCACCATGACCTGGTGGCCGTGCGCGACCAGCTGGCGCACGTTGCCGGGCACGAGGCCGACGCGGTACTCGTGGTTCTTGATCTCCTTGGGAACGCCGACCAGCATGACACTCTCCCCTGTCCGATATCGCCGGCCCGATTAGCCGGGCCCATGGGTCGGGAGAATACCCCCTGATGCCGGTGCATGTCCTTGCAAAGGGGCCGCTCCGGTGTGCAGAATTCGCAAGCTTCCACCACTTTTGCGCCCCCATGCGACGGACCCTGCGAAATATCAAACTGGATAGGGTCGATCGCGCCATCCTGACCATCTTGCAGGAGGCCGGCCGCATCCCCAATTCCGAGCTGGCGGAGCGCGTCCACCTGTCGGAATCCGCCTGCCTCAGGCGCGTGCGCGCGCTGGAGGAGGCGGGCGTCATCTCCGGCTACGCGGCCATCGTGGACCAGGCGGCCTCGGGCCGGGCGGAGAGTGTCTTCGTCCGCGTGACGCTGGAGAAGCAGACCGAGCAGATCCTGAGCGACTTCGAGGCCGCCGTGCGCGAGGTCGACCAGATCATGGAGTGCTGGCTGATGTCGGGCGACGCCGACTACCTGCTGCGGGTCATCGTGGCCGGCGCCAGCGACTACGAGATGCTGCACAACAAGATCCTGACCCGCCTGCCCGGCGTGGCGCGCGTCCATTCCAGCTTCGCGCTGCGCACCGTGATGAAGCGCGCCCACGTGCCGATCTTCGACGGGGAGACGGGCGGGGCGTGACCTCCGGCCCCTTCCCGGTGTTCAATCGGCGGTACGCAACGAAGACCCGAAAAGGCGCGATCCCGTGGCACGACCCAAGAAGGAAGCCCCCTTCCCGACCAAGGAGCAGATCCTGGAGTACATCCGGGAGAGCCCCACCCCCGTGGGCAAGCGCGAGATCGCGCGGGCCTTCCACATCACCGGCGACGCCAGGGTGGTGCTGAAGGAGCTGCTGCGGGAGCTGGAGTCCTCCGGCGCCATCGAGAAGGGCGGCCAGCGCCGCATCTCGGTGCCGAACGCCCTGCCGGAGGTGGGCGTGCTGGTCGTCACCGAGATCGACACCGACGGCGAGGTGCTGGCGAAGCCCACCAGCTGGGCGCACGAGGAGCCGCCGCCCCGCATCGTCATGCAGCCGGAGAAGCGCGGCCATCCGGCGCTCGGCCCCGGCGACCGGGTGCTGGCGCGCCTCCACCGCGTCCACGACGACCTCTACGAGGGGCGCACCATCCGCAAGCTGGACGGCGCCTCGCAGGCGCGCGTGGTCGGCATCTACCAGCAGGGCCGCGACGGCGGCCGGCTGCGGCCCACCGACCGGCGGGAGAAGCACGAGTACGTGGTGACCGCGGAGAACGCCGAGGGCGCCGCGCCGGGCGAACTGGTCGTGGCGGAGATCCTCCCCTCCTCCCGCTTCGGGCTGAATCAGGCGCGCGTGGTGGAGCGGCTCGGCAGCATGGAGGACCCGCGCGCGGTCAGCCTGATCGCCATCCACCAGAACGGCATCCCCACCGTCTTCCCGCGCGCCGCACTGGAGCAGGCGGAGCGGGCGGAGGAGCCGACGCTGGAGGGGCGCACCGACCTGCCGGATTTCCCGCTCGTCACCATCGACGGGGCGGACGCGCGCGACTTCGACGACGCCGTCTTCGCCG
>DASPKT010000069.1:0-23920 GCA_035627915.1 Azospirillaceae bacterium
GCCGTTCTCGCTCTGCAGCGTCACGTGCATGCCCTCGGGGATGAAGTTCGCCACCAGCGTCGGGATGCCGATCCCGAGGTTCACGTAGAAGCCGTCCTGCAGCTCGCGCGCCGCGCGCGCGGCCATTTCCTCACGGGTCCAGGCCATCATGGCGCTCCCTGGCCGGCGGTGGGGCGCGGCCGCGTCGTGCGGCGTTCGATGCGCCGCTCATAGTCCCGGCCCTGGTAGATGCGCTGCACGAAGATGCCGGGCGTGTGGACGGCGTCGGGGTCGAGGGTACCCGGCTCGACCAGATGCTCCACCTCGGCGACGGTGATGCGGCCGGCGGTCGCCATCATCGGGTTGAAGTTCCGCGCGGTCTTCCGGTAGACGAGGTTGCCCTCGGTATCGCCCTTCCAGGCCTTGACGATGGCGAGGTCGGCGCGCAGCCAGCGCTCCATCACGTAGGTCACGCCATCGAACTCGCGGATCTCCTTGCCCTCCGCCGCCAGCGTGCCGACGCCGGTCCTGGTGAAGAAGGCGGGGATGCCGGCGCCGCCGGCGCGGATGCGCTCGGCCAGCGTGCCCTGCGGCGTGAGTTCCAGCTCCAGCTTGCCGGCGATGTAGAGCTGCTCGAACAGCCTGTTCTCGCCGATGTAGGAGCTGACCATCCTGCGGATCTGCCCGTTGTCGAGCAGCGTCCACAGGCCGAAGCCGTCGGCCCCGCAGTTGTTGGAGATCACCGTCAGGTTGCGGACCCCGGCTTCGCGCAGGGCCCGGATGGAGTTCTCCGGATTGCCGGACAGGCCGAAGCCGCCGGACATGATCGTCATGCCGTCGAACAGGACGCCGTCGAGGGCGGCGTGCGCGTCGGCGTAGACCTTGCTTGGCATCCTCGTCTCCCTGCGGCCCGTGCTCTCAGTGCAGCGGCAGGCCGACATAGTTTTCCGCCAGGACGGCCTGGGCGGCGGCCGAGCCGCGCAAATAGTCGAGCTCGGCGACCTGGATCCTGCGGGCGAAGGCGTCGGCGTCGGGGAAGCGGTGCAGCAGGCCGGTGAACCACCAGGAGAAGCGCTCCGCCTTCCAGACCCGGGCGAGCGCCCGGGCCGAATAGGCGTCGAGGGCATCGGCACCCCGGCCCGCGTAATGGTCGATCAGGCCGTCGGCCAGGTAGGCGACGTCGGCCGCCGCCAGGTTCAGGCCCTTGGCCCCGGTGGGCGGCACGATATGGGCGGCGTCGCCGGCCAGGAACAGCCGGCCGTGGCGCATCGGTTCGGCGACGAAGCTGCGCAGCGGCGCGATGGACTTCTCCAGGGCGGGGCCGCGCGTCACCCGCCCGGCGGCCGGCCCGAGGCGCAGCGCCAGCTCGTCCCAGAACCGGTCGTCCGGCCAGTCCTCGATCCGTTCGCCGGCCGATACCTGCACGTAGTAGCGGCTGCGCGTCGGCGAGCGCATGGAGGCGAGCGCGAAGCCCCTGGCGTGGCTGCTGTAGACCAGCTCCGGATCGCAGGGCGGGACGTCGGCCAACACGCCCAGCCAGCCGAAGGGATAGACGCGCTCGAAGGTCCGCAGCCGGTCGGGGGGAATGCTGGCGCGGCTGACGCCGTGGAAGCCGTCGCAGCCGGCGATGAAGTCGCAGGCGATCCGGTGCGCCTCCCCGCCCTGCGTGTAGGTCACCGAGGGGCTGCCGGCCACGTCGTGCAGGGCGACGTCCCCGGCCTCGAAGACGATGGGAACGCCGCGCGTCTCCGCCGCCCGGATCAGGTCCCTGGTGACCTCCGTCTGGCCATAGACCATGACCGCCTTGCCGGTGAGCCCCTCCAGGTCGATCCGGGTCGACCGACCGTCGCAGGCCAGGCTGAAGCCGCCATGCGGCAGCCCTTCGCGGTCCAGCCGGTCGGCGACGCCGGCGCGCCGCAGCAGGTCGACCGTGACCTGCTCCAGGATGCCCGCGCGGATGCGGTTCTCGACATGGCTCCGGTCCTTGCGCTCCAGCACCACGCAGCCGATGCCGGCGACGTGCAGCAGCTGCGAGAGCAGCAGGCCGGCGGGTCCGGCGCCGATGATGGCGACCTGCGTGCGCATGGTCGATCTCCCCTGTCGAGCTGGGACCCACCATAGCCGCGCGCCGCCCGGCCGTGATGGGACGCAGGCATCAATTGCTTGGACTTTTCCGCGCTTCCGGTTCATCAGTGGATCGTCAGGGACAGTCCCGGGAGCGCGCGGTGCAGACGGACAGGTCCACCATTCCCCGCTTCTTCCTCTATGGCGAGGCCGCCGCGTCCGCCGGCGAGCGGTTCGTCCATATCGAGTCCGTGGAGCGGCGGAGCCGGCCCCACAATTGGACAATTCGTCCCCATGCCCACGCGGACCTGCACCACGTCTTCCTGATCCGCTCCGGCCGGGGCGAGATGCAGGCCTGCGGCCGCCGCTTCGCCTTCGAGGGGCCGGCCCTGCTGCTCGTGCCTGCGGGAGAGGTGCACGGCTTCCGCTTCGAGGCCGAGACCGGCGGCCACGTGGTGACCTTCGTCGAGCACCTGCTGCGGCACTACGGGCGGCGGGAGCCGGCACTGGAAGCGCTGTTCGCCGATGCGGGCTGCCTCGGCCTCACCGCCGACCTGATCGAGCGTCTGGAACTGGACCGGCTGCCGCGGGAGATCGAGCGCGAGCTGGACGCGGCGGAGCCGGCGCGGGAGATGGCGGTTGAGGCGCTCCTGCTGCGGCTCCTGGTCGGCGTCGTGCGGCTGGCGCGGCTGCCGGCGGGGCCCGCCCTGGCCCCGGGCCCCCGGGCGGCGCTGGTTGCCCGCTTCCGGGCGCTCGTCGACCGTGAGTTCCGGTCGGGCTGGCCGGTGACGCGCTATGCCGGAGCGCTGGGCGTCACCCCGGGGCGGCTGCGGGCCGCCTGCATCGAGATCACCGGACGCCCGTCGATCGAGCTGCTGCACGACCGGCTGATCCTAGAGGCCAAGCGCAACCTGACCTACACGGACATGACGGTGGCCGAGGTCGCCTACGACCTCGGCTTCGACGATCCCGCCTACTTCTCCCGCTTCTTCACCGGCCGGACCGGCCTCACCCCGAGCCGCTACCGCCAGGGGGAGCGGACCGCCGAAATGTCCAAGAATTCCCCGCCTTCCTCCATGGCCCGCGGCGGGTCCCCGGCCTAGTCTCCCGGCCGTCAGGGGACGGCCCCCGGGTTCGCCCGGCGGCTCCCCCGGTTCCGGAGATCAGGACAGCTCCCCTGTCCTGCGGCCGCCCCAGAGGCCCTCCCGCTTCGATGCCTCGGCGCGTTGTCCTCCGCGCGCGGGCGGCCCACTGCAAGCCCGGGCACGCAAAGCGCGTGCCCGGGCGCTTTTCCGTTCGGCATCCTTTCGTTTGGCAGGGACAGCGGGGCGATCCGCGCCCCAGGACTAGAGGGGGTTCGGGTTGCGCAGCAGCAGCCGGGCGAGCGTGTCCTCGTCCGCCGCGGCCGGCGGCGGGGCGGGCCACCAGCGGCGCAGAATCCGCCGGGCGCGCTGGCGGAGCGTGCCGCGCCGTTCGGAACGCCCGGGCCCGTCCGCCTCAGAGGCCACGGCGGGCCTCGGCCAGCGCGGCGGCGACGATGTGCGCGTCGCCGACCTGGTTCACCAGCAGCAGGATCAGCTTGGCGTTGAGCAGGGCGCTCTGCTCCGGCGAGAGCCCCTGGTGCGCGTCGATCAGCGCCTCATAGACGGCGTCCGGGTCGGCGAGGCGGGGGGTGGTGTCGAGGCCCAAGGAATTGGTTGTCGGAGGATGGGTCATGGGGCAGGGTCCTGGCCGGTCGCCCGGGCCAGCGCGGCCCGGACGCGGGGCGGGTCGAAGCGGCGCCAGCGGGCGCAGACGTGCTGGTCCGGACGGATGAGGTAGAACGTCCCCGGGGTGGCGTCGTAGCGCCGGGCCACCAAGCCGTCCCCGTCCACCAGCCCGTCGGCGGCGGCCGTTCCCGCGGGATGGACAGCCAGGCACCGCACGGGGACCGGACCCTGGTCCAGGGCGCGCAGTCCCGCGAGGATGTCGCCGCCGGGCGGGCGGCCGTCGGTGAAGTAGAGGCCGGTGAACCCGTCGCCGACCTGCCGGAGCAGCCAGTCCCGCCCCTCCGGCCCCCGCCCCTCAGGCCCGAGGACCGGCGCGTCGGCGCAGGGGGCGCCCGGCACCATCGCACCGGCGAAGCCGTCCTCGTCAGCCGTGTTCAGGGGAGAATCCCGGAGGATGGAGGGCTCCGACAGGCGGCCGCTGTTCACCATCCGGCGGGCGAAAGCATGGTCCCTGGCCAGCAGCAGCGTGGCGTCGCGGAAGACGCGGCTGACCTCGCTCTTCGGGGTGATGAAGTCGGTGCTGCGGGTCGAGTTCAGGATGTTCTCGTCCGCCGCCGCCTCGCGCTCCGCGGCATAGCTGTCGAGCAGCGCGTCGGGGGCCTTGCCGTCAAGGACGAGGTGCAGCTTCCAGGCCAAATTGTCCGCGTCCTGGAGGCCGCTGTTGGCGCCGCGCGCGCCGAACGGCGATACGCCGTGCGCGGCGTCGCCGGCGAACAGCACGCGGCCGTGGCGGAACCGCTCCATGCGCATGCACACGAAGCTGTAGACGCTGACCCACTCCAGGGTGAAGTCCGCGTCCTGCCCGAGCAGCGCGCGGATGCGCGGCTCAACGCGCTCCGGCCGCCGCTCCTCCTCCGGGTCGGCCTCCCAGCCCAGCTGGAAGTCGATCCGCCAGACGTCGTCGGGCTGCCGGTGCAGCAGCACCGACTGTCCCGGATGGAAGGGCGGGTCGAACCAGAACCAGCGCTCCGGCGGGAAGTCCGCCGCCATGCGGACGTCGGCGATGAGGAACCGGTCGCGGAAGCTCCGCCCGCGGCTTTCCAGGCCCATGAGGCCGCGCACCGCGCTGCGGGCGCCGTCGCAGGCGACGACGTAGGCGCCGGATAGCCGGTAGGGGCCGTCCGGCGTCTCCACGGTCAGCAGGACGCCGTCCGGCCGCACCTCCAGCCCGGTGACCCGGCTGCGCCAGCGGATGTCCAGGTGCGGGAACGCCGCCGCGCGCTCGACCAGATAGGCCTCCAGGTAATATTGCTGGAGGTTGACGAAGGCGGGGTTGGCGTGGCCGTCCTCCGGCAGCAGGTCGAAGCTGTAGACCGGCGCGTCGCGCAGGAACACCTTGCCGACCTTCCAGGAGACGCCCTTGCCGACGAGGCGCCGGCCCACCCCGAGCCGGTCGAGGATCTCCAGGCTGCGCTTGGCGAAGCAGATGGCGCGCGATCCGGTCGAGAGCCGGTCGTCGTCGTCCAGCACCACCACCGGCACGCCGCGGCGCGCGAGGTCGACCGCGGCGGCGAGGCCGACCGGGCCGGCGCCGACGATCACCACCGGGTGGCGGGCGGGCGCCGCCGCGTCCTGGTCGGGCGACCGGCGGTAGGCGAACACGCGGTCCTGGGGAGGGGGGAGTTCCTGGGCATCCATGGCGCGGCCCCCTCTCAGCCCTCGAGCTGCCGCCACATCTCGCGGTCGCGGTCCGCCGTCCAGATGCGGGGATGGGCGTGGCCGGTCGCCTCGTCGAACGCCCGGCTGACGTTGAAGGGCATGCAATGGTCGAAGATGACCCAGTGGCCGAAGCGCGGCTTCATGGCCGCATGGACCTCCTGGTAGGTGGTCCTCAGTGTCTTGCCGTTGGCCACGGCCTGTTCCACCCGCCGGTAGAGTTCGCTGACGAAGGCGTGGGTCCCGGTCACCGCCTCCGTCACGGCGGCCGGCGTGGTCAGGGCCGGGCCGCGGCCGGGCACCAGCTGCGCCGGCTGCAGGGCCGCCAGCCGGTTCAGGGTCGCGGGCCAATCCCGGAAGTAGGCGTCGCCGCAGTAGGGCGTCGCCCCCGCCTCCACCAGGTCCCCGGCGAAGAGGACGCCTTGGGACGGCAGCCAGGCTACCGTGTCGCCCTTGCTGTGCCCGCGGCCGAGCTGGAGGATCCTGACCTCCAGCCGGCCCAGCCACAGCGTCATCTCGCCCTTGAAGGCCAGGGTCGGCCGCGTCAGCCCGGGAATGGACTCCGCCGCGCGGAACAGGCGGGGAAAGCGGCCGATCTCGCTGGCCATGTCGGCCTCGCCCCGTTCGGCGATGAGGTCGGCGGTGTCCTGGCTCGCGATCACTTGGTCCGCGCCGTAGGCGGACGCGCCCAGCACGCGCACGGCGTGGTAGTGCGAGAGCAGGATGTGGCGGACCGGCTTGTCGGTGACCGCACGGATGCGGCGGATCACGTCCTGCGCCATGACCGGCGTCGCCTGGGTGTCGATGACCAGGACGGCGTCGTCGCCGACGATGATCCCGGTGTTGGGATCGCCTTCCGCCGTATAGGCGAAGGCGTTCTCGCTCAGCTGCTCGAAGCTGACCTGCTTCTCCTCGAGGTCGGCATGGGAGGCGAACTGCTTGGACATGGCGGGTCTCCGAGATCGGGGCCGGGGCGGCGGGGGATGCGGCCCCTCGCCGACAGGATGGCTTGGCCGGAAAACGACCTTGGCGTATCGTCGTCAGGCGGTCTGTCCCCCCGCGAGGGGACAAGCGATCGGAACTCACCGGAAACGATCATGTTCGCTGGACTGCCCGACAGCGCCGGCCCGATCCCGCCCGAGGGGCTGGCGGCCCATGCCCGCGTCGCGGAGGCCCTGGGCACCCCGGGGCTGGGCGACGTCCTGCTGGAGGCGCTGGCGCAGGTGGTGCCGGTGGACGAGGTGGTCGCCTTCACCTGGGCGGCGCCCGGCCGGCCGCCGACCATCGTCGCCTCCGCCGGCATCGGCGGGCGGGCGCCGCGCCGGGCGGCGGCGTACGGAAGCCGGTACTTCGCCCTCGATCCCGTGATGCAGGCCTTCGGGACGCTCGGCACCGCGGCCCCGCTGCTCGCGGCCCGGGTCGACGCCGCCGAGATCGCCGACCTGGAGTACCGGCAGGCCTGCTACCGGGAGCCGGGCTTCGTCGAGAAGGTCTCCGTCGCCGGGCGGACCGCCCGGGGATGGACGGTGCTCAGCGCCTTCCGGCGCGCCCCCCGGGGGCCGGTGGCCGACGCCGAGTTCGGCCGGCTCACCGCGACCGGGCCGCTGCTGCTGCCGCTTCTCGCCAAGCAGGCCGAGCTGGCGGCGCCCGCGGTCTGCCTCGGCGATACGCGGCTGGCCCGCATAGAGGCACGGCTGATCGCCTGCTTTCCGGGGCTAGCGGCGCGGGAACGGGCCGTCTGCGCCCGGATGCTGGTCGGCATGACGGCGGAGGCGATCGCGTTGGACCTGGGGATATCTTCCAGCAGCGTCGTAACCTACCGCCGGCGGGCCTACGCCAAGATGGGGGTCTGCTCCGGCTTCGAGATCGTCGCCCGGCTGTTCGACTGAACCGGGAAGCCGGCGATTGACAATGATCGATAATGATTAGATACAATCGGTGCTGATCGGTCACCGGTCCGCCAAGACCGTGCCCGGCGTCGCGTTCCGGAGGACAGCACCATGGCCCTGACCCCGCCCCCCGGCCAGCCGGGTCCGCAGCGACCGGCCGCGCCCCCGCCCGGCCAGCCCTGGGGGCTGGCGGTGCGGCCGGGACTGGAGGCCATGGCGCATCCGGAGTTCCTGCCGTTCTTCTACCCGCCGGGAACGCAGACGCTGCAGTTCTCCTCCTACGACCTGACCGGCGGCAACACGGACGGGCACTTCGCCAAGGCCTTCAGCAAATATGTCGACGACCGGGGCGAGCACGTCCTCTTCGACGCCTACGGCCCGGGGACGCTGTACCGCCAGCAGCTGAACATCTGGTCGGCCTTCACCGGCAAGGGCTTCGTGCTGAAGGAGGGGGCCGGGCAGTGCCGCCTCCGCTACTATTTCGACGACGAGCCGGAGCCGCGGATCGACCTGACCGCCGACCAGATCTTCGGCGGGACCTGCCCGCCCTTCGACGCCCCCTTCGCCTTCGCCGGCGACTGGGGCGTGGTGGACCTCGGCCTGCCGCTGCCGACGCCGGAGCACGGGACGATCTTCGGCATCCAGTACCATCCGCTGCCCTTCGCCCGCCGGCTCAAGGTCACCTTCGTTCCCAGCCCGGCCTTCGCCGCTACGATGGGGACCGACGTCAACAGCTGGTACCAGTTCACCTACCTGCTGTACCCGGTCGGCACGGTGGTGGAGTCCTGGTCCGGGGACGAGCCGGCCGCAGCCGCCGTGCGGGCGGCCTGGAGCCGCCTCGGCGCCGATCCCAAGGCGTTGCCCGGCGCGGAGGAGCGGCGCTGCGCCGCCACCGTTGCCGCGGGCGCCACCGCCACCCTGCTGCAGCTCGACGGGCAGGCGGCGATCACCGCCCTGCGGCTGCGCCTCAGCCCCTACGACGAGGACAGCTTCTTCAATGTCCGCCTGCGCCTGTCCTGGGACGGCAGGGCACCGGCGGTGGACATGCCGATCGGCGTCTTCTTCGGCGGCGGGGGGATGACGCTGGCGACGCGGCCGGTCGTGCCGACCCGGACCCTGGCGACCCTGCTCTACGGGTTCGACGGTGCGCAGGGCACCTTCTACGCCTATTGGCCCATGCCGTTCTGGCGATCCGCCCGGATCGAGATCGTGAACGGCGCGGGGCGGGAGGTCACGGTGGAGGCCGAGGTCGCGGTGACGCCCAAGGAGGCGTTCGCCTACCCGCCGGCCGCATCGGGCTACTTCCATGCCCGGCACACGCTGGATGCCGACCGCGGCGACGCGCTGTACGCCGTCGCCTTCCGGGAGCAGGGGTACGGCCACGTGGTGGGCCGCACCCTCTACTCGGAGGGCTACTCGATGGACGGGGACGAGTTCACCTACATCGACGGCAGCCGCTCGCCGCAGGTCCACGGCAACGGGACGGAGGACGACCACAACCAGGGCTGGGGCGGCGGCCCCTACCAGACACCCCTGTGGGGCGGGGTGGTCAACGGCTACCAGGGCGCCTACCGGCTGCACCTGAACGACGCCTACGTCTTCACCGACCAGATCCGCATCGACTACGAGCACTCCCGCCTGTTCCGCAGCGCCTCCGGGAGGACGGAAACGGTCATGTACTACTACAAGGCCGGCAGCAACCCGGGCTGGCTGGTGCAGACCGATTCCGTCGACGTCGGCATCGAAGCGTCGGAGGCCGCGCATGGTTATTCCATCGAGGGGGAAACCTGGTCCGGCAGCCTGCGCAGCGCCCATGACGGCTACGAGAAGAACGTCGAGGCCGGGCTGCTGCTGGAGGAGGGGCGCGCCTTCCGGGGCCACAGCGCCTTCACCGTCGCTGTCGACCCTGCCAATGTGGGGGTGCGGCTGCGCCGGCTGCTGTCGCGCTGGGGCAACGGCGTGCAGACGGCGGACGTCGTCGTCGACGGCGTGCCCGTCGAGCGCCCCTGGCACGTGGTGTTCAACGCGTCGGCCCCGCAGAACCAGGCCTGGGTGGAGTCCGACTTCGAGATCCCGGCCGCGCTGACCCGCGGCAAGAGCACGCTCCGGATCGAGGTCCGGTA
The DNA here is from genome assembly GCA_035627915.1 of Azospirillaceae bacterium. Taxonomy (GTDB): domain Bacteria; phylum Pseudomonadota; class Alphaproteobacteria; order Azospirillales; family Azospirillaceae; genus DASPKT01. Next base: position 9,481 of record DASPKT010000069.1, read on the forward strand.
CCGGGCCTCGCCGCGCGACGAGATCAACGAGTTCCACTACTGGGTGTTCTGCCACCTGCCGCCGCGCATGTTCTGAGCGGGGCGGCGTCCGGGAGGCGGACATCGTCCATGCCGTCACCGGGCCCCGGTCCGGGGGCCCGGCCGGCGGGGATCAGCCGCCGGGAAGGGGCGGCAGGGCCGCGCGCCAGGCCTGCCGGTAGGCCGCCAGCAGGGCGGCCGCGGCCGGGTCCCGGGTAAGGCCCGTCGCCGGCACCTGCGCCGGTGCCGGGCCGGGCCCGTCCGGCCAGGCGGCGAGCCAGGCCGCCCCGGGCCGGGCATCGCTGACGCGCAGCACCCTTTCCTGGGGCCGCAGCGCCGCCAGCAGGTCGGCGAACAGGGGCATGCGGGAGAACCCGCCGTCGATGGCGATCGGACCGGGGGCGCCCAGGAGGTCCAGGCACAGGTCCGTCATCAGCGCGCAGTACAGCATGCCCAGCGCCGCGGGATTGCCGGCGCCGGGGTCGCCGAGGACGCGTCCCCGGCTGCCGAGGAAGGGCCCGCCGCTCTCCGTGAAGCCGGGCAGCGCCATCACGCCCTGGCGTGCCAGGGCCAGGGCCTCGTCCGCGGTCGCCGACCCGGGGTCCGTCCCCGCCGCCAGGACGGCGAGTTCGCGGCCGCCCATGAAGCGGATGCACGGCACGGGACGGCCGGCGGCGTCGACGTTCACCAGCATGTCCAGGGACTGGCGCAACGGGGCGCCGGCGCCGGACAGGGCCATGACTACGATCCAGGTGCCCGTCGACACCATCGTCCCGACCGACCCGTTCTGGAGATAGGGCAGCAGTGAGGCGTTGCTGTCATGGATGCCGGTGAGCACGCGGACGTCGCCGCCAAGGCCCGTGCGGGCCGCCAGCGGCGGCAGCAGCCGTCCCGCCGGTTCCCAGGCCGGGCGCAGCGGCGGCAGGCGCCCGCCCCAGTCCCGGGCGGCGACGAGGGAGCTGAAGCCGCCGGCATGCGGGGCCCAGAGGTCGGTGTGGCAGCCGAGCGACGTGGCCTCCGAGGCCAGCCCGCCGGACAGGCGCCAGGCCCAGTACTGCGGGAACATCAGGATGTGCCGGCAGGCCGCGAAGGCGTCGGCGTGGCGCCGTTCCAGCCAGTGGAGCTGGCGGCCGAGATTCAGGCCCGCGGGCAGCGCCGGCGAGCCGGACTCGGCGAAGGGCGGCCGCAGCCGGTCGTAGTCCGCGTCGAACTCGCGGACCCCGTCCCACTCGTAGTCCAGGATCGGCAGCGCCAGCCACTCCGCGCCCAGGCAGGCCGCCGTGGCACCATGGGTGGCGACGACGATGCTGCCGGCATCGCGGACGCGCGGGTCGGACAGCGCGTCCAGCAGCCATGCCCAGGTCCGCTCCACGTCGTGGGCGGGGTAGGGGCCGGAGAGGTAGGGCCGGTTGTCGGCGGCGGCGGCATGACGGAGCGTGCCGTCCGCCTCGACGACCGAGAGCTTCAGGCGGGTCTTCCCGATGTCGACGACCACCGCCGGGCGGCCGGAGGTCGGCAGCGCGGACGGGGTCACGGCCGTGCCTCCCCGAGCCCGCCGGACGGCGCGTCGCGCCGGAACTCCGCCCGCAGCCGGCCGGCCGACCGCTCGACCGTGACCGCCTTGAAACCGGGAACCGCGGCGTCGTCAAGGACGGTGCCGTCGGGATGCTCGACCGACAGGTGGACCGTGTCGCCCTCCCGCCGCCAGTCCACCCGGATGGGGCCGGCGGGCGTGGGGACGCGGCCCGAGGCCCAGTCCAGGTCCCCCGGCCGCGGGGTCACGCCGAAGCGCCGGAACGCCGGGTCGAGCGGGGCGACGCCGAGGACCTGGCGGGAGAGCTGGTAGACCGGCGTCGCGGAGAACACGTGGCAGAGGCTCGCCGTCGGCTCGAAGCTCTCCCACAGGGTGGTGGCGCCGGCCGCCAGCATGCGCCCGTAGAAGCGGCGCATGTCCCCCAGCACCCAGTCGAACCGCCCGGCGGCCGCCAGGGCTTCGTAGAGGAAATGGCAGTAGTAGGTGTTGGCGCGCACCATGTCGACGGCCGGGTCCATCGGTTCGCCCACGGGGACGATGGGCGGCGCCGCGGTGACCTTGAGGTGCGCGTCCTCCGTCATCGCCGCCGCCATGCGCTCCCAGCGCTCCCGGGGGGCCAGGTCCAGCAGGATCATCAGCGCGTTCGCCTGCTGCGACACGCGCTCGCCGCGCCGGCCGGTCCGGGGATCGACCGCGTCGGCATAGACGCCCCGCGCCTCGTCCCAGTGTTCCGCGTTCAGGGCGGCGCGCGCGTGGTCCGCCGCCGCCGCGTAGCGGTCCGCCGCCCGGGCGTAGCCGATGCGCCGCGCCAGCGTGGCGGCGGCGGCGAGCGCGCCGGCGTGCAGCGCGTTGACGGCCGTGGCCGCCCCCGTGCGCTCCAGGTGCGCCCACTCGATGAAGTGCCAGAACGGCACGTCCACCAGCCGCCCGTCCGGTCCGGCGTGCCGCGCGAACCAGTCGAGCGCCCGCTGCACCGCCGGGAACAGCGCCTCTGCCAGCTCCTCGTCGCCGCTGGCCTGGAGGTAGCGGCCGATGCCCAGGATCCAGTGCAGGGTGTAGTCGGGGATGATCAGCCCTTCGCCGTGGTGGTCGCCCGGCGTGAACATCGGCGTCAGCCCGTCGGGCCGCTGGCTCTCCGCCACCTGCCGCAGGAACTGGCGGGCCAGCGGGAACACGCTGGGCCCGAAGGCGGCGGCGGCGATGTCGAAGCCGACGACGGCGTCGCCGACCCATTGCCGCCGCTCCCGCCCGGGGCAATCCTCCCAGGCGTCGTGCATGCATTGCAGCGCCGTGTGGCGCCCGACCTCCCAGAGCCGCGTCAGCGCCGGGTCGGAACAGGCGAAGGCCCCCTCGGGACGGGCGGGGTAGCAGGTGGCGACGGAGCCGACCCGATGCAGGCGCAGGCCGTTCGGCGCGTTGCGCACGACGATCTGCAAGGCGCGCACGGCCGACCACTCGAACTTCTCGAAGCGCTGGCGGCCGGGCCGAGCCGTATAACGGAACAGGTGGGCGCAGGCGAGCGGCCCGTCCAGCCGCAGGCCCTCGGGCCCGGCGGCGGCGCCGAACTCGCCCGGCACCGCCTCGGCCACCGCGACCTCGACGATCTCCCCGCCTTCCGCCTCGATGTCGATGAAGGGGTGGCCGGAATGGTAGGGATCGAAGCGCAGCATCAGGGCGACGTCGTGCCCGGCCGTCGTGCGGAAGACGGCCGGCCCGCCGTCGGGCCGCAGCAGCCCCGCCGCGTTCTCCACCAGGTCGTCCGCCGGCCCGGCGAGGGTCTCCTGGTAGAGGCGGCGTTCGACCGGCAGGTCGGGGCGCGGCACCACGCGGCAGGCCCAGGCGACGGCGGCCGGGGCCACCGGCGTCTCCGTCAGCGGCGGGATCTCGCGGGGCAGCAGGGCGGGAAAGGCGCGCACCACGCCCCAGCCCTTGGCGATGTCGGCGGCCGTGCCGGTGGACACCATCTCGCGGGCGTGCGGCCAGGCCCCGTCGTCGTAGTCGGCTTCCGTCCAGGCCGGGTCGAGCGCGCGGCCGTCGACGTCCTCGATGAAGTCCTGTCCCCAGCCGGCCCGCGGCGTGTCGCGCCGCCAGGCGGGGGACTCCACCACCCGCCAGGCGGCGTCGCTCACCACCTCCACCGCCGCGTCCCCGCGGCCGGCCCGCAGGTGCACATAGAGCCCGCCGTCGCCCAGGACCGGCTGCCAGGCGCCCTTGACGCATTCGTACCAGGCGAGGTCGACGCCCGGCGTGTGGACCAGGACGGCGATGACGTTGCGGCCCGGCCGCAGCAGCGCCGCGACATCGTGGCGGTCGACGCGCTGGTGGTGCGGCGTGCTGCGGACAGGGCCGCGGCCCACCGCGGTGCCGTTCACCCACAGCCGGTAGCGCCCGTCCGCGGTGATGGCGAGGTCGGCGGGGCCGCCCGCGGGATCGGCGTCCGCCGGGAGATCGAAGCCGCGGCGGAACAGCACCCATCGGTTCTCCCCCTCCGTGGTGCGTCGCTGGACCGGGCCGCGCAGCAGGCGCACCAGGGCCTGGTGGTCGGCGGGCTGGTCCGGCAGCCAGATGAATTCCGCGGCGCGCAGCATGGTGGACCCCTCAGTTGGCACGCTGCAGGATCTGGCGCCGCAGCTCCAGGTGGCTTGCCTCGTCGAGGCGATAATAGCGCAGCACCAGGAAGGCGCAGGTCCAGAGGGCGAGCGGCGCGATCGTGTAGGCGAGCTTGATCCCCTCGATGGCTTCCGGCGTCTGCCCGGCCGCCCCGACCCCGGACTGGAAGCCGGTGAGGTCGAGCAGGATGCTGGTCACGAAGGAGCCGGCGGCCATGCCCAGCTTCAGGGTCGCGTACATGGTGCCGAGGATGACGCCCTCGTGCCGGGCGCCGGTCTTCAGCTCGGCATACTCCACTGTGTCGGGCACCATGGAATTGGGGGCGAGCTGCAGCACCGCGTCGCCGACGCCCTGCAGCATCAGCAGGGCGAGCAGGAGCGGCAGCGAGCCGGGGCCGACGAACAGCAGGATGGACAGGAACGAGGCCATCGCGATCAGCATGCCGACCCGGTAGGAGACGATCTTGCCGAACCGCTTGGCGATCGGGATCCAGAACGGCGTCGCCAGCGCCGCCACGATGCCGACGGAGGCGATGATCATCCCGGCATGTTCCAGGGGAACCTGGACGTACAGGGTGATCAGGTAGATCCCCGCGGTCGCGCCGGCGCCGATGGCCATGTTCTGCAGCAGGAAGACGCAGAGCAGGATCAGGAGCGGCCGGTTGTGGACGATGCTGCGGAATTCGCTGCCGAGCCCGCGGCCGGTGTGGCCCGGCGCCGTCCCCGTCGTCCCGCTGGTCGCGAAGAAGGCGGTGAGCCCGCTGACCAGGATCAGGCTCCCGAAGATGAGCCCGAACATGGCGAACCCCTCGGCCAGGGTGCCGTACCGGGTGAAGATGTAGCTGCCGAACACGGTCACCGCGATGATGCCGAGGCGGGCCGCCATCATCTTGTAGCCGATCACGCCCGTGCGCTCGCGGGCGTCGGGCGTCAGCTCGGCGCCCATGGCGTTGTGCGGGATCACGAAGACCGTGTAGGCCGTGCTGGCCAGCAGGTAGACGGCCACGAAGTAGGCCACCGCGTGCGGCATGCCCGCCGGCATGGCGAAGAGCAGGAAGAAGGACACCCCGAAGGTCAGCGCCCCCCACAGCAGGTAGGGCCGGCGGCGGCCCATGCGGCTGCGCGTCCGGTCCGAGATGACCCCCATGATGGGATCGGTCACCACGTCGACCAGGCGCGGGATCAGGATGGCCAGGCCGGCGACCGCCGGATTGATGCCGTGCGCCTCCGTCAGATAGAACAGGAGGTAGGCCATCGTGGCGCCGACATAGATGGAGGTTCCGAAGCCTCCCGTCGCCCATCCAATGGCGGTGACTCGGCTGAGACGGCCTTCAGGATTGTCCACTGGAAGCTCCTTCGCGCAGGACTGCCTGATCGTTACACGCACAAACGATCATTATCAATCTTTTTAGATCGGGAATCCGGCGGTCACGCGGACAGCGGAAGGGCCTCGCCGGCCTCGGCCACGACGACGCGCAGGCCGCGGGCCTCCAGTCGCCGGACCGTCGCCGCCTCCACGCCGTCGTCGGTGACGACGGTGTCGATGCGGTCCAGCGGACAGAGGATCAGCCCGCCGGTCCGCTGGAACTTGGTGCTGTCGGCCAGCAGGATCAGGCGCGCGGCCTGGTTCATCAGCTTGGTCTCCGAGCGGATCAGCCGGGCGTCGCGCTCCATCGGCCCGTTCTCCCCGACCGCATAGGCGCTGAGGAACATCGCGGAGGCGAAGAAGGTCTGGATCGTGTCGTTGTCGAAGGGGCTGAGGATGATGTTCTGCTCCCGGTACACTTCCCCGCCGGGGACCAGCACGCGGTTGTTGGTGCTGCCCAGCAGGTAGGCCGCGAACGAGAAGGAGTTGGTGAACACCTGCAGCCCCTTGTCTCGGATGAAGGGGCCCATCTCGAAGGTCGTCGTGCCGCCGTTGATGATCACCGCCTCTCCCGGCTGGCACAGGTCCGCCGCGGCCCGGGCGATGGCCCGCTTGCGCCGCAGCAGGGCGGGGTCCGGCGACAGTGACGGCACGGCCCGCGGCGCCGGCGGGGCGCCCGCCGGCAGCCGCGTGGCTTCCGCCTGGCCCGGCGCGGCGACGAGCTCCGCCCCGCCATGCACGCGCCGGATCGTGCCGCCCTGCTCCAGTTCGCTGAGATCGCGCCGGATGGTGGCCGCCGAGGCCGGGAGGAGCCTGGAGAGCTCATCCACCGTCACCATCCGCCGCCGCGCCAGCTCGGCCAGGATGAGGGCGTGTCGCTTCTGCTTGAGCATGATCGTGGCCGCGGTGCTGGAACCTGTGCCCCCGATCCTACAGGGAGTCCGGCACCCCGGGAAGATCGATAATGATCGGCGATGATTGATTTCCTGAGGAAAGAAGCCCGGAACTGGCTGCGATCTGCCATCGCCGCTGGCCGCACCAATCCGGACCCCGTCACCGCTCACGGAGCATTATTGCGTGAAATCAGCCGGATAGAGCACTACCGGCACGGCTCATGGAGCGGAATTGACGTAATATGATCTAGATTGGTTGTTTTCGATTGACAGCTACCGGCGCGTTTGATTGACTCGGCTCGAAACACGGGTCAGCCGTGGCGTACCAAGGGAGGTCGTGGTGATGGGGTCCAAGCAGTTCCTTCTCATGTCGTGCGGCTTGGCCGCTCTCTGCGCCGGGCCGGCCTGGGGCCAGCAGGCGGCGGCCGGCGACGATACCGCCGTGCTGGAGGAGATCATCGTCACGGCGGAGAAGCGGGCCAGCACGGTCCAGCGCACGCCGGCCGCCATCACCGCCTTCAGCGGCGAGGCACTGGAGGACCGCAACCTCACCAGTGCTGCCGATCTGAACGGGGTGGTCCCCAACGTGCAGATCGGGTCGCTGACCCGCGAGATGTCGGTCAGCGTGCGCGGCGTCAGCTCGGCCAACGTGCCGCCGGCCCAGGACGCGTCTGTCGGCATCCACCTCGACGGCGTCTTCATGACGCGCCCCTCGGGCGCCAACAGCGTCTTCTTCGACCTGGAGCGCGTCGAGGTCCTGCGCGGTCCCCAGGGCACCCTCTACGGGCGCAACACCACTGCCGGCGCCGTCAACATCATCTCGCGCAAGCCCGTCTTCGAGACGGAGGGCGCGGCCGAGGTCGGGTTCGGCAACTACCAGGCGCTCAGCACCCGCGGCATGCTGAACGTGCCGCTGGTGGACGACCGGGTGGCGCTGCGCGCCGCCTTCGCCACCAACCGGCACGACGGGTACCAGAAGAACGTCATCCAGGACGGGCCGGACCTGGCGGACCTGGAGGAGACGGCGGCGCGCGCCCATCTGCTGTTCCTGCCGAGCGAGGCCCTGCGGGTCCTGCTGTCCGCCAACTACTACAAGCGGGGAGGGGCCGGCGGCAGCCACGTCAACAACGGCACACCCGGCTACGATCCGTACAAGGCGAACGTCAACGCTCCCTACCGGCTGAACAACCGGGGCTACGGGTTCGTCGCCGACGTCACCTATTCGCTGGAGAACTTCGACATCGTGTCGCTGAGCTCCTACCGGCGCGACCGGGTCGACGTGCGCTATGCCCGCGTCACCGGCGTCCCCAACACCGGCAGCGTGCGGCTCTGGAACCCCAACGAGACGTTCAGCGAGGAGCTGCGGATCGCCACGACCTGGGACGCGCCGTTCAGCTTCGTCGCCGGTGCCTACTACATGGACGAGCGCAACGAGGACAATGTCGACTTCTACGTCAACAACGCGCAGACGGGCGGCTTCAACCAGCTGCGCCCCAACGTGGACGCGACGACCGCGGCGCTCTTCGCGCAGGGCGACCTCCGCCTGACCGACACCCTCAAGCTGACGGCCGGCGGCCGCTACTCCAAGGACAAGAAGAAGGACATCGGCGGCACCATCAGCAACATCGGCGGCGCCGTGGTGAACACGCCCAACCTCCGGGGCGAGTGGGACGAGGTCACCTGGCGGGTCGGCGCCGACTGGGAGGTCGCCCCGGCGCACATGCTCTATGCCAACGTCAGCACCGGCTACAAGGCGGGCGGCGTCGGCCCGATCGCCAACTTCGACCCGGAGACGGTGCTGGCCTACGAGGTCGGCTCCAAGAACCGGCTGCTGGACGGCCGCGCGACGCTGAACCTGGCGGCCTTCTACTACGACTACGACGACCTGCAGCAGACCTCGGTGATCCTCAACGGCACCACGGCGACGGGGCTGACGACCAACGCCGCCAAGGCCGAGGTGTACGGCGCCGAGGTCGAGGCCAGCGCTCAGCTGACCCCGCAGCTTCGCATCGACGCCTCGGCGGCCTACCTCAAGGCGGAGTTCCTGAGCTTCCCGGCGGCCTTCGACGCGATCAACGGGGTCACCGTAAACCTGACCGGCAACCGCCTGCCCCGCGCGCCGGAATGGCAGTTCACGCTGGGCGCCGAGTACGCCTTCGAGCTGGAACCGGGCACGCTGACGGCGCGCGCCGACCTGCGCTACTCCTCCGACGTCTTCTTCTCCCACTTCAACGACACCGCCTATCCGGTGGGCGGCGTGCTGCGGCGGCCCTATGCCACCGCCGCCGAGGGCGACTTCACGCGGACCAACCTCAGCCTGCGCTACCAGCCCCGCGAGGCCTCCTGGTACGCCGAGGCCTATGTCCAGAACCTGGAGGACGACGCGGTGATCGACTACGCCCAGGTGACGGCCGCCGCCGCCACCGCCGGCTTCGCCTCGCCGCGCCTGTACGGCATCAAGATCGGCGCCACCTTCTGACGCTCCCGCCCGTCTCCGGCGCCGTGACCCGGCGCAGGGGTGCCTCCCCCGGGGCCCCTGCGCCGGGTTTTTTCATGTCCGCGGGACGGCGTCCCGGGGCCTCAGGGCGTGACGGTGATGACCTTGACGCCGGCGCGCTCCAGCATCTGGACGATGTCGTCGCGGACCCGGTCGTCCGTGACCAGCACGTCGACCTCCTTCAGGTCGCAGACGACGTGGCCGGCAGGGCCGTCGAACTTGGAGCTGTCGGCCAGCACCACGACCTCGTCCGCGCGGCTCAGCAGGCGGCGCTCCACCTGCACCAGCAGCACGTCCGTCTGCATGAGTCCGTGCCGGCCGATCGCGGCCGCGCCCATGAACAGCTTGGAGGCGTGGTAGCGGTTCATGCCGTCGTCCTCGAAGGGCGACAGCAGGATGTCCTGTTCGCGGAAGAGGGTGCCGGCCGGGACCGAAATCCGCGTGTTCGCCTGGCGGATCAGGGCGCTGACGATGTGCAGGGAGTTGGTCAGCACCTGCAGCCCCAGCGGCTCCAGGTGCGGGCACATCTGCAGGGTCGTGGACCCGCCGTCGATGATGACGGACTCCCCCGGCGCGCAGAGTTCCGCCGCCCGGCGGCCGATGGCCTCCTTCTCCGGGCGGTTGCGGGCGATGTTCTCGTGGAACGGGCTGCCGACGAAGCGCGCGGGGGCCGCTTCAGCGGCGGCGCCGTCCCCGCCCTGGACCAGCCGGGCGCCGCCGCGCACGCGCACGATGACGCCGTCCTTCTCCAGCCGGTCGAGATCCCGGCGGAGCGTGGCCGGCGAGGCGCTCACGGTCCGTTCGATGTCCTTGAAGGCGACGAAGCCGCGCTCCCGCAGCAGCTCCAGGAGCCGCTGTTCCCGTTCCGCCGCGTGCATGCCGGTGCCTCGCGTTGATTGATCCCGCTCGAATTAGCGCCAAGCTGACGGATCGTGCAAGCGAAACCGGCCCTCCGGTCAGACGATGCCGGCGCCGAGGGCGACCGGGCGGCGTTCCTGGGCCTTGCGCCGGCGCCAGCCGCTCTCGCGGTAGACGCCCAGCATGTCGATGGCGCCGCCCGCCTCCAGCCGCGCCATGGCCAGGATCGGCGTGACGTCGCGCCGGTAGGCGGCGCGCAGGCACTGGAAGGCCATCATCGCGTCGTTGCGCGCCTGCGCCGCCCGCAGGGCCTCGCGGTCGACCAGCAGCGCCTTGGCGTAGGCGCCGAGGATGGCCTCCGCCGACGACAGCAGGCTCTCGATGGGATCGGTGACGTTGTGCGACTGGTCGATCATGTAGGCGGGATCGAACCCGTCCGGCGCCGTCTCCGCCGCCGTCACCAGCTCGTTGAAGACGAGGAACAGCTGGTGCGGGTTGATGCTGCCGGAATCGAGGTCGTCGTCGCCGTACTTGGAATCGTTGAAGTGGAAGCCGCCCAGCTTGCCGAACCGGTGCAGGCGGGCGACGATCTGCTCGATGTTCACGCTGGGCGCGTGATGGCCGAGGTCCACCAGGCACTTCGCCTTGGGACCGAGTTCCTTGGCGGCCAGGATGCTGGTGCCCCAATCGGAGACCACGGTCGAGTAGAAGGCGGGCTCGTACAGCTTGTGCTCGATCAGCAGGCGCCAGTCCTCCGGCAAGGCGGCGTAGATGCGGCTCATGCTCTCCAGGTAGCGGTCCAGCGACGCGCCCAGGTCCTGCTGGCCGGGAAAGTTGGTCCCGTCGCCGACCCACACGGTCAGCGCCCGGGAGCCGAGCCGGCGGCCCGCCTCGATGCAGTCGATGTTGTGCCGGACCGCAAGGTCGCGGGCGGCGGGGTCGGCCGCCGACAGGCTGCCGTAGCGGTAGGAGACGGGCTGTCCGGGCTGGTCCTGGAAGGTGTTGGAGTTCACGGCGTCGAACCCGAGCCCCAGGCCGGCCGCGACCTCGCGCAGTCCGGCATAGTCGGAGCTGCTGTCCCAGGGGAAGTGCAGCGACACCCGCGGCGTCGCCCGGCACAGCTGCTGGACGACGGCGCAATCCTCCAGCCGCTCCTCGATGCAGGTCGGCTCGCCGGGGATCGGGAACTTGGCGAACCGCGTGCCGCCGGTGCCGCATCCCCAGCTCGGCAGTGCCATGCTGAAGCGCGCGACGGCATCCCTGATGCCGTCGATCCGCACGCCGGAGCGGGCCAGCGAGCGGCCCAGGCTGTCGTACTCGTCGCGCAGGGCGTCCAGGCGCGCCGCATTGTGGGACTGGATGAGATCGGTGGACAGCATCGCGTCGCGCACGGTCTTGAACTCCCCGGATGGTGTCAGCGCGTGAAGGCCTGGGCGTTGCCCGCGTCGACGTTGATGACGTTGCCGGTCGACTTGGAGGATGCATCGGAGGCCAGGAAGAAGACAGCCTCCGCGATGTCCTCCGGCAGCACGTTCCGCTTCAGCAGCGAGCGCTGCCGATAGAACTCCTCCAGCTCGCCGCCGGCGTCGATCCCGTAGGCGCTGGCCCGCTCCTGCCGCCAGGCCCCGTCCCAGATGCGGGAGCCGCGGATCACGGCGTCGGGGTTTACCACGTTGACCCGGATGCCGTGGCCGGCCCCCTCCAGGGCGAGGCAGCGGGCCAGGTGCAGCGATGCCGCCTTGGCCGAGGCGTAGGCCGACGCGTTGGGCGTGGCGGCCAGCGCGTTCTTGGAGCCGATGAAGACGATGGAGCCGCCGCCCTGGCGGCGCAGCAGCGGAAAGCCGGAGCGCGCGGTCAGGAAGTAGCCTTCCGCCAGCACGGCGTAGTTCTGCCGCCACAGCTCGACGCTGGTCTCTTCGATGGGGGCGGAGGAGGCGAGGCCGGCATTGGCGACGAGGATGTCGAGGCCGCCGAACTCGCGGGCGCAGGCGTCGAAGCCGGCCTTCACCTGCGCCGGATCGGTGACGTCGCAGAGGGCGGAGCGGACCAGGTCCTTGCCGAAGCGCGCCGCGAGGCCGGCGGCGGCGTCACGCAGCGTGTCCGCGTCGCGGTCGAGCAGCATGACGCAGGCGCCGTCCGCCAGCAGTCGGGTCGCGGTGGCGGCGCCGATGCCTCCCGCGGCCCCGGTCACCAGGGCGATGCGGCCCACCAGGGGGCGCGGCTTGGGCAGGCGATGCAGCTTGGCCTCCTCCAGCGCCCAGTACTCGATGGCGAAGGCTTCCGCCTCCGGCAGGCCGACATAGTCGCCGATCGCCGTGGCCCCGCGCATGACGTTGATGGCGTTGCCGTAGAACTCGCCGGCGAGGCGCGCGGTCACCTTGTCGTGGGCGAAGGTGAAGCGGCCGACGCCCGGCAGCAGCACGACGACGGGGTTCGGGTCGCGCATCCTGGGGTCGGCCGGCCCGGCGCAGCGCCGGTAGTAGGCGGCGTAGTCGCTGCGGTAGCCGTCCAGCGCCGCGGCCAGGTAGCCATCGTCGTCGATGCGTGCCGGATCCAGCGTCAGCGGCCGGATCTTGGTGCGCAGGAAATGGTCCGGGCAGGAGGTGCCCACCGCGGCCAGCCGCTCGAAGTCCCGGGAACCGACGAACTCCAGGGCCTCGGGATCGTCGCTGAAATGGCCGACCTTGGGGCGCCCGCCCGTCATCAGGCCGCGCAGCCGCGGCATGAGGTCGGCCGCGACCGCCGCCCGCTCCCCGGCCGGACGCGCCGGCACGGCGACGCCGCCGAAGGCCGGGCCGCCGGCGAGGCGCCCGTTCAGGTAGCGGGCCGCCGCGGCGATCAGGTCGATCGTGTTCTCGTAGCAGGCCTGGGCCGTATCGCCCCAGCAGATGATCCCGTGCCCCGCCAGCATGACGCCGCGCAGCCCGGGATTGGCCGCCACGTGGTCGCGCAGCCGCAGGCCCAGGTCGAAGCCGGGCCGCTTCCAGTCGAGCCAGCCCACGCGGCCGCCGTAGATCTCCCGCGTCGCCGCCTCGCCGCCCGTGGAGGCGGCCAGGGCGATGACCGCGTCGGGATGCACGTGGTCGACATGGGCGAAGGGGAGATAGGCGTGCAGCGGCGTGTCGATGGAGGCCGCGCGGGGATTGAGGGCGAAGGTGCAGTGCGGCAGGTAGCCGACCATCTCGTCCTCGTGCGCCACCCCGCGGTACAGGCGCTCCAGTCCGAGCAGCTTGTCGAGGTAGAGCGTGGCGAAGCCGTCGAGCCCCATCGAGCCGATGTCGCCCCCCGATCCCTTCACCCAGAGGACCGTGACCGCGTCGCCGGTCAGCGGATCGGTGCCGGCCAGCTTGGCCGACGTGTTGCCGCCGCCGAAGTTGGTCACGGTCAGGTCCGAGCCCAGCAGGTTCGAACGGTAGAGCAGCAGCTGCTCCGGCGACTTGTCGCGCGCCTCGGCCTCCGACCAGCGGCTGGACGGGACGGCGAAGGGCAGGGCGGCGGTGCGCTCATCCGGCATGGTGTCTCTCCGGGTGGACGATATCTGCCCTGACGCTATCCAATCCGATCACTCATGGCAATCATAATCGATAAGAAGCGCGCAAAATACGTCACGCGATGATCGAACCTGCCCGGGGTGCCGGTCACGCGGTGCCGATCACCGCGTCGATGACGGCGCAGCGGCCCTCCGCGCGGACCGCGTGCAGCGCCTGCGCCAGGACCGCGTCCACCGCCTCCACGCTGTCCACCCTCATCGCGCAGGCGCCCCCGGCCGCCGCGGCGACCGCCGCATAGTCCGGCGGCGGATCGAACGAGGTGCCGAGCGCCGGGTCGCGGCTGGCGAAGCCGGCGGGGTGGAGCGCCAGCAGCGACTGCCGGGGCGCGGTCCAGCCGCCGTTGTTGAGCACGATCTGGAGGAAGGGCGTGCCGTAGCGCCGCGCGATCCAGTGCACGCTGACCGGATCGGAAAAGATATATGAGCCGTCGCCGGTCAGGACGACGACCTCGCGGTCCGGCGCCGCCAGCTTGGTGCCGATGGCGGCACCCCCGTTCCAGCCGAGCGACCCGCCGCCGCTGGCGAAGACGGAGCCGGGCGGGCGGGGGCCCAGGTGGTCGAACACGGCCTGGTAGTTGGTGATCCCCTCGTTCAGGACGATGGCGTCCGGCGGCAGCGCGGCGCGGAGCCGGGCCAGCAGGGCCGGCACGCTCAGGCCGGTCCCGCCGGTTTCGCGCTCGCGCAGCCGGGCGGCCCGCGCCGCGTGCCGGGCACCGTGCGCCGCCCGGCGGCGGGCCACCGCCTCGGGGTCGAGGGGGAGGTCGGCCAGCGCGGCGTCGAGCTGGCGCAGCGCCGTGGCGGCGTCGGCCGCGTAGAGGCGGCTGGCGCCGATGTGCCACAGCGGCATCTGCGCCTTCAGCGGATCGGCGTCGATGTGGATGACGCGGGCGTCCGGTGCGGGGCGGTTGACGCTGGGGATCCAGGGCACGTCGCTGTCGACGACCAGGACGAGGTCGGCCGCCGCCAGGGCCGGGTCCTGCACGGGCTGGTTCCACACGCTGCCGAGATAGAGCGGATCGTCTTGCGGAAAGTTCATCCGGCTGGGGACCGACTCCAGCACGCCCATGCCGAGCCGGTTGCACAGCGACACCAGCGGCGCCACGGCGTCGGGATTG
>DASPKT010000070.1:0-14186 GCA_035627915.1 Azospirillaceae bacterium
TGTCGGCGAGCGAGGCGGCCAGGCGGCGGTTCGCGGTCTCCGCGTCCTGCAGCGCGCGCGCCTCGCGGTCGCTGGCGCGGCCGCCGAACCAGACGGCGGCGGCCAGGAACAGCAGCACCAGCGCCAGGATGGCGCCGCTCCAGGCCAGCCCCTGGCGCCAGGCGATCAGCGCGCTGTCGACCGACACGCCGGCGGCGACCAGCACCGGCCAGCGGTCCAGGTGGCGGACGGCGTAGAGCCGCTCCACCCCATCCGCGGGGGAGACCTCGCGGAAGGCGCTGCCGCCCTTGGCCGTGCCGCGCAGCAGCAGGCGCCCGCGGTCCAGCTGCGCGCCCGGCGGCAGGGGCGGGTTGCGGGCGACCAGCATGCCGTCGGCCCGCAGCATGGCGATCTCCGCCTCCCGGTCCAGCTCGGCCGGGAAGCGGAAGCTCTCGAAGAAGGCGGGGCGCAGCGACAGCAGCACCACGCCCCGGAACCGGCCGTCGTCGCCGATCAGGCTGCGGCTGTAGGTGAAGCGGGCCTCGCCCGTCGCGGGATCGGCGGAGAGGCCGCCGACGACCCGCTCCTGCCCGCGCTCGGCGTGCGCCTTCCACCAGCCCTGGCCGGTGACGTCGGGCAGGGCGGGCGGGAAGCGGTCGCTCATGGCGACGGGGGTCCCGCCCGCGTCCAGCACGGCGATGCCGCCGCTGGTCGCCATCCGGCCGGCGAGGTCGGCCAGTTCCTGGTGCAGCGGGTAGGCGCCGTCGCCGCTCTCCGCCGACCGGGCCGCCAGCCCGGCCGCCAGGTCGGCGATCAGGTCCGCGTTCTCGAACACCCGGCGGGCGTGCTCCTCCAGCACCGCACCCATGTCGGCGGCGGCCTGCTCCGCCCGGCGGAGCGCGGCGGCGTGGTCCAGCGTCAGCGACACGGTGCGGATGCCGGCGATGGCCAGCCCGCTCACCGCAAAGGCGACATAGAGGATGATCTTCGAACGCCGCCAGCCCATCCCGCGATGGCTCCCGTCTGCCCTCGTGCCCCAGGGCCAGGGTCCCTATCGATTGTGGCAGCGGGGTGGCGCAGGTCTGCCCTTCGGCAGCGGCCGTTGCCCCGCCGTGCCCTCCCATGGTCCAGTCAGGACACCGGTTACCCCGATACTGCCGCGAGCACCACCCATGACTTGGCAGACCCTGTCCGTCTTCCTCGCCACCTGCTTCTTCCTGTCGATGACGCCCGGCCCGAACATGCTGCTGGCGATGAGCCTGGGGCTGCGCTTTGGGTTGCGCGGGGCGGTCTGGGGCGGACTCGGCATGTGCGTGGCGCTGGCGCTGATGGCGGCGCTGTCGGCGCTGGGGCTGGGGGCGCTGCTGGCGGCCTCCTCCACCGCGTTCGAGCTGTTCAAGTGGGCGGGCGTGGCCTACCTGACCTGGCTGGGCATCCAGGCCTGGCGGGCGCCGGTGGAGACGGGCGGCGACCGCCGCGCCGCCGCCGGGGCGGAAGGGGCGGGCTGGCGGCTGTTCCTGCGCGGCGCGCTGGTCTGCGCCAGCAACCCCAAGGCGCTTGTCTTCATGGCGGCGCTGTTCCCGCAGTTCATCGAGCCCTCCGCCGCGGTGGCGCCGCAGCTGGCCCTGCTGACCGCCGTCATGGTGGTCATCGAGTTCGGCTGGATCATGGCCTATGCGGTGGGCGGCGACACGCTGGCGGCCCGCCTGACCACGCCCGCCGCCATGCGCGGCCTGAACCGGCTGACCGGCGGCCTGCTGATCGGCGCCGGCGGGCTGCTGGCGCTGGCCCGCCGGGTGTGACGCCCATATTCCGGACCGGCGTCAGCCGGCCAAGCCCATGAGCGCGATGAAGGTCACGAAGCTGACGAAGGCGATGGAGGCGATCCATATCAGCGCCACCGTGCGCCACAGCGCGGAGACGGCGCCCAGCCGGTAGGTGCCCTTCACATGGGCGTAGAGGTGGACCGGCGGCACCAGGAGCAGCAGCGGCGCCACCATGCCCTCCGACAGGCTGCCCATCCGCGACAGCCCCGTCGCCGTCACCAGCAGCAGCGACATGAAGGACAGCGAGTAGAGGGAGAAGATGACGTGGTCGTACATCGATACGTCCTTCTTCCACGCGAAGATCAGCCAGATGAACGGCAAGGAAAGCGGGATGAGGAGGAAGGCGAACTTATACGCCGTGTTCTTCATCTTGTAGAGCAGGAACTCCGGGTTATCGAGCGCCTTGCGCAGCATGGCGTCGATCTTCGGGATGCCCGTCTGGATGTCTAGTTCCGAGAGCCAATTCCCTGCGCCGGGCCCGTCGCCGGCGAGGATGCGGGTCTCGCCTCCCTCCGCGTCCTGGGCCGGAGCCGCCGGGGCCGGAGCCGCCGAGGGCGGTGCCGCTGACGGTGGCGCCGCTGACGGCGGATCGGCCGCGGCCGGATCGGCGGGCGGGGCTGCGGCGGGCGGGTTGGCGGTGTCGTAGGCGCGCAGCGCCGCCTCGGCGCGGGCCAGCTGCTGCCGGGCCTTGTCGCGCAGACGTCGCGCCGGCGCGACGTCGGCGCCGTCAGCCTCGGCCCGTTTCAGTTCCGCTTCAGCCGCGTCCAGCCCGGCCTGGGCCTCCGCCAGCATCTCCACGATCCCGGCCCGCACCTCGCCGGAATTCAGCGCCTCCTGCACCGCCTTCGTGTCCACCTTCGCGTCCAGGAAGGAGAAGGAAAAGAACATCAGGAAGACGGAGAACAGGAACAGCGCCAGCGGCGACACGTAGCGCGCGCGCTGCCCGTGGATGTAGCGGTGGGTGAGGGTGCCCGGCTGGAACGTCAGCATGGGCAGGGTGCGCCAGGCCTTCCCGTCGAAATGCAGGATGCCGTGGATGAACTCCTCCACCAGGTGGAGGACGGAGCGGTGGACATGGCCGGACTGGCCGCAGCCGTGGCAGTAGGCGCCCCGCAGCGGCGTGCCGCAGTTGAGGCAGCGCCCGTGCGCGTGCGCCCCCTCGTGGCCCGCGTCGCCGTCGATGGCGGCCGCGGCGAGGCTCGCCGTCGCCAGCCCGCCCGCGGCCTCTATGTCCCCGCTCATCCCGCTTCCCCGCTACGACCCCCGCGGGCGCAAGCCCCCCGCGGTGGCAAGCCTATGCCATGCCGGGGCGGGCGCGGAAGGGGTAGTTGCGGATCAGCGGCCGGTGAAGGCCCGCACCAGCGCCTCGGCCGCCGCGGCCACGTCGGCCCGCCCGCCGTCGGAGGCGGGCAGCGTCTGGCTGGTGCACTCCGCCCCCTCCATCAGCATCATCAGCGCGTCGCCCAGCACGTCGGCGTCGCGGGCGCCGGCGTCGCGGGCCAGCTCGCGGAAGCGGGCGCGCAGCCGTGCCTTGTGCTCCTCCGTCACCTTGCGGCCGGGATGGTCGGGCTCGGGGAACTCCACCGCCGCGTTGGTCAGCGGGCAGCCCCGGTGGCTGGGCGAGGCCAGCTTTTCCGCCAGGCTGCCGAACAGGGCGCGGATCTGGGCACGGCCGTCGCCGGCGTGCGGGGCGCAGACCTCCTCCCACCAGGACCAGAACAGCTTGACGTTGTCGGTCAGGCAGGCCGCCACCAGCTCGTCCTTGGAGCCGAAGGCGCGGTAGAGGCTGGGCTTGGTCACGCCCGCCTTCTCCACCACCTCGTCGACGCCGACGGCGCGGATGCCCTTCTCATAGAACAGGTCCCGCGCGGCCTCGAAGATCCGGTCCTTGGCGCGCATCGGCGCCTGGACCGCGGTCTCCTCTCCCTTCGGCATGGGACGCACCTCCTCAAAAAAAGCCGCTTGACATGTTACTGACCGGTACGTACCGTCTCGGCACGATGTTACTTACCGGTACGTCCTCAATATAGGACATCCCGGCCCCCCGGTCCAGGGCTCCGATGAGGAAAAGCCTGGGGACCGGAAAGGGGTTGGCCCGGCGGGGGACATCGACGGAGTTCCCTGGAGACCGTGCCATGAACCAGATCACCGATCCCGCCCTCATCCGCGCCGAGGAGGAGGCCGCCCTGTCCACGCCGGCGCAGGCCGCCGCCGCGCCGCGCCGCGCCCTGGCCGCCGTGCTGGCGGCGTCCGCGGCGCTGGCGGCACTGGGGGCCGCCTACTGGTACTCCCCCGCCGGCCCCGGCTGGGTCGCCCAGGCCGCCGCCGTCTCCGCCCCCGCGGCCCCGATGGCGGTGCCGGTGGAGACCGCGCTGGTGCAGGCCGCCACCGCGGCGCGCACGGTGAAGGCGGTCGGCACGCTGGCCGCCAACGAGTCGGTCCAGGTCAGCCCGGAGGTCGCCGGCCAGGTGGCCGAGGTGCTGTTCCGCAGCGGCCAGGCCGTGAAGGCGGGCGAGCCGCTGATCCGCCTGGACGACCAGGTGGTGCGGGCCGAGCTGGACGAGGCGCGCGCGGCGCTGGAGCTGTCGCGCCGCCAGCACCAGCGCGCCGCCGACCTTCTGGAGCGCGGCGTCGGCACCGTCCGCGCCCGCGACGAGGCGCTGTCCAGCCTGCGCCGGGACGAGGCGCGGGTGCGCCTGACCACCGCGCGGCTGGAGAAGACGGTCGTCCGCGCCCCCTTCGACGGGGTGGTGGGGCTGCGCCGCGTCAGCGTCGGCGACCACGTCGCCCCGGGCGAGTCGGTGGTGAACCTGGAGCAGGTCAGCCCCCTGAAGGTGCTGTTCCAGGTGCCCGAGCGCTTCCTGCCGGAGGTGCGGCCGGGCCAGACGGTCAGCCTGCGCTCCGAGGCTTATCCCGACCGTCCCTTCGCCGCCACCGTGGCCGCGGTCGACCCGCGCGTCGACCCCGCCACCCGCAGCCTGGTCGTGGAGGCGCTGCACGACAACGCCGACGGCCGCCTGCGCCCCGGCCAGTTCGTGGCCGTCGAGCTGAGCGCGCAGGAGCGCCGGGCGCTGTTCGTGCCGGAGCAGGCGGTGCAGCCCTCGGGCGACAAGACCCTGGTCCACCGCGTGCGTGACGGCCGCGCCGAGGCGGTGGAGATCCGCACCGGCGCCCGCACCCAGGGCCAGGTGGAGGTCGTGGGCGGCCTCGCCGAGGGCGACGTGGTGGTCACCGCCGGCTTCCAGAAGCTGGGCCCCGGCGCTCCCGTCGCCGCCGCCCCGCCGACCGCCATCGTGCCGGCCCGCGTCGAGACCGTCGCCCGCTGAATTCCCGTCAAGTGTCCTGCCCCCGAGGGGAGGTTCCCATGTCGCTTTCCGACATCAGCATCCGCCGGCCGGTCTTCGCGACCGTGCTGAACCTGGTGGTGGTCCTGCTGGGCTTCGTCGCCTTCCAGGCCCTGACCGTGCGCGAGTACCCGAACATCGACGAGCCCGCGGTCACCGTCACCACCACCTACGACGGCGCCAGCGCCCAGATCATGGAGACCGAGGTCACAAAGATCCTGGAGGACAGCCTGGCCGGCATCGAGGGCATCAAGGTGATGACCTCGGGCTCGCGCGAGGAGATCAGCGTCATCAACGTGCGCTTCAACCTGGACCGCGACCCCGACGACGCGGCGGCCGAGGTGCGCGACCGCGTCTCCCGCGTGCGCGGCGAGCTGCCCGACGCGGTGGACGAGCCGGTCGTGGCGAAGGTCCAGGCCGACGCCGAGCCGATCATCTGGCTGGTCCTGCGCAGCGACAAGCACAGCCAGGCGGAGCTGACCGACTACGCCGACCGCTACATCCAGGACGCGCTGCAGACCGTCAACGGCGTCGCCGAGGTGATGATCTTCGGCGAGCGGCGCTATGCCATGCGCCTTTGGCTGGACGCGGAGAAGCTGGCCGCCCACGCGCTGACCCCTGCCGACGTGGAGCGGGCGCTGCGCGCGCAGAACCTCGAGGTGCCCGGCGGCCGGGTGGAGAGCAGCGCGCGGGAGTTCAGCGTGCTGACCCAGACCGACCTGCGCACGCCCGACCAGTTCGAGGACCTCGTCCTGGCGGAGGGGCAGGGGCGCATCGTCCGCCTGCGCGACGTCGGCCGGGCCGAGCTGGGCGTGGAGGACGACCGGATCGCCTTCCGCTACGGCGCCAAGAACGCGGTCGGCCTCGGCATCGTCCGCCAGGCGGTGGCGAACCCGCTTGAGATCTCCCAGGCGGTGGACGGCTTCCTGCCGAAGTTCCGCGACCGGCTGCCGGACGGCATGGTCATCGACGTCGGCCTCGACACCTCGGTCTTCATCGAGAAGTCCATCGACAACGTCGCCCGGACCCTGGTGGAGGCGGTGCTGCTGGTCGCCGCCGTGATCTTCGTCTTCCTGCGCTCCGCCCGCGCCACGCTGGTGCCGCTGGTGACGGTGCCGGTGTCGCTGATCGGCTCGCTGGCCCTGATGGCGGCGTTGGGCTTCTCCATCAACACGCTGACCCTGCTGGCGATGGTTCTGGCCATCGGCCTGGTGGTGGACGACGCCATCGTGGTGCTGGAGAACATCGCCCGCCACGTGGAGGAGGGGGAGCACCCGGTCGCCGCGGCGCTGAAGGGGGCGCGGGAGATCGCCTTCCCCGTCATCGCCATGACCATCACGCTGGCCGCCGTCTACGTCCCCGTCGCCTTCATGGGCGGGCGCACCGGCAAGCTGTTCACCGAGTTCGCGCTGACGCTGGCCGGTGCGGTGCTGGTGTCGGGCTTCACCGCATTGACCCTGTCGCCGATGATGTCGTCGCGGCTGCTGAAGCCGCATGCGGAGGCCCGCGAGAACCGCCTGTCCAGGGCGGTGGAGCGGGCGCTGGCCGGGCTGGAGGCGGGCTACCGCCGGGCGCTGGGCGGCTTCCTCACCGTGCGCGCGGCCGTCATCCCGCTGCTGGTCTTCGTCGCCGCCGGCGCCTGGGTGGTGGGCGGCCAGCTCCGCTCCGAGCTGGCGCCGATCGAGGACCGCGGCATGCTGTTCGCCGCCTTCATCGGGCCGGAGGGATCGTCGGTGGACTACATGGCCGCCTACGGCCGCCGCATCGAGGGCATCTACGGGGAAAGCCCGGAGATCGACCGGTTCGGCGTCGCCGCCGGCGTCGGCCCCGGGCGCATCCCCGTCGCCTCCACAGGCCTGTCCTTCATCGGCCTCAGCGACTGGGACGAGCGCGAGCGCTCCTCGGTGGAGATCGCGACGGAGCTGGGGCCGAAGATGATGGGCCTGCCGGGCGTCTTCGCCTTCCCCATCACGCCGGCCTCGCTGGGCGCCAACCTGTTCGCCAAGCCGGTCGAGTTCGTGGTGAAGGACAGCGTCCCCTACGAGGAGTTCGCCCGCAACATGGGCCTGTTCCTGGCCGAGGTGGCGAAGAACCCCAACCTGGTCGGCGTCGAGACCGACCTGAAGCTGAACACGCCCCAGCTGAAGCTGAACGTCGACCGCGACCGCGTCGCCGACCTCGGCATCGAGGTGGCGGAGGTGGGCCGGGCGGTGGAGACGCTGCTGGCCGGCCGCGAGGTCACCCGCTTCAAGCGCAACGGCGAGCAGTACGAGGTCATCGTCAAGATCGACGACGCCCAGCGCACCACGCCGGAGCAGATGGACCACATCTTCCTGCGCGGCCGCGAGGGCAACCTGGTCCCGCTCTCCGCCGTCGCCACTGTCGAGGAGACGGTGGCGCCGCAGACCCTCAACCACTTCGACCGGTCGCGCGCCGTCACCGTGACCGCCAACCTGGCGCCGGGCTACGCGCTGGGCGAGGCGCTGGCCTGGATGGAGGAGGCGGCCCGCCGCACCCTGCCGGCCACGGCCCAGCTCGACCTGAACGGCCAGAGCCGGGAGTTCGCGGAGTCGAGCGCCAGCCTCTACGTCACCTTCGGGCTGGCGGTGCTGTTCATCTACCTGGTGCTGGCGGCGCAGTTCGAGAGCTTCGTGGCGCCCTTCACCATCCTGCTGACGGTGCCGCTGTCGCTGCTGGGCGCGCTGCTGGCCCTGCACCTGACCGGCAACACGCTGAACGTCTACAGCCAGATCGGCCTCATCACCCTGGTCGGCCTCATCACCAAGCACGGCATCCTGATCGTGGAGTTCGCCAACCAGCGGCGCGAGGCCGGGCTGGGGGCGGCGGAGGCGGCGGTGCAGGCGGCGGTGCAGCGGCTGCGCCCGATCCTGATGACGACCGGCGCCATGGTGCTGGGCGCCGTCCCGCTCGCCGTCGCCGACGGCGCGGGGGCGGAGAGCCGGCAGCAGCTGGGCTGGGTCATCGTCGGCGGCATGACGCTGGGCACGCTGCTGACGCTGTTCGTGGTGCCGGCGGTCTACAGCTTCCTGGCGCCGCGCCGGCGCCCGGCGGCGGAGCCGCAGGCGCTGGCCGTCCCGGCCGAGTGAGGCAGGGGGCTTCTCCCCGCGGGGGGAAGCCCATACCTCTCCAGCGATCCCTCAGGACCAGGGCCCCGGCCGCGGGGCTCATGACAGAAAGAAACCAGGCCATGGCCGTTCCCTCCCGCCGCTCCGGGGAACCGGAGGAGGAACCCCGATCATCCCGCGTGCTGCGGGCCGCCCTGCTCTCGGTCCTCCTGCTTCTTCCCGGCGCGGCGGAGGCGCGCGACGTGGTGTTCGGGCTCAGGCCCGTGGACCCGATGGTGAGCCGGGCGGGGGACGGCGTCGCCGGGCTGGAGGCGGAGATCGTCAGCGCCGCCCTGGCGGTGCGCGGCCACCGGCTGGTGCCCTACCTGGGGCCGCTGCCGCGGCTGGACGCGGCGCTGAGGGAGCGGCGCATCGACGGGCTCGCCCCGGCGGTCGGCCATTTCGGCAGCAAGGCTTGGCTGACCCGGCCCTACCTGGAATACCGCAACGTCGCGGTCACGCTGTCGGACCGCGACCTGGACCTCGGCTCGCCCGCCGACCTGAAGGCGCTGCGGGTCACCGCGTTCCCGGGCGCCGTGGAGGTTCTGGGGGCCGATTACCGCGACGCGGTCGCCGCCAGCCCCGCCTACCGCGAGGAGTTCAAGCAGGAGCTGCAGGTGCTGTCGCTGAAGCACGGCCGCGCCGACGTCATCGTGGTCGACCGCACCATCCTGCACCACCATGTCGGACGGCTGTCGGCCCGGCTGAAGAGCCCGCTCTCGGTGCGCGAGCACGAGCTGTTCCAGCCGGTGCGCTACCGCGCCGCCTTCGCCGACCCGGTCCTGGCGGAGGACTTCAACGAGGGGCTGGTCGAGATATCCCGCAACGGGCAGCTCGACCGCATCCGGGATCGGTACCGGGAGCCCTGACACGCGGGTCTCCCGGACCGCCGCTAGGGGCCCGCCTCGCGCCCTCAGCCCTGCGCCTGGATTTCCCGCTCGTGGCTCTCGCGCACGTCGGGAACCTCCTCGGGGCGCCGGGTGGTGAGGTCGAAGGCGTCGCCGGAGCTCAGCACGTGCAGGCGCACGTCGTACATGGAGAGCACGCTCTCCTGCTTCGCCGACGCGATGTTGGAATGGGTGACGCCGGCCCCGTCCACGACGTAGACGGCGCCGTTGCCGACGACGGTGAACTTGCCGCCCTCCACGAAGATGGCGGTGTCCTCGTCGATGCCGATGCCGAGCAGCTGCGGGTTCTGCGCCACCGCGCCCAGCAGCCGGCCGATGCGCCCGCGCTGGGCGAAGTGCTGGTCGATGATGACGCCGCGCAGCAGGGCCAGGCCCGGGGCCATCTTGATGTCGCCGATGCGGTGGGACTCGCGGCTGGCCCCCTCCACCAGCATGATCTCGCCCATGGCGGCGGCGCCGGCCGAGGTGCCGGCGACGACGCCGCCGCGGCGGTAGATCTCGCGCACCAGCCGCTCTATCGGCGTGTGGCCGATCTGCTGGTGGATGCGCAGCTGGTCGCCGCCGGAGAAGAAGACGCCGGCCGCCTCCTCCAGCTCCTTCAGCTTCTCCTCGTCGCGCGCCTCCGACCGGTCCTCGATGTAGAGCTCGGTCAGGTCGCGCACGCCCAAATCGTCCAGCGCCCGGCGGTAGCCGTCGAAATAGCCCTCCGGCTCGTGCGAGGCCACGGTGGAGATGATGACCTTCTGGCCGCGCAGGCGGCGGGCGAACTCGCGCAGGATCACGCGCTCGCCCTTGCGGTCCTCGTGCCCGCCGATGATGGCAAGCACGCCCTGGCGCTGATCGGTCTTGGACTCGTCGCTCATGGTCAGGGGGTCCCTTCTTCCTCGTCCTTCTTCAGGTAAACGCGCGCCTCGTCGGTTCCGCCCGAGGCGTAGGCCACCGCGAAGTGGGCGCTGTTGTGGGCCCAGCCGATGCGGCCGCCGCGGTCCACCACGATGCAGCCGGCCTCGCCGCCGACCCGGCCCAGCCGGGCGATGGCGGCGTCCGCCGCCTCCTGGGGTCCGGCGTTCTCCAGGTCGCGCATGACGTGGGCGGCCAGCATGGCGCGGCAGATGCTCTCCCCGTCGCCGGAGAAGGCGACGGCGCCCAGCGCGTCGTCGGCGTAGAGGCCGGCGCCGGGCAGGGCGGTGTCGCCGACCCGGCCCGGCGGGTTGCCGTCCAGCCCGCCGGTGGAGCAGCCGGCGGCGACGTGGCCGAACGGGTCCAGCGCCACGCAGCCCACGGTGTCCTTCTCCGGCGGCTTGCCCTTGCGGTCCTCCGGCTTCAGCAGCTCGTCCGGGTCGCACAGCTCCGCCCCCTTGTCGGCGGCGAAGCGGCGGGCGCCGTCGGCGACCAGCAGGGTCGGCTGCTCGCGCAGCATCAGCCGCGCGACCTCGGAGGGATGGCGCACCCCCCTGATGCCGGCGACGCCGCCGATGTCGAGGGTCTCGCCGTCCATGATGGCGGCGTCCATCTCGACCTCGCCGTCGGCGTTGGGGGCGGAGCCGTAGCCGGCGTTGAAGACCTCCTCCTGCTCCAGCACGCGCAGGGCGGCCGCCACGGCGTCGACGGCGCTGCCGCCGTCGCGCAGGACCTTGGCGCCGGCATCGAGCGCCTTCAGGCAGCCCTCCCGGTTGGCCCTCTCCTCCTCCGGCGGGATCTCCTTGGCCCCGCCGTGCAGGAACAGCACCCAGGGGGCGCGGGAGGCGTCGATGTCGCTGAGGTCGGTCATTCTGCACACTTCCGCAGCCGCGGCTGCTTTGTCGGGATGGGGGGGACGTCGGGGGCGAAGGCGAGGACCTGCTTCCACATGTCCTCGACGCAGGTGGGCGTCAGCACGACCAGGTCGCCCGGCCGGGCCGTCTCCAGGCAGATCCGCGCCGCCTCGTCCTCCTCCAGCGCGCAGCGGATGCGCTCCGGCGAGAAGCCCGCCTCCAGCGCCCCCTCCAGCAGGTGGGCGACGATCTCGCCGGGCTTGCGGCCGCGGCGGGCGGGGTCCTCGCGGAAGACGATCTCGTCGAAGAACTGCGTGGCGATGGCGCCCATCTCCCGCATGTCCTCGTCGCGGCGGTCGCCGGGGATGTTGACCATGCCGATGATGCGGTTGAACCGCGGGCGCATGGCCTGCAGCGCCTTGCCCAGCGCCTTCAGCCCGGCGGGGTTGTGGGCGTAGTCCAGGATGATGCGGAAGCCGTTGGCGTCGCGGATGTTGAGCCGGCCCGGGCACTGCTCGAACGAGGTGGTGAAGGTCGACAGCCCCTGGCGGATCACCTGCGGAGGGATGCCGTGGGCGAAGCAGGCGGCGGCGGCGGCCAGCGCGTTCTGGATGTTGAACTCCGCGACGCCGTCGAGCGTGGCCGGGATGTCGGCCGCGCGCATCAGCTCCAGCCGCTGGCCGCCGCGGTACAGCACCAGCGTGCCGCCGTCCGGCCCGGGCTCGCGCACCGCCGCCATGCCGCCGCCGGCGACGTGCTCCGCCAGGTGCGGGGCCATGTCGGCGCCGTCCAGCGAGAACAGCACGAGGGTGCCGCCGGCGCGGGGCGCTATGGACATGGTAACGGGGTCGTCGGCGTTCAGCACGCTGTGGCCGCCGGGGCGCACCGCTTCGGCCACCACGCCCTTGACGCGCGCCAGCTCCTCCACCGTGTCGATGCCGCGCAGGCCCAAATGGTCGGCCTCCACGTTGATGATCACGCCGACGTCGCAGGCGTCGAAGCCCAGCCCCTCGCGCAGGATGCCCCCGCGGGCGGTCTCCAGCACGGCGGCGTCGACCAGCGGGTCGCGCAGCACCATGCGGGCGCTGCGGGGGCCGCTGGCGTCCCACTTGCCGACGCGCTGCTCGTCCACGTAGACGCCGGTCGTGCTGGCGATGCC
Source organism: Azospirillaceae bacterium (assembly GCA_035627915.1). Lineage (GTDB taxonomy): Bacteria > Pseudomonadota > Alphaproteobacteria > Azospirillales > Azospirillaceae > DASPKT01. Next base: position 12,096 of record DASPKT010000070.1, read on the forward strand.
GACGGTGTGGCCGGCCTGGCGCAGGATGTGGCCGGCCATGCGGCAGGTGGTGGACTTGCCGTTGGTGCCGGTCACGGCGAAGACGGGGATGCGCCCCGGCGCGCCGTCGGGGAACAGCAGGTCCAGCACCGCCCCCGCCACGTCGCGCGGCCGCCCCTGGGAGGGCTCCAGGTGCATGCGGAAGCCGGGGGCGGCGTTGACCTCCACCACCCCGCCGCCGGTCTCCCGCACGGACCGGGTGATGTCGGGCGCGATGAGGTCGATGCCGGCCACGTCCAGCCCGACGGCCAGGGCGGCGCGGCGCGCGATCAGGGCGTTCTCCGGGTGGATGTCGTCGGTGCGGTCGACCGCGGTGCCGCCCGTGGACAGGTTGGCGGTGGCGCGGAGATAGACGACCTCGCCCGCGGCCGGGACGCTGTCGGGCGTCATGCCGGCCCGCTCCAGCATGTCCAGCACATGGTCGTCGATGACGATGCGGGTCATCACCTTCTCGTGCCCCTCGCCGCGGCGGGGGTCGCGGTTGACCTCCTCCACCAGGGCGCGGACGGTGCGGGCGCCGTCGCCCACGACATGGGCCGGCACCCGCTCGGCCACGGCGACGATGCGGCCGCCGACGACCAGGATGCGGTGGTCGCGGCCGCGGTAGAACTGCTCCACGATGACGCGGCGGCCGTGCCGCTCCGCCATCTCGAAGCCGCGGCGCACCTGGTCCGGCGTGGTGAGGTCCAGGCTCACCCCGCGGCCGTGGTTGCCGTCCAGCGGCTTGGTCACGACCGGCCAGCCCAGCCGCTCCGCGGCGCGCACGGCGGCCTCCGGCCCGCGCACCACCTCGCCCCGGGGCACCGGCACGCCGGCCTCCTCCAGCAGCGACTTGGTGAGGTCCTTGTCGCTGGCCGCCTCGGCCGCCAGGTGCGAGGTGCGGCCGGTGATACTCGCCCGGATGCGCTGCTGGCGGCTGCCCCAGCCCAGCTGCACCAGGCTCTCCGCGTCCAGGCGCATGACCGGGATGCCGCGCCGCTCCGCCTCGCGCACCAGCGACAGGGTGGTGGGCCCCAGCCCCTCGCGCGCGTGCAGGCGGCGCAGCTCCTCCAGTGCGACGCCCGCGTCGAAGGGCGGCGGCTCGGCCCCGTCGTCCCCGGTCCCGGCCAGCTCCTCCAGCGAAGGCGCGATGCGGTAGAGGCCGCGCGCACCCGCCAGCGCCGGGGGCAGCAGGGCGTCGACCAGCTCCAGCGCGAAGCGGCCGGCCTGCAGGCCCACCGGCTCGTCCCGGTACTCGAACAGCACGTCGAACAGGCCCGGCCGGCCCTCCACCGGGCGCGCCTCGGCGTGGGACACCTCGGCCCCGGCCATGGCCTGCATCTCCACCGCGACGCGGGCGACGGCCTCGGCCAGCGGGGCGTCCTTGGCCAGCCGGTGGCCGCCGGTGGGCTTGGCGCGGCCGTGGCGCCGCAGCCCCGGCAGCACCGCCAGCAGGCGGCCGGCAACGTCGGGCAGCCGGTCGAGGCTCTGCCCGGCCAGCGCCCCCATGTCGAGGCGCAGGCGGACCATGGGGCGGTGCCCGTAGATGTGCGGGCCCCGGTACACGCTGATCTCGAGGACCTGGACGGGTTCGGTCGGGTTTTCCGGAGTCTGGCCGGAAACAATGGTCATGGCGTTCTATTCCCCCGTGCGAGGGCAGCCGGCCCCGCTTTCTGGCGGCGGGGTGCGCGGCTGCCGTGGTGAGGTGAAAACCCCCAGGGGGGACCTGCGGTCGCGCCCTCCGACCAAAGTTCTAGATGCCGCACATCTGCATAGTCTCTCCCTCCCCGGAGGATGGGGCCGGGGGATGGGGAGGTGCCCCGCAGTGCCGCGGAATCCAACCGAAATCGCTATCCCGGCCCCTTTGGCGGCCGTAATATCGGGCGGGTTTCGACGCCGCCCCCGGGGCGGGCGGTGCAGGAGGTATTCCCCATGGCGATCCGGGTACGCGAGGACTACCGGGGCCTGACGGGTCCTGAGAAGGCGGCGGTGCTGATGCTGGCGCTGGGGGAGGAGCACGCGAGCCGTCTGTTCTCGCTGATGGGCGAGGACGAGATCAAGGAGCTGTCGCAG
>DASPKT010000071.1:0-9057 GCA_035627915.1 Azospirillaceae bacterium
AAGGCCGCAACGAATGAAACCTCCTTCCAAGGGAATGACCATGCAGACGGCGAGCATCCTGATCATCGACGGGAGCACCCTCTTCCGCCAGGGCATGAAGCAGATCCTGCCGGCCGAGTTCGAGGTGGTGGCAGAGGCCCGCGACCACCGCGAGGCGCTGGAGCTGCTGCGCCAGGGCGTGCGCCCCAACCTGATCCTCGTCGACTGCCCCGCCGCCTCCGTCCGCGAGGCCGTGACCGAGCTGAAGCAGGCCGCCGGCGAGGCGCACATCGTCCACCTGACGGACTCCGCCGACGTGGGCCGGCTGAAGTCGGCGCTGGAGGCGGGCGCCTCCGGCTACATCACCAAGGACCGCTCGCCGGAGGCCCTGGCGCAGCAGATGCGCCTCGTCATGCTGGGCGAGAAGGTGTTCCCCTCCGACCTCGCCCAGCTGCTGGTGCAGGGCGCCGGCGCCCGCGAGCAGACGATGCCGCACAAGGGCCTGTCGGCCCGCGAGTACCAGATCCTCCAGGGGCTGCTGCACGGCCGCAGCAACAAGATGATCGCGCTCGACCTCGACATCACCGAGGCGACGGTGAAGGTCCACCTGAAGAGCCTGCTGCGCAAGATCAACGCCAGCAACCGCACCCAGGCCGCCATCTGGGCGATGAACCAGGGCATGACCGCCGCCGGCAAGGCCGCCTGATCCCCCGGGCCGCCTGAGCGCCAGGCGCGTTTCCGATCGTTCCGACGCTGCCGGAGGCGTCCCCGCACGGGGGCGCCTCCGGTGCCGTTTCGGGAGCCTTTCCGCCGGGCCTGGGCAGACAGACGGTCTAGGCCGCCAGCCCGTCCGCCTCGCGCAGGGCCTCCTCGGCGGCGGTGCGCAGGGCCTCCACGGCGGGCTCCAGCGGCTGGGCGTCCAGGGCGCCGGCGCGCTCGGCGGCGCGGCTGGCGGCGGCGAGCGCGGCGAAGCCCAGCGAGCCAGCCATGGAGCCCAGGGCATGGGCCTGCCGGCGCACCACCGCGCGGTCGTCGGGGGCAGCCAGGATCGCCTCCAGCCCCTTGCGGGTGATGTCGCGCATGTGGCCCAGCAGCTGCGCCTGCACCGCCGGCCCCACGGTCTGGCTGAGCGCGTCCCACACGGTGCGGTCCAGCACTGCCGTCGACGGTCCCGCCGGCGCCGCCGGCACCGCGTCCGGCGGCGGGGCGCCCCAGCGGGCCAGCGCCGCCAGCAGCACGGCGCGCTCGATCGGCTTCGGCACGTGGTCGTCCATGCCGGCCGCGCGGCAGCGCGCGGCCTCCTCCGGCAGGGCGTTGGCGGTCAGCGCCAGGATCGGCACGCGGCCGGCGGGGCCGGGCATGGCGCGGATGGCGCGCGTCGCCTCCAGCCCGTCCATGACCGGCATCTGCACGTCCATGAGGATGAGGTCGTAGCCGCCCGCCCGCGCCTTCTCCACCGCCGCCATGCCGTCCTCGGCGGTGTCAACGACATGGCCGGCCTTGCCCAGGATGGCGGCGGCCAGCAGGCGGTTGGCCGCCAGATCCTCGGCCAGCAGGATGCGCAGCGGGCGCGCCGGCCCGGCGGCGGCCGGCGCCGCCTCGCGCTCCGGCGCCGCCGCCTCGGGCAGCGGCACCTCCAGCCAGAAGGTGCTGCCGCGCCCGAACATGCTCTCCACCCCGATGCGGCCGCCCATGCGCTCCACGATGGCCTTGGAGATGGCGAGGCCCAGCCCGGCGCCGCCATGCCGCCGGGCGGTGGAGGCGTCGACCTGGCTGAAGCGCTGGAACAGCCGGTCCAGCCGGTCCGCCGGGATGCCGATGCCGGTGTCGCGCACCTCCACCCGGAGGCCGCCGGCGGCGCGCGACGCGGCCAGCGCGATGCCGCCGCGCTCGGTGAACTTGACCGCGTTGTTCAGCAGGTTCAGCAGCACCTGGCGCAGCCGGTTGCGGTCGCCGGACAGCCAGGGCGGCAGGTCGTCCGCCAGCTCCACCGACAGGGCCAGCCCCTTCTCCGCCGCCGCCACCGCGACGATCCGGGCGGAGCCGCGGGCGAGTTCCGCCGGGTCGAACGGCTCCGCCGCCAGCTCCATCATCCCGGCCTCGACCCGGGAGAAGTCCAGCACGTCGTTGACCACGGTCAGCAGCGACCGCCCGGCATCCTGCACGACCCGCGCCCATTCGCGCTGCTGCCGGTCGAGCGGGCTCTCCAGCAGCAGCTCGTTGAAGCCGATGACGCCGTTCAGCGGGGTCCTGATCTCGTGGCTCATGCTGGCGAGGAAGGCGGACTTCGCGCGGGCCGCGGCCTCCGCCGCCTCCTTGGCCTCCAGCAGGCTGCGCGTGCGCTCCTCCACCACCGCCTCCAGCTGGCGCTGGCGGCGGCGCAGGATGGCCGTGCGCGCCTGCACGATGGCGGCGACCCCGCCCAGCGCCGCCGCCGCCAGCAGGGCCCGGAACCACCAGCTCTCGTACCAGAAGGGGGCGATGGCGAGGCCCAGCGACAGCTCCCCCAGCGTCTCCCCCGACAGGGTGGAGGCGACGCGGGCACGCAGGGTGTAGCGGCCGGCCGGGAGGTTCGTGTAGGTGGCCGACGGCATCGCCCGCGGCGCCTCGATCCAGTCGGCGTCGAACCCTTCCAGCCGGTAGGAATAGCGGAGGTCGGCGCTGGTCCGGTAATCCAGCAGGGCGAAGTCGACCTGAAGGCCGCGCTGCTCCGCCCCCAGTTCCAGCGTGCCGCCGTCGGCGGGGATGCGGCCCGGCGGCAGGGCCGCCTGGTTGACCGAAAGGCCGGTGACCGCCAGCCGCGCCGGCGGCGGCGCCCGGCCGATCGCCCCGGGATCGACGACGGAGAGGCCGGCGGGGCCACCGAACAGCACCTCCCGCCGCGGGCCCCGGCCCATGGAGCGGACGTAGTAGCTGTCCACCGCCAGCCCGTCGCGCTCCCCCAGCCGCCGCACCTTCAGCGTCCCGGCGTCCACCACGGCCAGGCTGGTGGGCGTCGCCGCCCAGATGCGGCCGAGCCCGTCGGGGATCAGCCCGTCGACATTGTCGTGCGGCAGCCCGTCGCGCCGGCCCAGCACGCGGAAGCGGGGCCGTCCCGCGAACTCCTCCGCCCCGGCCACGGCGAGGCCGCCGCCCGACGTGCTGATCCAGACGCGGCCCATCCCGTCCGGCACGATCTCGGTCACGTAGCCCTGCGGCAGGGCGGTCGGGTCGGCGGGGTCGGGGCGCAGGTTGCGGAATCCGTCGGCGCCCGGGTCCTGGATGCTGACGCCGCCGCCGGTGCCCACCAGCAGGCGCCCGTCCGGCAGCCGCAGGGCGACGCGGACATGGTTGTCGGCGAGGCTGTCGGCGTCGGCGGGATCGGCGCGGTGGTTCACGCAGGCGCCGGTCGCGGGCGTGTAGCGGTAGAGGCCGTCATAGGTCCCGACCATGAGGTCACCGCCGTCGCGCCCGACGAAGAGCACGACCTTGCTCTCCACGCAGGGCACGACGGAGGGGCTGATCGCCAGCGTGTCGGGATCGACCCGCGCCACCCCCAGCGAGCCCACCAGGATGCCGCCGCCCGGTTCCTCCAGCAGGGCCTGCACGTCGCGGCCGGCCTGCGGCTCCGGCAGGCGCAGCCGGTGCACCCGGTCCGCCGCCGGGTCGAACACGTCCACACGCCCCGGCCCCAGCCCGGCCCAGATGCGGCCGCGGCGGTCGGTCATGGCGGAGAAGACGGTGGACTGCGACAGCGCCCGCGGGTTGGTGGGCGAGGCGAAGATGCTGCGCACGGTGCGCGCCCAGGCGTCGTGCCGCTCCGCCCCGCGGTTGGTGCCGACCCAGAGGTTGCCTGTGTCGTCCATCATCAGGGCGCGCACGCCCTCGCCGTTCAGCGTCGCCGGCACGGCGAGGTCGGCGACCAGCCGGTCCACCGTGCCGCTGCCCGTGTCGGCGACGATGACGCCGGCGCCGTCGGTGGCGAACCAGAGCCGGCCCGGCTCCGCCTCGGCGATGTCGCGCACGGTGCGCCGGTTGGCCTGCCCGTCGGCACCGGTCAGCCCCGGCACGCCGCGCACCCTGCCGTCCGAGGGATCGACATAGGCGGCGCCGGAGAAGTCCGTGCCGAACCAGACGCGGCCGGCGCCGTCCTCCCGGAAGGCCCAGACCTCGCTCTTCAGCAGCGGGGCCGCCAGCGCGTCGCCGGCCTCCAGCCGCTCGAACCGGTCGGAACCGGCGCGGCGCACCGCCATGCCGGGCTTGCCGCCGATCCAGAGGTTGCCCCGGCTGTCCTGCATCACCCCGAACAGCCGGTGGCTGCGCGGCGCGTGGCCGTCGAGCCCGACGGGGACGCGCTCGATGACATCGGCGGCGAGGTCCAGCCTGTCCAGCCCCACTTCAGTGGCGATCCAGACGCCGCCGTTCCCGTCGGCGGCCAGGGCGAAGAGCTTGGCGTGCGCGGTGCCGCCCTCGCCCACGAGATAGCGGCGGAAGCGGCCGGTGGCGGGATCGTAGCGGGCCAGCCCGCCGGCGTTGGTCGCCACCAGCACGCCGCCGCCCGGCAGCGGCAGGAGCGCCCGCACGTAGTTGTCCGGCAGCGTGTCGGGCGCGTCGCCCTTCGACATCACCTGCAGGCGGTAGCCGTCATAGCGCACCAGCCCGCCCATGGTGCCGATCCAGACCAGGCCCGCCGCGTCCTGCGCCAGGTCGGTGACGGCGTCGTGCGGCAGGCCGTCCCGGGTGGTGAGGTCGCGGAAGACCGGGGTGGCGAAGCGTTCCCAGGGGTCGGCGGGGGCCGCGTGCACCGCGCCGGCGGCCGCCAGCCAGAGGGCCAGCCAAGGGGCCAGCGAGGTCCGGATCAGGGGAGTGACGCCGGGACGCATGGCGTGCGGAGGGCCTTCCAGGATGCCGGGCGCGGCGGGGTGCGGTGGGGCGAAAGTGGCATGCGCCGCGCCGCGCCGTCAACGCCACCGCGACCGGAAAGCGCAGGCCCGCCCGTGGCTTAATGGTGACCCGGCGGGTGGTGCAGGGCGAAGAGGCTGCGGATGCGGCCGGCGATCTGGGACACCAGCCCGTGGGGTGCGGCGGCGGCCTCCGCCCCGGCGCCGCGCACGGCCGTCTCCGTCGCCGACTGGCGCCGCGCCATCACGGCACCCAGCGCCTCCACCAGGGCCGGGTTGGCGCGCAGCAGCGGTTCCAGCTCCGCCCGGCCGACCTCCAGCAGCAGGGACGGCGTGGCGGCGGTCACGGTGGCGGTGCGGGGCGTGCCGGTCAGCAGCGACGCCTCGCCCAGGCAGTCGCCGGGCCAGAGGCGCCCCACCGGCACGCTGCGGCCCTCGCGCTCCGCCGTCACCGACAGTCCGCCCTCCAGGCAGACGAACATGGAGCCGCCCTCCTCCCCCTGGCGGATCACCGCCCCGCCCGCCGGGACCCGCAGCAGCCGGCCGGCCGATGCCAGGTGCCGCCGCTCCTCCGGCGAGAGGGGCGCCAGGATGCCGACCGCGTCCAGCAGCGCCGCCCGGTCCTCGGCCAGCACCGGGTCCAGCGGCGCGGACGGCGCCTCCGCGGCGACGTGCAGCTGGGCCGCCCGGGCCAGCGGGATGCGGTAGAGCGCCAGCAGCGACAGGCAGCTCTCCAGCACCGCATTGCGCGCGGCGCTGGGCGAGGTGCGGGCGGCGTCGATGTGGAAGTAGAGCATGTAGGAGACGGCGTTCATCTCCACCGCGTCGACCTGCACCTGCGGCGCCGGCGCCTCCAGCACCGCCCCGCCGGCAGCGGCGCGGGCCAGCCCCAGCTGCAGCACCGCCTTCGCCCGCTCCACCGGCAGGGCGCCGTCCAGCTGGATGCGGGCGGAATAGCGCGTCGGCACCTCGGGCCGCGAGCGGTTGACCAGGATGGCGTTGGCGAACAGCGTGTTCGGCACGATGATGAGGTTGCCGTCGCGGTCGATCATCTGGGTGGTGCGCCAGTCCATCTCGCGCACCTGGCCGCCGAGGATGCCGCGCGGCCGCTCGATGTCGATCCAGTCGCCGATGGCGAAGGCGGCGTCCAGGTTGAGCGCGACGCCGGAGAAGGCGTCCGACAGCAGGCCGCGCAGCGCGAAGCCGATGACGATGCCGACCACGCCGGACGCCGCCAGCAGCCCGCCGATGGCGACCCCGAAGATCTGCCCCAGCACCAGCACGGCCGCGCCGACGAACAGGACCAGGCTGACCACCCGCATCAGCAGGCCGGGCACGCTGGCGCGCCCGGTGCGGCCGCGGACGACGGAGCGGACCAGCCCCTTCACCGCCTCGTTGGCGAGCAGGAAGAAGGCCGCGACCAGCAGGGTGAGGGAGATGCGGCGCAGCGTCTCGCCCGGCAGCGGCCCGCCGGCGCCCTCGAACAGCCCCGCCGCCGCCAGCAGCGCATGCAGCGCCGCCGCCGCCGCGACCAGCACCGCCGGCAGGCCGAGCCGCCTCAGCATGCCCGCCGCCCGGCGCCCATCCGTCCCAGGCCCATGCACCGCCCCGACCATCGACAAGCGGCACCATCAAGTCACCGAACCCGGGGTCGCGCAAGGCCGGCGTCGCGGGTGCCCCGAAGGGGCGTGGCGCCCGTCCCGGCCCTACCCCGTTCCGGCCAGCGGGGCCGCGTCCGCCCCGGGTTCCTGCCGGCCGGCCAGCTGCGGCACCAGGCGGGCGGCGGCCTCCTCCAGCCGGGTGAGCGTCGCGTCCGCCCCCTCCACCGCGGAAGGCGCGTCGCCGGGTGCCGCCCCCCAGAAGCCCACGACCAGGGTCGTCGCCGGCCCGAAATGCGCGCGCAGCCGGCGGGTCAGCCGCTGGGCGTGGCGCCCTGAGCCGGGGTTCAGGTAGCAGAGCACGACCGCGTCCACCGCCCGGCGGGGGATCAGGCGCAGCCGGCGGGTGTGCACCGCCTCGCAGGGCAGCGCCTCCGCCGGCACCCCGCCGCGGCCCAGCAGGTCGGCCAGCAGGAGCGCCGCCGCCTCGTCCAGCGTGCTGCGGGCGGCGATGCAGAGCACGCGGGTGGCCGGGGCCGGCGCGTCCTCCGGCGGGTCGACCGCGGCGGGATCGGCGAAGTACTCGGCCAGCCCCTCGACGCCGTCGCGCACCGCGTCCAGCGTCGTCTGGTCCAGCGCGCCGCGGGCCCGGTCGTCCTCCGCCAGGCGCAGCGCCGGGATCACGGCGGCGTCGTACACCTCCGCCACCGGCCGCTCCCCCGCCATCTCGTCGGCGGCCTGGGCGGCCTCGTCGGGGTCGCGGGCCAGCAGGCGCTGGTAGATGCGGGCGGGCGGCGACAGCACGGGGCCGTTGCCCAGCAGCACGTCCAGGAACTCCAGCTGCGGCACGTAGCGGCCCAGCACGACCAGGCAGACCGTCAGCGGCGTCGCCAGCAGCAGCCCCACGGGGCCCCACAGCGTCGTCCAGAAGATGGCCGCCAGCACCACGGCAAAGGGCGACAGGCCGGTGGAGCTGCCGTAGAGCCAGGGCTCCAGCACGTTGTTGCTGAACAGCTCCAGCACCAGGAACAGGCCGAGCGTCATCAGCGGCAGGGTCCAGCCGGGATCGACCGCGACCGAGAGCGCGATGGGGAAGGACGCGGCGATGACCGGCCCCAGATAGGGGATGAAGCGCAGCACCGCGGCCAGCACGCCCCACAGGACCGGGTTCGGCACCCCCAGCAGGGCGAGGCCGACGCCGACCGGCACGCCGTAGAGCACGTTCAGGGTGAGCTGGGTCAGCAGGTAGCGGGTGACGCGGGTGGCCGCCTCGTCCAGCGCCTCCGTCGTGCGGCGGAGGTCCTTGGCGCCCGCCAGCCGGATCAGCCGGTCGCGCAGGTCCTCGCGCTGGATCAGGATGAAGACCACGAAGACGAAGACGATGCCGGCGGTTCCCAGCGGCCCCATGACCGGGCCGCCGATGTTGCGCAGGATGGTCAGCGGCGTCGCCGGCGGCGGTTCGATGCGCACCGGCACCGGTTCCCGGGTGCCGGTGCCGGCGGGCTGGGCGGCCCCGGGGTCGGACAGCTCGCTGCCGAGGTCGCGCAGCACCTCAGTCGTGCGCTCCATCAGGCCGCCGCCGGGGGCGGCCTCCTTCAGCGAGCGGATCTTGGTCCGCAGGTTCTCCTGATAGGCCGGCAGGTTGTCGGCGAGGTTGATGAGCTGGTCGCCCAGCAGCCCGGCGACGCCGCCCAGCATGCCGACCGCGACCAGCACCGCCAGGATCACGGAGGGTATCCGCCCCAGGTGCCCGCGCCTCAGCAGCAGGGCCAGCGGCGCCAGCGCGAAGCTGATCAGCACCGCCAGCGCCAGCGGCACGAAGACGGAGCGGCCGATGTAGAGCGCCGCCATGACCACGACGAACACGCCGAGCGTGGTGCCCGTGGAGGCCGGCGCCGCCGAGGCGACGCGCACCGGCCCGGGCGGGCGCCCGGCCGGGGACGGGGTGGAGGGGGCCAAGACCGGTCCTTCCGCTGCGCCGCCGGGCATCCGGCGGTCCGCGGAAGACAACCCGGGCGGGGGTGCCGCTGTTCCGGTGGTGGGCCCCCGGCACCCCAAGGGGTAAGCCTAACCCTTATCCCCGCCCTGCACGGGGTGCGCCGGGCGTCGTATCCTGTCCCCGGCCGCCCCACCTATCCGCCAGCCCGTATGCCGGGGCGCGAACGCGGAAGGGGACGGGCCGCGCCGGCAATCCCCGCTTGGACACGCAGGATCGATGGCCGCACCAGGGTCTTGGGAAGAGGATCGGCGGGAGCGTACGCAGGCCGGGCATCCTGGCCTGCGCAGCCTGACGACCGTGCTGGAGGAATGGGCCGCGCAGGAGGGGCTGGAGGGGGCGGCGCCGTCCGCCCCGGTGGACCAGCCCCGCAAGCGCGCCGCCCGGCGCCGCTTCTATGCCCGCCTGCCGGACCGCAGCGCCCAGGAGGCACCGCCCGCCGCAGCCGGCACCGCCGCCGGCAACGCCCAAGTCTACGGGACACCGGATTACGGGACGCCTGATTACGGGATGCCGGATTACGGAACGCCGGACCGGGGCACGCCCGACTACCGTACGCAGGCCTACCCTGCGCCGGAGTACCGTGCGCAGGACTATCCCGCGC
>DASPKT010000072.1:0-7718 GCA_035627915.1 Azospirillaceae bacterium
CGCCGCGTGAACGCGGAAACCGGGGCGGGATCAGTCGCTCCGCGCGCGGGAGCGTGGATTGGAACTCCCAGGTCGCCTTGGAAGCCCAGAGATGCTGGGGCCGTGCCGGAGGGCGGCCGCTTGGCCTCCGGTTGCACTGACGGCATGCCCCGGGGGGCCCCGTCTCCGGGGAGGCTCCAGCGACGCTGCCCGCGTATGAGGAAGGGGTCACGATCTCTGCCCGGCCGCCGGGGCGGCAGTTGGCTGCCCGTGGCATTCGCGCTGGCTGGGCCGGAGCGTGCGCAGGGTCGCCCGGCGGCTGACTGTCCGACAGGGCGGCTGCCGGCCAGGGGATCCCGACCCTTTCCGCCCGGCGCGGCAAGTGTGCCGGGCGCCGGTGCCCCGCCGTCTCACCAGTGCGCCCGGGCACCGACGACGGCGCGCCGGCCGGGACCGATGTTGGTCAGGCCGTCGCTGCGCCGCCCCGTCTCCACCGTGCGATCGGCCAGGTTCTCCACCGTGGCGAACAGGTGCAGCGTCTCCGTCGCGTCCCAGCCGGCATAGACATCCGCCAGCACGTAGGGCGACAGACGGCGGCTGTTGGCGCCGTCCTCGAAGGCGCCGGAGGCGGCGCGGACCTGCAGGCGCAGGGTCCAGGGCTCGAGCGGCCGCCAAGTCGCCTCGGCCGTCCCCTGGTGCCGCGGCGCCTGCGCCAGCCGCCGGCCCACCAGCCCCGGCGCGGAGGAGGCCCGCTCCACCTCGCTGTCGCTGTAGAGGTAGGACAGGCCGAAGGCCAGCGCCTCCACCGGGGTCCAGCCCAGCTCCGCCTCGATGCCGTCGATGACCACCCGGTCGAGCCCGCGCCGCTGCGCCAGGCTGCCGCCGGCCGGCACGAAGACGCCCAGCTCCGGGTTGGTGCCGGGCGTCGTCTGGATGGTGACGTTGTCCACCCCGTCCTCCAGGACGGAGCGGAAGACCGTGGCCGACAGGGTCAGCCCATCGGCCGGCGCCGCCCGGACCCCGGCCTCGCCGCCCACCAGCCGTTCCGGGTCGAGCGTGGGGTTGGCCTCGGTTATGTCGTTGCCGACCCGGAATGGTCGGTACAGCTCGTTCAGCGTGGGCAGGCGGAAGCCGGTATAGGCGGCGGCGCGCAGCGACAGCGCCGGCGAAGCCCGCCATTCGGCACCCAGCCTTCCGTTCAGCACCTCCCCGTCGCGGGTGGCGAAGCGGTCCTGGCGCAGCACGGCGCCGGTGGCGCGGTCGCGCTCCACCCGCTCCCCGTCGGCGTTGCGCCAGCGGTCCAGGCGGACGCCGCCGGTCAGGGTGAGGCGGGCGTCGGGGCTCCAGGCGTGCTCGGCGAACAGGCCGGCCACCGTTTGCTCGCCGCCGGCCCGGCGCACCCGGGTGTAGGCGCCGCCGGTGAAGGTGAACAGCTCGTTGGTGGCGCCCTCCACGTGCCGGATGTCGGCGCCGACGTCGGTCTCGTGCCCGCCGCCCCAGGGGAAGGCCACCTGCACGACGCCGCCATAGGCCCGCGCTGGCACCGTGAACTGGTCGAGCGAGGGCGTCTCCACCGTGCGCGCGGCGTTGACGCCGGAAAAGGTGCTGCGGAAGTCCCAGTCGCGGGCGTACAGCACCGTCTCCCACGGCAAAGCACCGGAGCCGACCAGGCGCAGGCTGCCCTCCACCGCCTCGGTCGCGTTCTCGGTGTAGGGGGTGCCGTTGCCGCGGTGCTCGCGGAAGCCGCTGAGCTTGGCGGTGGCCTGCACCGCCTCCGTCAGGTCGGCCGAGGCGACGGCGTCCGCCCAGTAGGCGTCGGCGGTGGCGTCGATGTCGACGGGGCCGCGCTGGTCGCGCCGCACCACGGGCGAGCCGCCGGTGGAGAAGGCGCTGGCGGTCAGGCCGAGCCGCACCGGACCGGCGGCCCCGCCGGCGCTGCCCAGCGCCTGCCAGGTGTCGTCCGTCCCGCCGGACAGCTCCGCCGACAGCCCCTCGGGCGGGCGGGTGTCGATGCGGACGGTGCCGGCCAGCGCCGTGTTGCCCCAGGGGCCGGCGCCGCCGCCGCGGGTGATGACCACCCGCTCCGCCGCCGAGGTGGGCAGCCGGCTCCAGTACACCCAGCCGCCGAAGGGATCGTTGACCGGCACCCCGTCCACCAGCACCAGCGTGCGGCCGGCGCCGTTCGGGCCGATGCCGCGCAGGCTGACGCCCTGGGTCGTCGGGTTGGCGAGGGTGGAGCCGGATCGGCGGAACAGCCCGAAGCCGGGAACGGCGCGCAAGGCCTCGTCCAGCCGCCGCTGGGGCGCCGTGCCCAGCGCCTCCGGCCCGATCACGGTGGCGCCGTAGGGACGCTCGTAGGCCGGGATGCCGGCGCGGCGGCCGGTCACCACCACTTCACCCGCGGTCCTCGGGCCTGCGGTTCTCGGGCCGGCGCGGTCCTGGGCCGTGGCCGGGACGCCGGCGGCGAGGCAGAGCGCCGCGGCGAGAAGGCATCCGGTCCGGCGGCGCCGGGCTCCGTCCGCGCGGTCGCTTCCCCTGTGTCTCGATGGCAAGATGCCGTCTCCCTCCGCTGCGCCCGCCCGGTAGCCCCGGGTCGGCACTGTTGGCCAGGACACTGGGCGGAACGGTCCGCCCGGCCCGGCGCCGGCCTGAAGAAACGCCCGCGATGCCGGCCGGTTGAGGCATCGCGGCGGACCACTGTAACGCGCCCCGGGGCGGGAACGGACCGGAAACCCGCAACTCATACCTTCGGGGGATGGAGCCATGAACGCCTTCGCCGCCATCGTCCTGGTCTGCCTGACCAGCGTCCCGCCCGACGCCTGCGACGAGGACACCGCCGTCGACGTGCAGTCGGTCGGCGTGGCCAACGAGGTCGACTGCACCTGGGGCTGGCAGGAGGTCGTGGCGCGGTCCCCCCGGGCGCGGGAGATCGGCTCCACCGCCTATGTGAAGACGCTCTGCCGGCGGCTGCCCCCGCCGGAACCGCGGTCCGGGGAGGACCGCGGCGGCGGGGGCTGAGGGCCGGCCGCGCGGCCCCGCTAGAAGAACACGATGGCGCCGACGGCGACGGTGTCGGACTCCGCCTCGTTGCCGTTGTGCGCCTCGGACTCGGTCAGGATGTACTCCGTCACCAGGGTCACCCAGTCGGTCAGGCTGTAGCGGCCCTGGAGCGCCCAGGACTGGTTGCTGTCGACCAGGGTCGGGTTCACCTCGCCCTCCGCCAGGTCCAGCCGGCTCTCGCCGTAGGAGACGCCGAGCATGGCCTTCTCCATGAACTTCATCGTGCCCTGGAGGTAGAAGCCGTCGCTGTCGCGGCGGTTGCCGGCGGCGTCGGCGGCCAGGATGAACAGGCCGGTCGTGCCGATGCCCTTGCCGGTGTAGTAGTAGCCGGTGAACCCGGCCGGGCCGAAGCCCAGCTTGGCGCCCACGTCGAACCCGGTGCCTCGGTAGTCGCCCAGGCCGGGCAGCCCGTCGTGCCGCTGGGTGACGAAGCTGGCCCAGGCGCGCGCGTCGAGGCCGCCGGCCTTGACGTCGTAGGTGATCTCGCCCTGGAAGCCGGGCTGGTCGTTGGTCTCGGTGGCGCCGGCGGTCAGCAGCGGCTGGAACACGCCCACCGACGCCTGCAGCCCGCCGAAGGTCGGGGTGGTGTAGGTGATCTGCGGCTGGAAGTCGGTGTAGATGTAGCCGAGGCCGATCCGGCCCAGCGAGGTGTTGCTGGGTGCGGCGTTGCCGGCGGCGGTGCCGACGCTGAACAGGGTGATGTCGTTGAGGATGGCCTCCGACGCGAACAGGCCGATGTCGCGGCCGATCTTGACCTCGCCCAGCTCCTTGCGGCCGAAGGTGAGGTAGGTCTGGCGGAAGTCGATGCCCGCGGTGGACAGCGCCGTCGGCTGGCCAGGCGAGTTCGCGCCGCCGGCGCCGGTCACGCTGTTGATGCCGGGATAGATCCCGAAATGCGCGCCGACGTCCCAGCCGGCCTGGGTGGTGGTCACGTCCACCTTCAGGAAGCCGGGCAGCAGGCCGTTGCGCACCGAGCTGGTGTCGCTGCCCCCGGCGCTGGCGAGGCCGCCGACGACGACCGAGCCCGGGCCCGCGTCGCCCCCGTCCTCATAGGTGTAGAAGCCGTTGATCGAGCCGGACAGCTTCACCGTCACATCGCCCAGCTGCAGGCCGACGCCGCTCTCGGCCATGCGGACGGCCTTGGGGTCGATGGTCTGCGCCGGGGTGGCGCCGGCCTGGGCGCCGGTGCCGGCGGCGGGGGCCGCGGGCGGGGCGGCGCGCGCCGGCGCCTCGGCGGCCTTGCGGCGGACCAGGGCTTGGTACTCCTGGTCGGTCAGGATGCCCTTCTCCTTCAGGCGGAGCAGGAGCTCCTCCGTCGTGTCGGCCGGCGCCTGGGCCCAGGCGGCGGACGGGCCGGCCAGGCAGGCAAGGGCCAGCAGCAGGATCTTGGAACGCATTTTTTCCTCCCTCATTCGGCTCTGCTGCCGGGGCCGCCCGCGCCGATGGCGGGAGGCCGGCGGAGCGGCGTCGTCGGTCGATCCTCCGGACACACCAGCCGCGCGGCAGCCCAGGCCTCCGCGGGCCGGGGCGGCTGCGGCCCGGCCGGGGACATGCATGGCGATGGGGCAGCACGAATACTTTTAAAAAGTGCCCGGAACTTTCCGGCAGCCCGACGGGGGCTTCCGGTCGTCGAATGCAGGCGCAGGCGTCGTCTTCCGGGCCGCGCCGGCCCGTCTCCGGCCGGTGCGCCGGTCCTTACGCGTTCGGGCGCGTTCGGGCGCGTTCGGGCGCGTTCGGGCGCGTTCGGGTAAGCGGTTTCCCCGGCCGATACGGCACGCCCGCCGCGTCGCCGGGACTCCGGGGCTCCCGGCCATGCACCCAGGACCCCGCCACAATCGAACGTCACAGTATTTGGCGGGAGCGTCAACAAAGGTGCCGTATGTTGCAATTGAAAATCTCTATCGACCCCGCCCATCCATGTTATCCCCCCCTATCGCTGTGGCGGTAACCTGGACGTGGGCGTGACAGCCGATCGGATGGGATAAGGCGATATTGAGTTAGCCGAAATGGTGATTGTGATGGTGCGGCGCGGGCACTTCCTGCAATCCGGCAACGGGGCGATGGTTACTGATCGAATGCCGGAATCATATTGCTTTCCAGGAGGTTGAGGGACCCTGTCCCGGTTCGGGAATGGCGTCTCCGGCCCGTCCGGCGGGGGCTTGCCCCCGCGTCGGGGGAACCTGATGCTGCAAAGCAATAATTCATGTTGCGCATGCGAGTTTTCTATCAAAATCACAGTCTAATACTTAAGGATTACCCGCTAATACGTAGCTTTCATTAGACGCCGCGAAATAATCGAACCCCGTTGATTGGCGTCTTCTATTGTGGGTGCTGCAAGTCGGTGCTAGCATCCATCCTGGTCACCATGCCGGCTCAGGGGCAACGACCCAGGTTCCGCAGGGTGGGCTGCGATCGAGGCGCGCCGGGCGCGCCCGCTGCAGGCCGACCGGCCCCGAAAGGGCCAACCGCTTCGAAAGGGAGGAACAAGGCCATGAGGGCATTCACGCGTTGTCTGCTCGCGTCCGCGGCGCTGCTGGTGGCAGGCTCCGCCTCTGCGAGCCAGGAGGTCATGAAGGCTTCCCAGGATCCGAAGAACTGGGCCATGCAGCTGGGCAACTACCAGGGCCACCGCTACAGCCCGCTCGACCAGATCACCAAGGCCAACGTCAAGGACCTGAAGGTCGCCTGGACCTTCTCCACCGGCGTGCTGCGCGGGCACGAGGGCGGGCCGATCGTCATCGGCGACACCATGTACATCCACACGCCGTTCCCCAACACCGTCTACGCGCTCGACCTGAAGAACCAGGGCCGCGTGAAGTGGAAGTACGAGCCGCGGCAGGACAGCAACGTCATCCCCGTGATGTGCTGCGACACCGTCAACCGCGGCGTCGCCGTGGCCGACGGCAAGGTCTTCCTGGCGCAGGCCGACAACACGCTGGTGGCGCTCGACGCCAACACCGGCAAGGTCGTCTGGAGCGCCAAGAACGGCGACCACTCCAAGGGCGAGACGCTGACGGCGGCCCCCGTCGTGGTGAAGGACAAGGTGCTGGTCGGCATCTCCGGCGGCGAGTTCGGCGTCCGCGGCCACCTGACCGCCTACGACATCAAGTCCGGCAAGCAGGTGTGGCGCGCCTATTCGACGGGTCCCGACAAGGACGTCATGATCGACCCGCAGAAGACGCTGATGATGGGCAAGCCGATCGGCGAGACCGACCTCGGCGTGAAGACCTGGAACGGCGACGAGTGGAAGATCGGCGGCGGCACCACCTGGGGCTGGTACACCTACGATCCCGAGCTGAACCTCATATACTACGGCACCGGCAACCCCGGGACCTGGAACCCGGCCCAGCGCGCCAAGGACGGCAAGCCGGTCGACAACAAATGGTCGATGACCATCTTCGCCCGCGACGCCGACACCGGCGCCGTGCGCTGGCTGTACCAGAAGACGCCCTTCGACGAGTGGGACTACGACGGCGTCAACGAGAACATCCTGGCCGACATCCCGGTCAACGGGAAGACCCGCAAGGTCCTGGTGAACTTCGACCGCAACGGCTTCGCCTACACGCTCGACCGCACCACGGGCGAGCTGCTGGTGGCGGAGAAGTACGACCCGAAGGTCAACTGGGCGACCAAGGTCGACATGAAGACCGGCCGCCCGCAGGTGGACAAGCGGTTCAGCACCTTCGCCAACGGCGCCGACACCAACAGCAAGGGCATCTGCCCGGCGGCGCTCGGCTCCAAGGACCAGCAGCCGGCGTCCTTCTCGCCGGACACCGGGCTGTTCTACGTCCCGACCAACCACATCTGCATGGACTACGAGCCGTTCCAGGTGTCCTACCAGGCCGGCCAGCCCTATGTGGGTGCGACCCTGTCCATGTACCCGGCGCCGAACAGCCACGGTGGCATGGGCAACTTCATCGCCTGGGACGCCGGGACCGGCAAGGTCAAGTGGTCGATCCCGGAGCGGTTCGCGGTCTGGTCGGGCGCGCTGACCACCAAGACCGGCGTCGGCTTCTACGGGACGCTGGAGGGCTACCTGGTCGCCTTCGACATGGACAACGGCAAGGAGCTCTGGCGCTTCAAGACCCCGTCCGGGATCATCGGCAACGTCAACACCTTCCAGCATAACGGCAAGCAGTACATCGCCGTGCTGTCGGGCGTCGGCGGCTGGGCCGGCATCGGCCTGGCGGCGGGCCTGACGGAGTCGACCGAGGGCCTCGGCGCGGTCGGCGCCCATGCGAGCCTGGGCGAGTACACGCAGCTGGGCGGCGTCCTCACCGTCTTCGAGGTGGGCGGCCGCACCCAGCAGGCGGAAGCGAAGTAGCGCGGCCGGGCACGCCGCCCGGCGATGGACGGCGGCGGGGGCGAAAGCCTCCGCCGCCACTCCGCGTCTCCGGCCGGCAGAACCCGCCCACCTGTCTGTGAATACGGAAGAAAATCGTTCGGGAGGACGTCTTGCTGAAGTGGTTATTCCCGCGCCCGCGGGGGATCGGCCGCAGCGTCGCGGCCGTCGCCGGCGGCGCCATGCTCCTGGCGGCCGCGGCGGCCCAGGCCCAACCGGCCCAGGAGGAGCCCATCGTCGACTCCGTCAGGCCCGCCGCCAGGCCGATGCCGGCCCAGCCGCCGACGCCCGACAGCACGGCGATGTACTGCTTGCCGTTATGCTGGAAGGTGTTGAC
>DASPKT010000073.1:0-11506 GCA_035627915.1 Azospirillaceae bacterium
CGGCGTGCGCATGACCTCCCTCCGCGGATCGTCCACCCGCGGGAAAGCCTGCCTGTCCTGTTCAATCAATCCGACCTCCTTTTTAAGAAGGGGGTCAGTTCCTCATGTCGCCAGGGGGTCAGTTTGCCATGTCGCCTGACATCTGCGAGGCGGCCCGGTCACGTCCGTCAAGGTGGTGTAAATTCTGGCGCGTTTTGAGGGGGCCATGGGTCAGGCGGCCTTTGGTGGAAGTTGGGTGATATCGGTGTCGATGGAAGGCGCCAGCAACTCGGCCATGCCCTCGATCTGCATGTAGCGGTGCTGCAGCTGATACTCGTCGTTCTGCTCCAGCAGCACGGCGCCGATCAGACGGACGATGGCCGGCTCGTTGGGGAAGATGCCGACCACGTCGGCCCGGCGCTTGACCTCCTTGTTCAACCGCTCCAAGGGGTTGGTGCTGTGCAGCTTGGCCCGGTGCTGGGCCGGGAACGCCATGTAGGCCAGCACGTCGTGCTCGCTCTCGTCCATCAGTGCCGCCAGCTTCGGCAGCTTCGCCCGCAGCTGGTCGGCGACGTGGCGGAAGGTCTGGCGGGCGGCATCCTGGTCGGGCTGCAGGAAGGCCTAGCGCAGGGCGGCGGACACCATCGCATGCTGGCCGCGGCTGACATGGGCGAGCGCGTTGCGCATCCAATGCACCCGGCAGCGCTGCCAGGTGGCGCCGCTCAGCACCCGGGCGATCGCCGCCTTCAGCCCCTCGTGCGCGTCGGAGACGACCAGGCGCACGCCGCTCAGGCCGCGGCTCTTCAGCTTGCGAAGGAAGTCGCTCCAGAACATCTCCGCCTCCGAGGGGCCGATGTGCAGGCCCACGATCTCACGGCGGCCGTCGGTGCTGACCGCGACCGCGATTATCGCCGCCACCGACACGACCCGGCCGCCCTCGCGCTGGCGCAGGTAGATCGCGTCCAGCCAGAGATAGGGCCAGTCCCCCTCCAGCGGCCGCTCCAGGAAGGCGCCGACCCGGTCGTCGATCTCCCGGCACAGCTTGGAGACCTGTGACTTGGAGATCCCCGACAGGCCCATGGCCTGCGCCAGCTCGTCGACGCGCCGGGTGGAGACGCCACCGATCCAGGCCTCCTGGATGACAGCCACCAGCGCCTTCTCGGAGGTCTTGCGCGCCTCCAGGAAGGGCGGGAAGTAGGAGCCCTGCCGCAGCTTGGGGATACGCAGGTTCAGCGTCCCCAGCCGCGTGTCCAGCGCCCGCTCCCGGTAGCCGTTGCGGTAGGTCAGCCGCTCGCCGCTGCGTTCGTGCCGGCCAGCGCCGATCAGCCCCTCCACGTCGGCCTCCATGAGGACCTGCAGCACGCTTTCCGCCAGCGTGCGCAGGAAATCGCCGTCGTCGGCCTTCTGTATCAGCTCGCCCAGTGCCAATCTGTCGTCGGTCATCGGGTGCTCCGGTGGGCCAGGGGTGAAGCGTGGTAACTCCACCTTAGTCAACCCGCCCGATGGCCACCCTCAGTTCGCGCCGCCCGGGGTGGGGCATGCCCCACCCCGGGCACTCAGCGAATTTCCACCACCTCTGTGGACGCTAACCTGCGGGGGGGCCCTGCTGGTGACCGACATTCGTATGCCGCTCATGGATGGGCCGGAGTTGATCCGCCGCATCCGCGAGCGGCAGCCGGATCTGCCGATCATTGTCGTATCGACAGAGATTGGTTTTGTCGAAGGCCTGGAAGGTATCCAGCGGCTTCATAAGCCGGTGACCTGGTGGGCACTGCGCAGGGCGATCGAGGCCGTGATGATCGAGGTCCCCACTGAGCCGGTTGGATATTTGTTCCACCACCCTCAGCTGGGCGGCAGCTCCGATTAATCAACGTGCAGGTATCGCGGGCATTGAACCGATGAGGCGAGCGGCCTGTTAACGGTCATCCAGAACGTCTGGAGGCTTGTTTGGCATGCCATCCATCGGCTCTCCGATAGACAAAAAGCGCCTTGCGGCTCTGCTGGAGCGGGTGCAGCTCGCAGAACTGCTGCAGAGTGAGGCTGACCGCCTGGATCGGGAGTTCGGCCGGAACAGCACGGCGACGCTGCTGCGCGAGCAGGCGGACCACCTGGAGGCGGATGCGCTGGTCCGCTACGCCGACCTGCTGCCCAAGCTGAACTTCAACTGGAAGTCGCCGCCGGCGTGAGATTGGGTGTTACGGAAATCCCCGCGACCAAGCCCAGGCCACGACCGGCGGGCTCTATATTGCGTTGCCGGCCGGTGATGCGACCTCTCAGCGCAACTCTCCGTGATGATTCAGAGTTCCAATCGCAGCTTGGCCGGGCCGCCTTGCCCTTACCTGTGCTTCAGTGAGGGAATCCGATGCCGGCCATCACAGGAACCTCATCGCAAGCCGCCCACTGCCGGAGCGCGTGGCCTTTGCGGCCGCAGCCCCACCAGGAGGCCTTCACTAGCATCCGGGGCAACCAGCCCCAGCGCGCCTTCTGGCCGAGATGCTGATCCCGCAGGATTCCCCTCTCCAGCCGCACGCTCCGCGAGGTGGACCCGAAGAAGCCGAAGTGCCGCTGACCGCGCCTCTCAGCGGACGGTTGCCCGCCGTCCGAGGTGGCATTGCCTTTCAACGCAGATTTTAGGGCAAGCGTTCTTCAGGAATGCGAGTTCAATGCACAAGCGTTGCATCGCTGGTTCTCCAGTGGGCGCCGAAGGAACGGCCGTTCACGGGAAATAGTTATGTCGGTCAACAATCCATAACCCCTGATTGCATTAGGGTTAATTGCTGGAAGGTGGCATAAGGAACATTAGCTGAACCGTCTGGCTGCAAGAGGGTAGGATGATGCGGAATGGCGACATTCTCCGTGACTTGGCACGGGATGCCAGGGAGATGGCCTCACAAGGGGGCACGAACCCTGAGGCTATGCGCAATTATGCTGCCTATCTCGAAGTCATCGCATTGGCAGCGGACTCCGCCTGTATGCCGGAAGTGGAAATCCTTAAAAGGCTGGTGAAACACTAGACACAGATCAAGCAGTGCGACTGCTGGATTTATACTTGGACGTATTGCCAAGATTACTGTTGTCCGAGTAATACAAATTATTACCCAACTCATCAGACATTCACCAGAATATTGCCCGCCAGACCGGCGGTGGCAAGAAGATCTCGCCTGCCCACCTGCATTACGCCACCCGCCACTCCGCCGACGTATCCAAAGCAGCCGCAGATGGGCAAGCCGGTTCCCTTCTGAAGGCCTGCCGGAGCTTCCGCCCGCCATGGCAGGGCAAGCCATGTTCGAGGCAGGACGCTCAAGGCGCCGCCGACGGTTTCCGCAAGGGTCCATGTGCATTGCTCGGCGTCGGTCCGTGGCGCAGGTGGCGCTCGCCTACCGTCCATCAGGCCGCTCTAAGACTTGCGGCCCCGCCAAGCGACGACCATCCCGACCAGGAGCGCCAAGGCGGGAGCGCTCCAGTCGCCGGCATCGCCGAAGCGCCCGCCGGGCGCGGGCACCGGATCCGTCCGCAGATCGGCGCGCAGCTCCGCCACATTGTGGATGTAGAGGTCGCCTCGCATGGTCTTGCCGTCATGGATGCACGTCCAGGCGGGGTCCCTTCCCTCCAGGAAACGTCCCTGGACGCCGCAGGTGAAGCCCGCCTCCTTCAGAAGGTCGCGGACGATCTCAGGATGCTTGGTCCAGATGTCGGGCATGGCGGGTCCTCCTGGGTGGCGCCGACCGCATTCGGCACGGTGCTTCAACAAGACCGACAGGCCTGACGTGCGGAAGGCCCATTCCCATCGGCCCCTGTCCTGCAACCATTGGACCCTTCCAGTGGCGCTCGGATCCACAGGCGTCGGGGGCGCACCCGATCGCCGCCGCTCGCGAACGCCACTGGCGGGGTGGAATGCCGCGCGGATACGGAGCCACGCTCAGAGCCGCTCGTCGAGAAACAGCAGGCCGATGCCCATCCATGCCGGCGCGGCGTGGGAGATCTCCAGGATGCTGCAGCGCCGGCTATAGCTCTGCTTGATCTCCCCCCAGAAGCGCACGATCCCGCCGCCCATCCCGTCGTACTCGTGCCCCTTGATGTCGTGGAAGCAGCACAGGCGGGCATGGCGGCCAAGGTTCAGGAAATCGCGCTTGGCCCACCCGTAGGAATGGTCGCCGTCGATGAACACCACGTCGAACGGATGGCCCGCGAGATCGTCCGATGTGGCGGGGATGTGGAAGGTGATAGGCAGCCGGGCCGCGAAGTGCGCGCGGTCGTGGAACACGTCGGCGACGTCGACCACGTGGTATTCCTCCAGGCCGCAGGCCCGCATCAGGTAGGCGCAGGTCAGCACCGCGAAGCCGCCGCGGTCGGTCCCGATCTCGCAGAAGCTGTGGATGCGCCGGTTCCTCAGCATCAGCAGGAAATCGACATACTCCCCCGGCACCTGGATGAGGCCGGCGCGCGAGGCGTTGTGGAAATCCTGGTAGGCGCCGAGGTTCGGCCAGTCGTTGAAGGGGATGCCGACGCGCCGCACGACGTCCATCAGGAAGGCGCGCTCCCCCAGCCGCTCGGGCGGGGCGTCCAGCACCATCTCCACGGCGGCGCGGATGCGGTCGCGCTCGACCTCCGGCACCCGGTCCCGTTCCGCCTCGCGCGGCGGGGCCGGCGCCCCGGCGGGGGGCGGTGGGGCGGACGGCCGCGCTTCGCCCGGCGCGTCCCGGACCGGTGGCTCCACCGGCGTCGCCTCCACCGGCACCTCCTCGCGCGGCCGTTCCATATGGTCGAGGGATTCCTCACCGGGCGCTGCCATCGGCGGCCTCCATCGGGTTCGTGCAACCAACATCGGACGGTGGCGCGGGTTCGCCCGGGCCCGCATCCAGGCCCCCATCCAGGCCCAGGTAGCGGCGCCAGTGCTCCGGCGTGGTGAAGCGCGGGTGCGCCTCGCGCCAGCGGTCGCCGAGGCCGGGCCAGGCGCGCCACAACCGGCGCAGCACCCGCACCCCGGCCCCCAGCAGCTCCCGGAAGTCCTCGCGCGAGCGGCGGAAGGCGGGGATGTCGCGGTCCCAGTAGGTGTCGGCGGCGACATGCTCGGCATGGCCCATGCGGAACCAGACGAGGTTGCGCACCGCGATCCAGCCGGGGGGCGCGCCCGGCCGGGTCGGCCGGCACCAGTTCGACAGCACGGCGGCCGCCAGCGCCAGGGCGAAGCCCGGCCGGGTCCGCGGCGGCGGCCGCGTCGCGAGCCCGCCCAGCACCGCCTCGCGCGGCACCGTCTCCTGGGGGTAGCGGGCGCGGATGGCGGCCAGCCCCTCGTGGATCGGTTGCGGCGGCCGGTCGAACAGGCCGGGTCCTTCCAGGAAGTCCTCTATGGCCCGCACGACCAGGGCGGCATTGTAGTAGCGGAAGGTCAGCAGGTGGGTCAGCAGCCGCTTCAGCATGACGGAGGCCAGGTGCCGGCGCGAGGGGCGGAAATGCACCGCCGCCGTCACCAGCATGTTCCGCGTCTCGTAGTAGAGCTGCCAGCCGCCGATCTTGACGTAGAAGGGCTCGTGCCAGATGGCGACGCCGGGCAGGCCGACCGTGTGCACGCCGCGCCCGTGCAGGCGCAGCCCGTACTCCACGTCGTCGCCGCGGATGAAGCAGGGCATCGGCAGCCCCTCGCGCCGCGCCACCTCGGCCGGGACGGCGAAGTACCACCAGCCGTTGTAGTGCATGCCCACGACGTCGAGGAACCGGTCCAGGCACGCGGGCTCCGAGACGTCGAGGTCGAGATGGATGGGCTCCAGGTACCAGCTCGCCCCGTTGACCCGCGCGCCGGCCTCGTAGAGCCGCAACGGCTTCAGCCCGTCCAGCATGTGTCCGCCCAGCGCCAGGCCGGGCCGGGCGAAGCGGTAGAAGGCCGCGGTGCGGACGAAGGCCTCGGTCTCCGCCTCCACGTCGTCGTCCATCAGCACGGCATGGGTGACGCCGGGCCGCTCCAGCACCTCCATCAGCCCGCGGGTGAAGCCGCCGGCCCCGCCGAAGTTGCCCTGCTCCACCACCCGCACGAGACCGCCGAGGGCCGAAGCGGCGGCCGCGAATCCGGGATGGGTCTCCAGCCCCGGCCGGCCCTGGTTCACCACCGCCACGGCGGCGACCGCCGCCCGCGCCTCCGGGTCCGCGGCCAGCAGCGACAAGACGCGGCCCAGCTCCCGCTCCCGGTTGAAGGTGCAGAAGACGAGGCCGAGGCCCACGGCACCGGGCAGCCGGGCGGCGGCGGCGAGCCAGCGCCCACCCGTGATGCGCGCCCCCGGGGCCAGGGCCGACACCTCGGCGAAGAGGATGCCGGCGCCGCGGAAATGTGCCGGGCGGTCCGGCACCGGCACCCGCAGCGGCCGCCCGTCGCCCCTGGACCGCAGGCGGGCCAGCACGCGGGTCCCGCTCTCCCGCGTGCGGCGGCAGAGGGAAATCTCGACCTCGCCCGCGACGTCCAGTTCCAGCGCCAGATCCTCGACGGCGGTGTAGAGCCGCCACTGGAACTCGAACAGGGCGCCGAAATAGGTGTCGAAGCGCACGCCAGCGCCGCCCGGCAGCTCCAGCGCGCCGTCGCGCACCGCGGGAACCGTCCCGGCGGCCGGGTCGTTGGCCGCCGGGCGCCAGTAGAGCGGCTCCAGGTGCGCCGGCCGGTCCACCAGGACGCGCTGGAGGAGATGCCAGCGGACCTGCGGTCCGGTGGCCGCCGGGGCTTCCGCCTCCTTTTCGTCGTCTCGCGGCGTCATGCGCGCTCCTGCCTCCCGTTGGACGGGCAAGTTGCATGGGAGCGGAACACTTCCGCACATTTGCCGTTCCCTACCGGTCCTCACAATCGGCAGGGGCGCATGAGCATGGCTTCCGCAGCGCCCAGGGCCCTCCTCCCAGTCCCCGCGCCTTGCGACACCCCCGATCAAGCGCCGGCGGAGTGCGTCGTGGCCGTGGTGGTCACGCGGGAGCGCCCGGCCCTGCTGCGGCGCTGCCTCGCCGCCGTCGGCGGCCAGGGCCGGCCGTCGGACGGGCTGCTGGTGGTGGACAATGCCAGTGCCGACGACACCCCCGCCGTGATCGCCACCTTTCCCGCCGCCCGCCACCTGAGGCTCGACGGCAACCGCGGCGGCGCCGGGGGTTTTTGCGCCGGCATCGAGGCGGCGCTGGAGGCCGGTGCGGACTGGCTCTGGCTGATGGACGACGACGGGATGCCGCTGGGGCCGGACTGCCTGGACCGGCTGCTGGCAACGGCCGTCTCAACCGGGGCGGACATCGTCGGGCCCCTGGCGCTCGATCCCGAGGAACCGGGTCGGCTCAGCTTCCCGGTCCGGCTGGAGCGCCGCACCCGGTTCCGGGTGGACGAGGTCGCCGGCCGGCCCCTGGTCGAGGGCTTCGCCCACCTGTTCAACGGCGTTCTGGTGCGCGCCTCGGTCTTCCGCCGCATCGGGCTGCCGGACCAGCGGCTGTTCATCCGCGGCGACGAGGTGGAGTTCCTCTACCGCGCCCGCCGCCATGGGCTGCGCGTGCTGATCGATACCGCCGCGCGCTTCCTGCACCCCAGCACCAAGGGGGAGATCTTCCCGATCCTGGGCGGGCTGTTCTACGCCGTCGTCCCCGGCACGGAGCTGAAGCGCTATTACCAGTTCCGCAACCGCGGCCACATCTTCCGCGCCTATGGCATGTGGAGCTGGCTCGCCGCCGACGTCGTGCGCTACGGCGTCCACTACCTGGTGAACCGCCGCCTGGATGTCAGGGGGTACGCGCGCTGGGGCGCCGCCACCTGGCGCGGCGTCCGGGGAGACCTGCGGCCATGGACGCCATGAGCGCAGGCCCCGCCGCCGCGCGGCCCGCCGCCAGCCGCCCGGTGACGCTGATCGGCGGGCGCCGCCCGGGCCTGCGCGAGGACGCCGGCGAGCTGTGGCGGCACCGCGGCCTCTTCGCCATGCTGGTCTGGCGCATCCTGGCGGTGCGCTACAAGCAGACGCTGGTCGGCTCGGCCTGGGCGGTGCTGCAGCCCTTCCTGCTGATGCTGGTCTTCACCGTCTTCTTCGGCTGGCTGGTGCGCATCCCCAGCGACGGCGTTCCCTACCCCCTGTTCTTCTTCACCGGCCTGTGGATGTGGAGCTACCTGTCCCAGTGCTTCCTGGCCGGGGCGGCGTCGGTGGTGGCGAACGGGCACATCGTCGGCAAGGTCTATTTCCCCCGCGCGCTGCTGCCGGCCGCCACCGTCGCCGCCAGCGTGGTGGACTTCCTGGTGGGGCTGCCGGCGCTGGCGGCGCTGATGGCCTGGTACGGGATCGTGCCGGGCTGGGGGCTGCTGGCCTTCCCGGCGGCCTTCCTGATCGCCACGGCGATGGGGCTGGGGCTGGCCCTGTGGTTCGCGGCGACCTGGGTGTTCTACCGCGACACCGCCTACCTGCTGCCCTTCCTGGCGCAGCTCTGGATGTTCGCGAGCCCGGTCATCTACCCGCTGTCGCTGGTGCCGGCGGAGTGGCGGGAGCTGTACGCGCTGAACCCCATGGTCGGCGTCGCCGCGGCGACGCGGTGGGCCTTCGCCGGCGGCCCGCCGGTAGAGCCGCGGCTGCTGCTGGTGTCGGCCGGGGCGGCGCTCTTGGTGCTGGCGACCGGCTACCGCTACTTCCGCCGCCGCGAACCGTTGTTCACCGACCACGCATGAGGGGGCCGGCCATGGGCACGGGCGACGTCGCTGTCTCGCTGCACGGCATCGGCAAGCGCTACCGGCTGGACGACCAGCGCCACCGCGGCAGCCTGGCCGAGGCGATGCAGCGCGGCCTGCTGCGCCTGGGCGGCCGCACGCCGGGACCGGGAGACAGCGCCCGCGCCTTCTGGGCGCTGTGCGGCATAGACCTCCGGGTCCGCGAGGGCGAGGTGCTGGGCATCCTGGGGCGCAACGGCTCCGGCAAGAGCACGCTGCTGAAGATCCTGGCCCGCATCACGCCGCCGACCGAGGGCACCGCCGAACTGCGCGGCCGGGTGGCGGCGCTGCTGGAGGTCGGGACCGGCTTCCACCCCGACCTGTCCGGCCGGGAGAACGTGTACCTGAACGGCTCCATCCTAGGGCTGCCGCGCCGGGAGATCTCCGCCCGCATGGGGGAGATCGCCGACTTCGCGGAGATCGGCCGCTTCCTCGACGTGCCGGTGAAGCATTACTCCAGCGGCATGTTCCTGCGCCTGGCCTTCGCCGTGCTGGCGCACATGGACGCGGAGATCCTGCTGATCGACGAGATCACCGCCGTCGGAGACGCCGGGTTCGAGCGGAAGTCCCTGGCCAAGCTGCGCCAGATGGTGGGCAGCGGTCGCACCGTCCTCTACATCAGCCACGACATGCACGCCGTGCGCTCGCTCTGCGACCGCTGCGTGGTGCTGGACGGCGGGCGTCTCCGCGACGAGGGGGACGTGGACCGCTGCATCCGGGTCTACGAGATGCTCTGCGCCCGCGGCCCTCTGGCGCCCGGCCGACACGCCGCGGCGGAGTAGGCCGTGGTGCTATTGCGTGCTGCGTACGGCGCGCGCCGGCTTCGCTCCGTTCACCGCCCGCAGCGCGGCCGCCGCCGCGGACAGCCCGTCCCGGCCGCGCGGCACCGCCGTCTGGATCCGCTCGAACGTGGCGAGCGCCTGGGCCACCACCTGGTCCATGTTATAGTAGCGGTACGTCGCCAGCCTGCCGACGAACCACACGTCCGGCGTGGCGTCGGCCAGTTCCTGGTAGCGGCGGTAGAGAGCGGCGTTCTCCGGGTTCGGCACGGGGTAGTAGGGGTCTCCCTCGGCCGCCGGGAACTCGTAGGTCATGCTGGTGCGCGGGTGCTGCTGGCCGGTCAGGTGCTTGTACTCGGTCACCCGGGTGTAGTCCCGGTCCTGGGGGTAGTTCACCACGGCTACCGGCTGGTGCCATTCCCGGTCCACCGTGACGTGCCGGAAGATGAGCGACCGGTAGGGCAGCCGGCCGAAGCGGCAGTCGAAGAACTCGTCCACCGGTCCGGTGTAGATCGTGCGCCGGTGCGGCACCAAGTCCCACACCGCGCGGTAGTCGGCCTGCAACATCAGCGTGATGTTGGGATGAGCCAGCATGCGGGCAAACATCCGGCTGTAACCCTCCGCCGGCATGCACTGGTGGCGATCGGTGAAGTAGCGGTCATCATGGTCCGTGCGTACCGGCACCCGGGCCGTCACCGAGCGGTCGAGCCGGGAGGGATCGACACCCCACTGCTTGCGGGTGTAGCCACGGAAGAATTTTTCGTAGAGGTCCCGGCCGACGCGGGATACCACCACGTCCTCCGAGGTGCGGACCTCCGCCACCGGCTCCGCGCGCGCCGCGAAGAAGGCCTCCAACTCCTCCGAGGTCAGCGACAGGCCGTACAGCCGGTTGACCGTGTCGAGGTTTATGGGGATCGGCAGAAGCTTGCCGTCTACGTGGGCCAGCACCCGGTGCTGGTAGGGACGCCACTTGGTGAAACGCGACAGGTAGGCCAGCACCTGGTCGGAGTTGGTATGGAAGATGTGCGGGCCGTAGCGGTGCACCAGCAGACCGTCGGCATCGTACTCGTCATAGGCGTTGCCGCCGATGTGCGGCCGCCGGTCCACCAGCAGGACCCGGTCGCCGCGGACGCTGGCCAGCCGTTCCGCCAGAACGCTGCCGGCAAAGCCGGCTCCCACCACGAGCCAATCGAACACGCACCGTCTCCCCGCCCCTCCCTGCGGCTGGAGAACAGGAGCCATCCGCATTAATGCGGCATCACAACGGGGGTAGCCGGCACTCTTCGGGGGGTATTGGGCCCCTCCCCTGGCAGAGACTGACGCGTTCACACGCTTCGCCGGCCGGCACAAGGCCGGTGGCAAGCACAGCGCCGACGGCCAACAGCGCGCTCACGCACCAGACCAGGCGTCAAGCGCCGAGCACGAACCTGCTCAGCATGGCGGCGGCCATGCCGACAGGCATGAAGCCGCTCCACAGAGCCAGGATGAAGTTCCGCCGCGCCGGCGGCCCGATGCGCTCGAGGATCTGTGGTCCGGCCACGCCCACCGGCACGAACCCGGTTCTTTCCAGGTCGCGCGTCGCGGCCAGCCGGAGGGAGGCTACCCAGGACCGGAGGGCGGCCCCACCCGCCGCCTTAGGCCGTCCGGCCGGCCTGGCCGGAAGCCATGCCCGGAGGATGGACGCCCCCGACGCCCGGCTTAGCGAGGGAGACCTGCCGCGGAGTCCGATGCGTCGCCCCGCGGGCGCCCTTGCGCAGGCTAGCATCCGGGGCGGTCGGCTTCCGGGCGGGGGCGGCCGGGATCACCCTGGCGCTCGGGCTGGCGGGCAGCGCCCTGCGCGTGGTCGTGCTGGAGGCCGGCGGAGAGGACTTCGACGCGGAAGTCCAGGATGCCTACCGCGGCAGCCAGTAGGGGCTGGCCTATCACGACCTCGACGTGGCGCGGCTGCGCTACTTCGGCGGCTCGACCAACCACTGGGGCGGCTACTGCATCCCCTGGCAGCCGCTGGACTTCGAGGTCCGGCCCGGCATCCCGCTGTCGGGCTGGCCCC
>DASPKT010000074.1:0-4084 GCA_035627915.1 Azospirillaceae bacterium
CGCCTCGCCCGCGACGCCTGAGCCCCCGAGGGAGCCCCCGCCCATGCGACCGACCGCGCTCGCCGCCTTCCACGACGCGGCCCCCGCCGTCGCGGACTTCCGTGCCGCCGTGCTGGAGGGGCTGTCGCGCCCGCGCCGGGCGCTGCCCTGCAAGTTCTTCTACGACGCCGAGGGCTCCCGCCTGTTCGACCTGATCTGCGGGCTGCCGGAGTACTACCCGACCCGGACCGAGATCGGCATCCTGGACCGCCACGGGGCCGACATGGCGGCGCTGATCGGCCCGGGCTGCCAGCTGGTGGAGCTGGGCAGCGGCTCCTCGGTCAAGGTGCGGCTGCTGCTGGACCGGCTGGAGCGGCCGGCCGGCTATGTGGCGGTGGACATCTCCCGCGATCACCTGCTGGCGGCCGCCGACGCGCTGGCCCGCGACTATCCGGCGCTGGAGGTCATGGCGCTGTGCGCGGACTACACCGCCGGGCTGGCGGTGCCGCCGCCGTCGGGCGGGGCGCCGTTCCGCCGGGTGGGGTTCTTCCCCGGCTCCACCATCGGCAACCTGGACCGGGCCGACGCGCTGGCCTTCCTGCGGGGGCTGAAGCCTGCGCTGGAGGGCGGCGGGCTGCTGGTCGGCGTCGACCTGCGCAAGGACCGGGCGGTGCTGGACGCGGCTTATGACGACGCGGCCGGGGTGACGGCCGCCTTCAACCTGAACATCCTCACCCGCATCAACCGGGAGCTGGGCGGCGGCTTCGACCTCTCCGCCTTCGCCCACCGCGCCCTCTGGAACGAGGGGGAGGGGCGGGTGGAGATGCACCTGGTGTCGCGGCGCGACCAGATCGTCGCCGTGGCCGGCCGCCGCTTCGCCTTCGCAAGGGGAGAGACGATCCACACCGAAAACTCGTATAAGTACGGGGTGGGCGAGTTCCAGGAGCTGGCGCGGCGCGCCGGCTTCGAGCCCACGGGGTGCTGGACCGACCGCGACGGGCTGTTCAGCGTCCATTTCCTGGCTTGCGACGGCTGATCCGCCATCCTTTCGCCCAGGTCGGGCCGGATAAGGGGGCTAGTCCGATCGAATGGGGATGCGGCGCATGGACGGTTCGCCGGTAGCGGAAGGGGCGCTGAGGAAGCGGCAGGTCGACCGCATCGCCGCCGCCTTCCTCAGGGAGAAGCGCTTCGGCATCCGCATCTCCACCCAGGCCCGCCTGCTGGCGCTGGGGATCATCGCCGCCTGGGCGCTGTGGCTGGACCCGACCTGGGAGAACACGACGGTCTACGCCGTCATCGCGCTCCTGGCCGGCAACGGCGTCGCCATGTACTGGCTGAGCGGCCGGCCCTGGTACCGGCCGTGGATGCTGTACGCCCTGGTCCTGCTGGACCATGCCATGGTGGGCGCGGCGCTGGTCGCCGGCGCCACGGTGGGGGGCGAGCTGCTGCCGCCGGCCATCCACCTCCGCTCCGTCTGGTTCTCCGTCTTCTTCCTGTTCATCGCCGGTTCGGTGCTGGCGCAGATGCCGGGGTTGGTGGTGTGGAGCGGGGCCTGCGCGTCCGTCGTCTGGACCACCTGCGTGCTCTGGGTCCTGTCGCAGCCCGGCACCTTCAGCCTGCAGAGCCTGCAGTTCCTGGGCGACACCACGCTGCAGGAGCTGCTGACCGTCTATCTCGACCCCGGCTTCGTGGACGTCGGCGGGGCGCTCAGCCAGGTGCTGCTGCTGCTGCTGGTGTCGATGACGCTGGCGGCCGGCGTGCGGCGCGCCCAGCTGCTGGTGGACCACCAGGTCACGGTGGAGCGCGAGCGCGCCAACCTGGCCCGCTACTTCTCCCCCGACATGGTGGACCGGCTGGCCTCCAAGGACGCCATGCCGGCGGCGCCGCAGACGCGGCCGGTGGCGGTGCTGTTCGCCGACCTGATGGGCTTCACCCGCCTCTGCGAGGCGGCCGAGCCGGGCGAGGTGATCGAGCTGCTGCGGGGATTCCGCCTGCGCATGGAGCGGGCGATCTTCGCCCATGGCGGGACGCTGGACAAATACATCGGCGACTGCGTCATGGCGACCTTCGGCATCCTGCGCCCGTCCGCCGCCGACGCCGCCCAGGCGCTGGCCTGCGCCCGCTCCATGGTGGAGGCGATGGAGGACTGGAACGTGCGCCGCCGCGCCGAGGGGAAGGAGCCGCTGCGCATCGCCACCGGCGTGCACTACGGCCCCGTCGTCATGGGCGACATCGGCGGCGACCGGCTGATCGAGTTCACCGTGGTGGGCGACACCGTCAACGTGGCGAGCCGGCTGGAGAAGCTCTGCCGCGACCTCGACGCCGACATCGTCGTCAGCGACGAGGCGGCGTCCTGGGCGGTCGCCGTCGCCGGCCCCGACGCGCTCGCCGGGCTGGAGCGGATCGAGCCGCTGCAGCTGCGCGGCCGGGACGAGCCGGTGACGGTCTGGACCCACCGCGCCGGCGGCACCGCCTCCGACCGGCCGGTGGGGGAGGCGGTGGCCTGACACGGGGTTTTCCAGACGCGAAACCCTTGCGCGATCGGATATTCCCATCACTTGGCCGTCACCCCGGCGAAAGCCGGGGTCCAGGGGCGCCAGGGCGCTACGGCAAGCGGCTCCTGGATTCCGGCTTTCGCCGGAATGACGGAGTGGGATGAACGGAATCCAGCGGTATGGAACGCCCCGGAATGAGGCGCCTGTCATCGACCTCGGAACGCCGCTCCGCAGGCCCGTACCCCCTCACCCTGTCCCTCTCCCCTTGGGAGAGGGGACGGCAGTCCGTGCCGGCGCGGCATTGCAGACGCTCTCGCCGCCCTTGTGACGACCGGCGCCCGATCTGTTAAGGTCGCGACGCAACGCCGCCGGAACCGCCCATGTTCACCCGATTCTTCTACGAGCTGCGCCGAGCCCAGGTCCCCGTCACGCTGAAGGAGTACCTGGCGCTGATGGAGGCCATGCAGGCCCATGTCGCCGGCTACCGGGTGGAGGATTTCTACTATCTCTCCCGCACCGTCCTGGTGAAGGACGAGCGCAACCTGGACCGGTTCGACCAGGTCTTCGGTCAGGTCTTCAAGGGGCTGGAGACCCTGGGCGGGGCCGGGGAGGAAATCACCGCCGAGATTCCCGAGGAATGGCTGCGCAAGCTCGCGGAGAAGTACCTGACCGAGGAGGAGAAGGCGCAGATCAAGGCGCTGGGCGGCTGGGACAAGCTGATGGAGACCCTGGCCGAGCGGCTGCGCGAGCAGCAGGGGCGGCACCAGGGCGGCAGCAAGTGGATCGGCACCGCCGGCACCTCGCCCTTCGGCGCCTACGGCTACAACCCCGAGGGCGTGCGCATCGGCCAGCACGAGAGCCGCCACCGCCGCGCCGTGAAGGTCTGGGACAAGCGTGAGTTCCGCGACCTCGACGACCGGGTCGAGCTCGGCACCCGCAACATCAAGGTGGCGCTGCGCCGCCTGCGCAGGTTCGCCCGCACCGGCGCGGCCGACGTGCTGGACCTGCCCGACACCATCCGCTCCACCGCCAACAACGCCGGCTACCTCGACCTGAAGCTGGTGCCGGAGCGGCACAACGCGGTGAAGGTGCTGCTGTTCCTGGACGTCGGCGGCTCCATGGACGACCACATCCGGGCCTGCGAGGAGCTGTTCTCCGCCGCCCGGACGGAGTTCAAGCACCTCGAGCACTTCTATTTCCACAACTGCCCCTACGAGGGGCTGTGGAAGGAGAACCGCCGCCGCCACGCCGAGCGCATCCCGACCTGGGACGTGCTGCACACCTACGGGTCCGACTACAAGCTGATCTTCGTCGGCGACGCCAGCATGAGCCCGTACGAGATCGTGCAGCCCGGCGGCAGCGTGGAGCACTGGAACGAGGAGGCGGGGCAGGTCTGGATGCAGCGCCTGCTGGCGACCTGGCCGCGCGCCGTCTGGCTGAACCCCACGCCGGAGCGCTACTGGCCGATGACCCAGAGCATCGAGCTGATCCGCCGCCTGATGGGCGGCCGCATGTTCCCCCTCACGCTGGAGGGGCTGGACGGGGCGATGCGGGAACTGAGCCACTGACCCGGCCGGAACACGCAGGTCGGAACACGTAGGTCGCATGGA
>DASPKT010000075.1:0-3272 GCA_035627915.1 Azospirillaceae bacterium
CCCTGCCATGCAGGTGACGGAACGGGTGGACATTCGACCTGACCGGGGTGAAACTTCCGGTCCGCCTGGATCGAAGGGCTGGGGTACGGGGCACATGGATTACGAAAGCATCTTCCGCGGCCAGATCGACGGGCTGAAGCGCGAGGGCCGGTATCGGATCTTCGCCGACCTGCAGCGCCGCGTCGGCGAGTTCCCGACCGCCGCCCACTACGCCTCGCCCGACGCCGAGCCGCGCGACGTGACCGTCTGGTGCAGCAACGACTATCTGGGCATGGGCCAGCACCCCGTGGTGCTCCAGGCCATGCACGAGGCGCTGGAGCGCACCGGTGCCGGCGCCGGCGGCACCCGCAACATCTCCGGCACCAACCACTACCATGTCCAGCTGGAGCGCGAGCTGGCAGACCTCCACGGCAAGGAGGCGGCGCTCATCTTCACCTCGGGCTACATCTCCAACGAGGCGACGCTCTCCACCCTGCCGAAGCTGCTGCCGGGCTGCGTCGTCGTCTCCGACGCGCTGAACCACGCCTCGATGATCGAGGGCATCCGGCATTCGGGGGCGGAGAAGAACATCTTCCGCCACAACGACCCGGAGCACCTGGACCAGCTGCTGTCGCGCTACCCGGCCGGCACGCCGAAGCTGGTGGCGTTCGAGAGCGTCTATTCCATGGACGGCGACATCGCGCCCATCGCGGAGATCTGCGACGTGGCGGAGAAGCACGGCGCCATGACCTACCTGGACGAGGTGCACGCCGTCGGCATGTACGGCCACCGCGGCGCCGGCGTGGCCGAGCGCGAGGGGCTGATGCACCGGCTGACCATCGTCGAGGGCACGCTGGGCAAGGCGTTCGGCCTGATGGGCGGCTACATCGCCGGCTCGGCGGCGCTGGTGGACTGCGTGCGCAGCTTCGCCTCCAGCTTCATCTTCACCACCTCGCTGGCGCCGGTGCTGGCCGCCGGCGCGGTCGCCAGCGTGCGCCACCTGAAGGCCCACGACGAGCTGCGCCAGCGGCACCAGGAGCGGGCGGCGACGCTGAAGCGCCTGCTGCGCGAGGCGGGGCTTCCCGTGATGCCGTCGGTCAGCCACATCGTGCCGCTGCTGGTCGGCGACGCGCGCCTGTGCAAACAGGCCAGCGACGATTTGCTGAACCGCCACGCCATCTACGTGCAGCCCATCAACTACCCGACCGTGCCCCGCGGGACGGAGCGGCTGCGCCTGACCCCCACCCCCTTCCACGACGACGCCCGCATGGCCCAGCTGGTGGACGCGCTGCTGGACGTGTGGAGCCGGCTGGAGCTGAAGCGGGCGGCCTGACGCCGCCCGCCCCCTTCCCTCTCTCCGCTCGGCGCCGCCCCCGGCGCCCCGTTCAGCGCCGCTCGGCGAAAGCCTCGTCCTGCGGCTTCAGCTCGGCGGAGCTGGCGGAGACGCGCAGCTCCTTGGTGCCGGTGTTCACCCCCTCCACCTTCTCCCACGGCACGGCGAAGCGGGTGTCGCCGACGCCCAAGAGGCCGCCGGTGGAGACCTCCATCGACTGCAGCTTGCCCGTCTCCAGGTCGACGATGACGCGGGCGACCTTGCCGAACTGCTGCTTGTCCTTCAGGTGGACGGTGTAGTCCTTCAGCTCCTCAAGGTAGACCGCACCCTTGCCGGTGGCGCCGCCGGCGTTGGGGCCCAGGCTGTCGCGGTAGGACTGCGCCGGCTTCTCCGCCGCGGCCCCGCCGGCGCCGGGCGCCTCCTTGTCGGACGCGTTGCCGATGGTGCCGGACTGCTCCGCCCGGTCGGCGCGCATGCCGACGCTGTCGGGCTGGGTGGCGGAGCCCTGCTGCCCGCCGCCGGGGCGCTGGCGGGCCCCCTCGCCGCCCTCGTTCCCGTCGTCGGCGTCGGCGGCGTCCTTGGTGGTGGAGGTGCCGCGGATGGAGTCGTCCATCGCCTCCGCGTCGTCGGTGCGCGGGCGGCTGCCGACCGCGGCGGTGGAGCCGCTGTCGACCGCGGGCTGCGTCGGCCCCTGCGCCTTCTTGGTGGGGTCGGCGGGCTTCGCCAGCCGGTCCCCGGTCGGGCCGCTGTGCTGGTCGCTGACGGGCGTGTCGTTCTGCGGGTTGGTGTCGGAGAGGTTCTGGCCTTCCTGCGCCAGCGCCGGGGCGGCGACGGAGAGCAGCAGGGCGGCGGCGAGCGGCAGCATCTTCATGGGGCGGCTCCAGTGGCGTCATCGTGACCCGGATCGGGTGTCACCGGGACAACACCGCGCCGCACCGCCCGTTCCGCCCGGGCTACTCCCCCCGCCCCGCCCTTGTCACTGCGAGCGGTTCGCAGCTGAGGTGGACTCCGGGCGCGCGGAGGCCTATCCTCCGGGTCCAGTGACGGAGCACCGGAGGCCCGCCCCATGTACCGCGACAATTCGCTGATGCCCAAGGAGGCCGTCCGCCTCGCCGCCCTCGGCACCGCCGCGATGAACGGGCCGCTGCGCTACGCCGACCTCGCCGCGTCGGTGCGCCACTTCACCGCCCGCGTCGTCGGCCCCTCCCTGGACCTGATGGGGACCTCGATCGAGATGCTGCGGCTGGAGGGGCTGCTGGAGGCGGTGGAGGGCGCCGGCATGGCGGACAACGCCCTGCTGGCCGTCACCCCGGCCGGGCGGGAGGAGCTGGCGACGCTGCTGCGCGCCAACATCCGCTCCCCCTCCTCCGACCCGCTGAACAAGCTGGTGGTGGCCCTCAAGCTGCGCTTCCTGCACCTGCTGGAGCCGGGGGAGCGGCGGGAGCAGGCCGCCGTGCTGGCCGACCTCTACGCCACCGAGCTGGCCCGGCTGAAGGACCTGCGCGACGCCTCGACGGGCGAGCCGGGGCACCTCGCCGACTGGCTGGACCACGACATCGCCCAGGTCGCCGACACGCTGCGCTGGTTCGAGGAGCTGTCCGGCCGGCTCGGCTGAGGGGCCGGGGCCGCGGCAGGGCGGTTCCGCCCCTGCCGCCCTTGCCTATCCCCCGCGGCGGCAGGCACAATGCCTGCAATCGACGGGGGGAAGGAATGGCCGAGGTCGGTGACTACGACGATCTGATCGAACAGCTGAAGCTGGAGTTCCGGGACGACATCCAGGACCGACTGGGCGGCGTGTACGAGACGCTGAAGGCCATCGCGCTCGGCCGCATGAAGGCCGCCGACGGGCTCCTGGAGATCCGGCGCGAGGCGCACAGCATGCGCGGCAGCGGCGCCTCCTTCGGCTTTCCCATCGTCAGCCTGATCGCCCAGCGGCTGGAGACCTACCTCTCCGGCCTGA
>DASPKT010000076.1:0-11200 GCA_035627915.1 Azospirillaceae bacterium
GGAGCTGGCGGGGCTGGACCCCGCGGACTACCGGGCGGAATGGAAGTGGGACGGCATCCGCGTGCAGGTCGCCGGCAGCACGGCCGGGCCCGGCCGGCTCTATTCCCGCACCGGCGACGACGTCGGCGGCGCGTTCCCCGACCTGGTGGAGCGCCTCTCCTTCGACGCCGTGCTGGACGGCGAGCTGCTGGTCGTGCGCGGGAACGAGGTGCGCCCCTTCAACGACCTGCAGCAGCGCCTCAACCGCAAGCAGCCGACGGCGCGGATGCTGGCGGAATACCCGGCCCACGTCCGCCTCTACGACATCCTGGTCGAGGCGGGGGAGGACCTGCGCCCCCTGCCCTTCCTGGAGCGCCGGCGGCGGCTGGAGGACTGGTACCGGCGGGTGCGGCCGGCCGCCATGGACCTCTCCCCCCTGGTGCCCTTCGCTTCGTGGGAGGAGCTGGCGGAAATCCGCGCCGGCGCGCGCGAGGCCGCCATCGAGGGGCTGATGCTGAAGCGCGCCGACAGCCCCTACACCGCCGGCCGGCCCAAGGGCCCGTGGTTCAAGTGGAAGCGCGGCGCGCTGACCGTGGACACGGTGCTGATGTACGCCCAGCGCGGCCACGGCAAGCGGTCCAGCTACTATTCCGACTACACCTTCGGCTGCTGGACCGCCGACCCGGCCGCGGGCGGCCAGCTGGTGCCCGTGGGCAAGGCCTATTCCGGCTTCACCGACGAGGAGCTGGGGCGGCTGGACCGCTGGGTGCGCAACAACACGGTGCGGCGCTACGGCCCGGTGCGCGAGGTGTCGGCCGGGTTGGTGCTGGAGATCGCCTTCGACAGCGTCCACCCCTCCACCCGCCACAAGAGCGGCCTCGCCATGCGCTTCCCCCGCGTCCACCGCATCCGCTGGGACAAGCCCCCCGCCGAGGCCGACCTGGTGGCGACGCTGGCGGCGATGGTGGTGGGGTGAGGGGGGCGGTCCCCTCTCCTTTCTCCCTTGTCCCCGTCATGCCCGCGGAGGCGGGCATCCAGGTAACGAGCGTGCGACGGTCCCCGGGGAATGGGCGCCCACGTTGCCGTTGGCGCCTCCCTTCGGGTCGTTTGCCGGCTGAATGCCTGGATTCCCGCCTCCGCGGGAATGACGGAGAAAGGAAGTGCTGACAAGGCGCCCCCCTCAGAACCCCACGCCGAGCCTGACGCCCAGCGTGTCCATGCCGGGGTTGATGTCGTCCAGGTTGCCGTTCGACATGTGGTCGAAGTAGAGGCTGAGGCGGACACCGGGGACGAGGCCGATGCCGGCCTCGACCGGGATGTGGAACAGCACGTCGGAGCCGAACTGGCGGCGGCGGCCGTAGTCCTTGGGGTCGTTGCTGTCGCCGTTGTGCAGCGCCGCCCCCAGCCCGACGCGGAAGAACAGCGGCCCGCCGCCCAGCTCCAGCCCCAGGCCGGCATAGACCTTGTCCACCTCGCTGCCGGGGGTCCAGGTGCCGCCGAGGAAGGGGGAGAGGTCGACGAGGCCGAGGTCGATGATCGGGTCCAGCCCCAGCTCCGCGTTCAGCGCCCAGCCCTGCTCGAACTCCTGCCCGGCGGACCAGAGGTCGTCGAAGTCCTGGCGCAGCACGCCGCCCCTGAGCTCCACGGCCCCGGCCGCGGGCGCCAGCGCGGCGCCGGTGAGGATGACGAGGCCCGCGACGGCGGCGCGCAGACTGACCATGGATTCCCTCCGGTTCGACTCGGTGACCACAACGCGCGAGGCGGCGATCCGATCCCGCGCCCTGTACAGCGGGACCGTGGCGGGAATATGGTCGGGTCCGTATCGGAAGGGGGATGGCGCCATGGACCGCAAACCTGCCGGGCGACGGCGCCTGCCGGCCGGGCTGCTGGCCGCGGCGATCGCCGCCGCAGCCCCGCCCGTCCGCGCGGGCGGCCCGGCCGCCGACCCGAACGGGGTCATCTTCCAGGCCTTCGAATGGTACCTGCCGGCCGATGGCGGCCACTGGAACCGGCTGAGGACGTCGCTGCCGGACCTCGCCGCGGCGGGCGTCACGGCGCTGTGGCTGCCGCCGGCCTACAAGGGGCTGGGTGGGGCGGCGGACGTGGGCTACGGCGTCTACGACCATTACGACCTGGGCGAGTTCCAGCAGAAGGGCACCGTGCGCACCAAGTACGGGACCCGGGACGAGTACCTGGACCTCATCCGCGGCGCCCACGCGCAGGGTGTGAGGGTCTATGCCGACGTGGTGATGAACCACCTGTTGGGCGCCGACGCGACCGAGCCGGTGATGGCGGTCGAGGTGAACGGGTCCAACCGGAACGAGACGCGCGGCACCTCCACCACGCTGGACGCGCACACCCGCTTCACCTTCCCCGGCCGCGCCGGGGCCTATTCGGCCTTCACCTGGAACTGGAGCCATTTCGACGGGGTGGACCGCAACGGCCGCGTCTACCGCTTCGCCTTCAAGGGCTGGGACCAGGGCGTCGATTCGGAGAACGGCAACTACGACTACCTGCTGGGCGCCGACCTGGACTTCCAGAACCTGGCGGTGCGCACCCAGATGAACGAATGGGGCGCCTGGTACACCGCCACCACCGACGTGGACGGCTGGCGCCTGGACGCGGTCAAGCACATCGACAGCAGCTTCATGCGGGACTGGCTGGACCATGTCCGCGCCGCGGTGCCGGGCAAGGCGGACGCCTTCGCGGTGGGCGAGTACTGGAGCGGCGACGTCGCCCGGCTGGAGGCGTGGCTGGACAAGGTGAACGAGGGCAAGGTCCGGGCGTCGGCCCTGGACGTGGCCCTGCACTACCGGCTGCGCGACGCCTCCGACACGATGGGCACGGGCGCCTACCCGCTGAACCGGCTGTTCGAGGGCACGCTGGTGGCGCGGCGGCCCGACCAAGCCGTCACCTTCGTCGACAACCACGACACCCAGCCGCTGCAGGCGCTGGAGTCGCCCGTGCGCGACTGGTTCAAGCCGGCCGCCTACGCCCTGGTCCTGCTGCGCGAGGGCGGGTACCCCCTGGTCTTCCACGGCGACTATTACGGAGCCAGCTACAGCGACCGCGGCCGCGACGTGGTGATGACCTCTTTCAAGGACACGCTCGACACGCTGATGCGGGCCCGGCGCCACCATGCCCACGGGGCCCAGCGCGACTATTTCGGCAACGGCGACCTGGTCGGCTTCACCCGCGAGGGGACGGACGCGCACCGGCACGGCGTGGCCGTCGTGGTCAGCGACAATGCCGGGGCGTCGGCGCCGACGGCCTTGTGGATGAAGATGGGCCGCTGGGGCCGCAGCAAGTGCTTCCAGGACATGCTGGGCGCCGTGCCGGACCGCGTCTGCACGCCGCCCGACAGCGACTGGGCGGAGTTCCGCACCGCGCCCGGCAAGGTCTCCGTCTGGGTGGAGAAGGGCATGTTCGGCCGGGACCGCTGACCCGGCCCGCCCGTCACGCCGCCCCTTACACCGCCGCGGCCAGCTTGCGCAGCAGCTGCGCCGCCCCCGCCGCCGCGGCGTGGCAGAAGGCGGGGAAGTCCATGTGACTCTCCGCCCCGGCGAGGTCGCTGAGCGAGCGCACCACCAGGCACGGCACCTTGAAGCGCGCCGCCACCTGGGCCACCGCCGCACCCTCCATCTCCACCGCCTGGGCGCCGAACTCCTGGAACAGGCGCTGGCGGGTGGCCTCGCAGTTCAGGAACTGGTCGCCGGTCAGGATGGTGCCGAAATGGATGGCGGGGCGGCGCGCCTCCCCGCCTGTCGCCTCGGCCGGCAGCTCCGGCAGCTCCAGCCCCTTCAGCGCCGCCCGCGCCTTGGCCTCCAGCCCGCCGTCGAGCGGGTAGCCGTGGCTGTCGTCGAAGCCCGGCAGCGGCACGGCGCCCGGCTGGTAGGTCTTCATGCGGCCCGAGACCATGGCGCCGTAGTCGTGCTGCACCAGCCGCGTGCCCACCACCACGTCGCCCACCTTCAGCGCCGGGTCGACGCCGCCGGCGACGCCGGAGAACAGCAGCAGCCGGCACTCGAACCGCTCCAGCAGCAGGGTCGCCACGGTGGCGGCGTTGACCTTGCCGATGCCGGCCTCGACCATGACGGCGGGGCGCCCGTCCAGCAGGCCGCGGCGGAAGGTGAATCCGCCGATGACGCGGGTCTCCACCTCCTGGAAGTGGGCGCCGAAGTGCCCGATCTCCTCGGGGATGGCGCAGATCAGGCCGAAGGGCCGCGCCGCCGCCTTGGCCGCCGCCGCCTTCAGCAGCGCCAGCAGCTTGCGGTCGCCCGATGCCTCCGCCATCGACAGCGGCGTCTGCCCGTCGTCGCTGCCCAGCGTGGGGTCGGCGCCGTGCTCCAGCAGCAGCTCCACCATCTCGGCCTGGGCGTGCTGCACGGCGGCCTGGAGCGGCGTGAAGCCGCGCTGCTGGCGGACGTTGGGGTTGGCCCCGTGGGCCAGGAGCGCGCGCACGATGCCGACGTTGCGGCCGGCGGTGCCGG
Source organism: Azospirillaceae bacterium (assembly GCA_035627915.1). Lineage (GTDB taxonomy): Bacteria > Pseudomonadota > Alphaproteobacteria > Azospirillales > Azospirillaceae > DASPKT01. The sequence goes on from DASPKT010000076.1 coordinate 4,470, forward strand.
CGTGCAGCGGGCGCACCTGGGTCGGGTTGCTGGCGGCCTGGTCGGGATCGGCGCCCCGGGCCAGCAGCAGGTCCACCAGCTCGGCACGGCCGAAATAGCAGGCGAGGCCCAGGGGGAAGAAGCCGTCGGGCGCGTAGGACCCGATGGAACCGGGCTCCGCGTCCAGGATGGCGGCGACGCGGGCGCGGTCGCCGACGGCGCAGGCCTCGAACAGGGTCATGGCCGGCTTGGCCGCGGCCAGCGCCTTCGCCACCGCGTCCTGGCGGTAGTAGACGGCGGTGAGGATGGCGGTGGCGCCGTTCGGCCCTTGCGCGTCCAGCAGCTCCGGCTGGGTCCGGACCAGGGCCAGCGCCGCCTCCGCGTCGCCCGCCACCACGCTCTTCAACAGATCGCCCAGACCCGCCATCATCCGCCCCGTTTGCCTGACACCCTTTCGGGTTCATATATCCCGGAACCATGAGCGCTGTCCCGCCCCTCGACGACGAAGAGACGCTGCCCCCCGCCATCGCCGGCTGGTTCCGGTCGCGCGGCTGGGCGCCGCACGCCCACCAGCTGGAGATGGTGCGGGCCGCGCGCGACGGCGCCCACGCGCTGCTGGTCGCCCCCACCGGCGGCGGCAAGACGCTGGCGGGCTTCCTGCCCAGCCTGATCGAGCTGTCGGAGCGCCCGCGCGAGGGGCTGCACACGCTCTACATCTCGCCCTTGAAGGCGCTGGCGGTGGACGTGCGCCGCAACCTGGAGATCCCGGTCGCCGAGCTGCGCCTGCCCATCCGCACCGAGACCCGCACCGGCGACACGCCGGAGGCCAAGCGCCGCCGCCAGCGCGAGCACCCGCCGCAGGTGCTGATGACGACGGTGGAGAGCTTGGCGCTGCTGCTGTCCTACAAGGACGCGGGCGACATCTTCCGGGCCCTGCGCTGCGTCATCGTGGACGAGCTGCACGCGCTGGCCGGCACCAAGCGCGGCGACCAGCTGGCCCTGCTGCTGGCGCGGCTGCACGCGCTGGCGCCCGGCGTGCGCCGGGTCGGACTGTCCGCCACGGTGGCCTATCCCGACACGCTGCGCGCCTTCCTGTCGCCGGAGGCCCGGGCGGACGACCCGGCCGTGCGCACCGTCACGGGCCGCGGCGGCGCCCGGGCGGAGGTGGAGATCCTGGCGACCGAGGCCTACCTGCCCTGGGCCGGCCACATGGCGACCCACGCGCTGAGGGAGGTGTACGAGCGCATCCGCCGCAACGGCACGACGCTGGTGTTCGTGAACACCCGCGCCCAGGCGGAGATCGTGTTCCAGGAGCTGTGGCGGCTGAACGACGACAACCTGCCCATCGGGCTGCACCATGGCAGCCTGGCGGTGGAGCAGCGCCGGCGCATCGAGGCGGCGATGGCGGAAGGCCGCCTGCGCGCCGTCGTCGCCACCAGCTCGCTCGACCTCGGCATCGACTGGGCGTCGGTGGACCTGGTGGTGCAGGTGGGGGCACCCAAGGGGGTGAGCCGGCTGCTGCAGCGCATCGGCCGCGCCAACCACCGGCTGGACGAGCCGTCGCGCGCGCTGCTGGTGCCCGCCAACCGGTTCGAGGTGCTGGAGTGCCGCGCAGCCCTGGAGGCCATCGCCGAGGGCACGCTGGACGGCGACCGGCCGCGCCCGGGCGCCCTGGACGTGCTGGCCCAGCACGTGGTGGGCGTCGCCTGCTCCGGCCCGTTCGACGCCGACCGGCTCTATGCCGAGGTGGTGACGGCCGCCCCCTACGCCGGCCTGTCGCGCGACGAGTTCGATGACGTCATCGACTTCGCCGCCACGGGGGGCTACGCGCTCGGCAGCTACGACCGCTTCAAGCGCCTGAAACAGGACGAGGAGGGCCGATGGACCGTCGCCGGGCCGGTGGTGTCGCGCCAGTTCCGCATGAATGTCGGCACCATCGTGGAGGAGGCGACCCTCAAGGTCCGCATGAACCGCGGCCAGACCCTGGGCGAGGTGGAGGAGTACTTCATCCAGGGCCTCGTGCCCGGCGACACCTTCCTGTTCGCGGGCCAGCTGCTGAAGTTCCTCGGCATCCGCGACAACGCCGCCATCGTCGCCAAGGGCGGCGACGGCACGCCCAAGGTGCCGGCCTATGCCGGCGGGCGGCTGCCGCTCTCCTCGCACCTGGCCGACCGGGTGCGCGCCATGCTGGCCGACCCCGGCCATTGGGAGGACCTGCCGGAGCCGGTGCGGGAATGGCTGAAGCTGCAGCGCTGGCGCTCCGTCCTGCCCGACCGCGACGGGCTGCTGGTGGAGACCTTTCCCCGCCACGGCAAGGAGTACCTGGTCGCCTACTGCTTCGAGGGGCGCAACGCGCACCAGACGCTGGGCATGCTGCTGACCCGGCGGATGGAGCGGGCGGGGCTGTCGCCGCTGGGCTTCGTCGCCACCGACTACGTGCTGGCGGCCTGGTCGCTGGAGCCGGTGCGCGACGTCGACGCGCTGTTCGACCAGGACATGCTGGGCGACGATCTGGAGGCGTGGATGGACGAGTCGAGCGTGCTCCGCCGCACCTTCCGCAACGTCGCCATCATCGCCGGGCTGATCGAGCGGCGGCACCCAGGGCTGGAGAAGACCGGGCGGCAGGTCACCTTCAGCGCCGACCTCATCTACGACGTGCTGCGCCGGCACGACCCCGGCCACCTGCTGCTGCGCGCCACCCGCGCCGACGCCGCAGCCGGCTTCACCGACGTGCGCCGGCTGGCCGACCTGCTGGCGCGGGTGCGGGGCCGCATCCGCCACCGGGCACTCGACCGCATGTCGCCGCTCGCCATGCCCGTGGTGGCGGAGATCGGCCGCGTCCAGGTCTACGGCAGCGCCACCGACGCGCTGCTGGCGGAAGCGACCGAGGACCTGGTGCGCGAGGCCATGCCGGAACTGGCCCCGCCCCCGCCCGGCCGCGACGACGGGCAGGCCAGCCTGCCGCTGTAGCCGTCGCCCCGGCTGTGGCAGTTCGGAACCTGTCGCCCGGCCTTTTCGCCGCGCGGGCCCGGCGGGGGCTGCCCCCGCTTGACTTGGGGCCCCGCCGTGCGACCCTCGGGGCCGGCCCATGCCGCACCCCGGAGCCCGGACCCGATGGAATCGCTTCTGACCTACAGCCTCGCCAACCTGCCGGCCTACCTGACCTATGTCCTGTCGCTGGGCCTGCTGATGGCGGCGTTCGTGGCGCTGTACCTGTGGATCACGCCCTACAGGGAGATCCAGCTGATCCGCCAGGGCAACAACGCCGCGGCGGTGGGCTTCACCGGCGTTCTGATCGGATTCGCCCTGCCGCTCGCCAGCATCGCGTCCGCCACCACCTACGTGCTGGACCTGATCCTGTGGAGCGTCATCGCCCTGGTCGGGCAGTCCGCGGCCTTCCTGCTGGCCGGCCGGCTTATGGGAGACCTGCGCCAGGGGATCGAGGCGGACAAGGTCAGCTATGGCATCCTGGTCGCCGGCCTGTCGATCACCACCGGCATCATCAACGCGGCCTCGCTGACGTACTGAGGGGTGCGGACCTTGGGGCGCGGCTGGGAGGGAGTGCGTGCTTCGACAAGCTCTGCATGAGGAAGGGGGGGATGCCAGGCCAGGCGTCCAGAGGAGCAGCCCCTTCCAGGGGAGCATCTCAACGATCCTCAGCCTGAGCCTGTCGAAGGCCGCACACCGCCGCCGCTGCCTTACCGCCGGAGCAGCGAAACGCCCCTCAGGCTGAGCCTGTCGAAGCCCGCACCCCGCCCCCGCTGCCAAGCCCTCACCACCCCCTGGCACCCCGCCCCGGTTCGCGTTATGTTCGCCTCACTCTGCATCGGAGGAGCGGCATGGACCAGCGCATCAGCCTGATCACCCTGGGCGTGGAGGACCTGCCCCGCGCCCGTGCCTTCTACGGCCGGCTGGGCTGGCGCGAATCCTCCGCCGGGAACGGGAACATCGCCTTCTTCCAGGCGGGCGGCATGGCGCTGGCCCTCTATCCCCTGCAGCATTGGGTGAAGGAGCTGGGGGAGCACGCGGCCGAGGCGCGGCCCGGCTCGGCCATGCTGGCGCTGAACCTGCCCAGCCGGGAGGCGGTGGACGCCGCCCTGGCGGAGGCGGTGGCGGCCGGCGGGCGGCTGCTGCGCCCGGCGGCGGAGCAGTTCTGGGGCGGCTACAGCGGCCTGTTCGCCGACCCCGACGGCCACTATTGGGAGATCGCCTGGAACCCGTTCTTCGCGCTGGACGAAGCCGGCAACCTCACCCTGCCTGCCTGAGCCGTTCTCGCCGGAGCCATCCAAGCCCCGCCCGCCGGGCCGGGGAACGGCCGGCCGCCGGGTGCGGTTGAGGCCGATCCGGCACGAACCGCCCCTACCCTTACCCGCCTTGGACCGACTTCGATGGACCGCCTGCCCTTCACCCTTAACGGCGCCCGCCTGGAAGCGGACCTGTCCGGTGCCCTCTGGTGGCCGGAGCGGGGCTGGCTGATGGTGGCCGACCTGCACCTGGAGAAGGGCTCGAGCTACGCCGCTCGCGGCCAGATGCTGCCGCCCTACGACACCCGCGAGACGCTGAAGCGGCTGGCGGCCGAGGTGGCCGTCCTGGAGCCGGCGGCCGTGGTCCTGCTGGGCGACACCTTCCATGACCGCAAGTCCGAGGCGCGGCTGGCGCGCGAGGATGCCGAGCAGCTTCGCGGGCTGGCGGCGGGGCGGCGGCTGATCTGGGTGATCGGCAACCATGACGCCGACGGACCGCAGCGGCTGCCCGGCGAGACCGCGGACGAGTTGACCCTGGCTGGCCTCACCCTGCGCCATGAGCCGCTGGCCGGCCCGCGCCCAGGGGAGGTCGCCGGCCACCTGCACCCGGCCGCCCTGGTGCGCGCGCCCCGCGGCTCGGTACGGCGGCGCTGCTTCGTCACGGATGGGGAGCGGGCGATCCTGCCGGCCTTCGGCGCCTACGCGGGCGGGCTGAACGTGCGGGACACCGCCTTCGCGGGGATGTTCGTCCGCGCGCCGCTGGCGGCGACCGTAGGGCCCACGCGCGTGCGGGCCATCGGCTGGCGGCAGCTGGCAGGCGACTAGGATCTGCATCTTCGGCGCCGCTCATCCCGGCGAAGGCCTGGGATGAGCGCAGGGGATTCAGTCCGGCGACTGCATTGGGCCTAACGCCCAACAGGTTCAGCCGCTTCGGCATCGAGCTCGGACGCATGTTTGGCGAGCGGGAGAGGCGCCTGCTGGTCCGCGCCGAGCGATCGGCTCCACGGGTTCAGACTGATGCAGTGACCGCTGAGGTTGCCACACTGACGAACCTCGCCGCTGTGGGTGTCGAGGACCACGATGATCTGCTCGTCGTCGTCCAGCCGGGCGGCCGCAGCGTTCTTCGGCGCGGAGCGGGTGACCTGGGCCCACAGCGGGCCCGGCGCATAGTGGCCGATGCCGGCGTAGCGGCCCTTAGCCGAGCTCGCCGGCAGCACGCCATCGGCGGCCTTCTCGCAACCGCCGACCAGTAGGCCGGCCCCAGCTGCGATGAAGATCAGGAGCTTCATCCGACACCTCATTCACGGCTTCGTGAAGTGTGTCACAGCCACGCTCCGTTGGAAATGGCGCCGGCGTGGGAGGCGTTTCAATGGCGTTCAGGAAGGCGGTGGCGTGGCTGTTGGCGGGCGCCTCGGCCGTATCGGTGGCGAGCGCACCGGCCTACGCCCAAACTGCGACCTCCGACGCCGCAAAGCGCGCCGCCCGGGCCGAGGCGCTTCGGGTGGTCGACGGCTGGCTCGCCTCGGTGCGGGACTACGAGAGGATCCCGGCCCTCTCGGCCGGCGTGGTCGTCGGCGACGAGCTGGTCTGGGCCAAGGGCTACGGGACCCTCGACGCCGCGGGCAAGGTCCCGGCGACGCCGAAGACCATCTACTCCATCTGCTCGATCTCCAAGCTCTTCACCTCCATCGCGCTGATGCAGCAATGGGAGGCGGGCAAGGTGCGGCTGGACGAGCCGGTGGCCACCTACCTGCCCTGGGCGACGCTGAAGCCGGGGACCGGCGACAGCGGGCCGGTGACCCTGCGCGGCGCGCTCACCCACTCCGCCGGCCTGCCGCGCGAGTCGGACTTCCCGTACTGGACCGACCCCAAGAACCCCTTCCCGACGCGGGAGGAACTGCGGGCGCGGATGGCTCAGCAGGCCCCGCTCTATCCGGCGTCCCGGTACTTCCAGTACTCCAATCTCGGCATCACCCTGGTGGGCGAGACGGTGGAGGCGGCGTCCGGCGAGCCCTACGCACGCTATGTCCAGGCGCGCATCCTCGATCCGCTGGGCATGAAGGACACCCGGACGGTCCTGCCGAAGGACCTCCTCGGCAAGCAACTGGCCGTGGGCTGGGGCGCGAGGAAGCGTGACGGCTCGCGTGACCTGCTGCCGCCGTTCGACACCCGCGGGATCGCCCCGGCCGCCGGATTCACGTCCAACGTGGAGGATCTCGGCCGCTTCGCCGCCTGGCAGTTCCGGCTGTTGCGCACCGAGAAACCCGAGGTGCTGAAGGCCTCGACCCTGCGCGAGATGCAGCGGGTGCAGTTCATGGACCCCGACTGGCAGACCAGCTGGGGCCTGGGGTTCTCGATCGGTCGGGTCGGGACCCAGACCTACGTCGGCCACGGCGGCTCCTGTCCCGGTTACGAGACCATCGTCCGCCTGCACGTTCCGACCGAGACGGCGGTCATCGTGCTGGAGAACGCGCCCGAGCGGACGGGCGAGCACGCCAACGGCGTCTT
>DASPKT010000077.1:0-7368 GCA_035627915.1 Azospirillaceae bacterium
GGCCGGACGGGAAGGACGTACGAGTATGTCGAGATCGAGGGGATGGACCACGGCCCCCGCAGCACCGACCAGATGGTCCGCATCCTGTCGGCCTGGGAGAAGTTCCTGAAGGCTCACCTGGGCGGGTGACGCCGGGCCGGACAAAGCAAAACCCCCGCGGGATCGCTCCCGCGGGGGTTTTTCCGTTCGCGCGTCCGGCCGCGGAGGCCGGGAGCCCCGGGATCAGCCGGCGCGGACCTGGGCCAGGAAGCGCTCCACCTGGGTGGACAGGGCCTCTGACTGCTTGGACAGGTTGCGCGAGGCGTTCAGCATCTCACCCGCGGACTGGCCGGTCTCGGTCGCCGAGGCCTCCAGCGCGCCGATGTTGCGGCTGACCTCCATCGTGCCCATCGAGGCCTGCTGCACGTTGCGGGCGATCTCCTTGGTGGCGGCGTCCTGCTCCTCCACGGCACCGGCGACCATGTCGGAGATGTCGTTGATCTCGGCGATGGTCTTGCTGATGGTCATGATCGCCTCCACCGCGTCGCGGGTGGCGTCCTGCATGGTGGAGATCTGGGCCGAGATCTCCTCGGTCGCCTTGGCGGTCTGGTTGGCGAGGCTCTTCACCTCCGACGCCACGACCGCGAAGCCCTTGCCCGCCTCGCCGGCGCGCGCCGCCTCGATGGTGGCGTTCAGGGCCAGCAGGTTGGTCTGGCTGGCGATGTCGGAGATCAGCTTCACCACGTCGCCGATCGACTGGGCGCGCTGGGCCAGCGACTGCACCGTGTCGTTGGTCTTCTCCGCGGTGGCGGCGGCGGCCTTCGCGATGCGGGCCGAGGTGTTGACCTGGTTGGAGATCTCCGCCAGCGAGCCGGCCAGCTCCTCGGTGGCGCTCGCCACCGACTGCACGTTGGCCGAGGCCTGCTGGGTGGCGGCCGCCACGGCGGTCGCCTGGGTGCGGCTCTGCTCCGCCGAGTTGGAGAGGTTCTCGGCCGTGTAGTGCACGCGGTTGGCGGCACTGGACAGCTCGGCCACCACGCCCTTCACCGAGAACTCGAAGTCGTCGGCGAGCTTCTGCATGGACTGGCGCTTCTCCTCCGCCGCCTGCCGCTCGGCCTCCTCCTGCACCTTCTTCAGGCGCTCGACCTCCAGCGCGTTGTCCTTGAAGACCTGGACCGACTGGGCCATGGCGCCGACCTCGTCGCCGCGGTCGGTGCCGGTGACCTCCACCTTCAGGTCGCCGCCGGCCAGCTTGCCCATGGCCTGCTGCAGGTTGCCCAGCGGCGCGCTGATGAGGCGGTGCAGCAGGAAGACCAGCAGGCCGATCAGGGCGGCGACGATGACGACGGCCACCATCAGGTTGGCGGTCACCGCGCTGGAGATGGCGGAGCTGAGGTTCTGGCGGCTCCAGGCGACGACCAGCGTGCCGACCTGGTCCTTGTTGGCGCCGGCGCGGACCGGCACCGAGACCACCAGGTGGTCGCCCTGGTCGAGCTTGGTCGTCTCGGCCACGGTCTTGGCGACCTTGGCCTTCTCGAAGTTGAAGGCGGGGACGGTCTTGGAGGCGTACTCGTCCAGCACCTCGCCGTCGGCGTCGGTGACGCGCAGGCTGGCGAGGTCGGTGCCCTTGGCGCCGGCCAGCTCGGCGTAGCTGTCGGCGATGGCGGCCTGCTGCTTGAAGCGGACGGCGGCGCTCATCTGCGCGGCCATCATCTCGGTCACCTGCTGCTGCGCCTGGACCGACTGCGCCAGCATGGACGCCTTCATGTCGGTGGCGCTGAGCGCGATGACGATGCCGAGGCCGATCACGATCGGGATGGCGATCGCGAGGGAGATCTTCCGCCCGATCGTCCACCAGCTGCGCTGGTCGTCGGTCTTCTCGAACAGACCCTTCAAACGCTCGCCCAAGCCAAAGCTGCTGTATGACATCGTCCGCCCTCGTTTCCCTTTCCAGAACGGCCTGCCGCCGGCACGCCGGTCGGCCTGGAAAAGCCCGTCGCCCAGAATGGGTCGATTGCACCCGGCGACCGGTATCCCCGACGGATTACTCTGTAACCCGAGCGTCGGCACAGTCGCCTAGGCGCTTTTCGCCCTTGTCCTTAACCCGCACTTTCGCATACCTATTCCCCTTATTGTAAAGAAATTAATGTTGCTCGAAAGGGGATGTCACACCACGGGAGCCGGTTTCCCGGTGCAGACTAAACCCTTGTAAAGGCAAGCCCCGCAAGGGGAAGCGGTTAAGGAATTCTTAGTCCATTGCGCGGCAGCGTCCCCAGGAGAGGGAACGCCGCGCGGGCCGGCGATGCCGGCCAGGTCGGGGTCGTCGAAGGAGGCAAGGATCAGATGAAGAGGTTGACTGCGATTGCCGTCGTGGTGCTCGGCGTGGGAGCCGCCGGCGTCGCCCGCGCGGACTGTGCGCTCGGTGACCCGCCCGCCGTTCCCGAGGGCGCCAGCGCCACCGAGGCGCAGATGACCGAGACCAGCGGCGCCGTGAAGAAGTTCATGGCGGAGACCCAGGAATACCTCAGCTGCCTCGAGTTCGAGGGCAAGGGTAAGCCGGGCGGCGCCTGGACCAAGAAGTACAACGACGCGGTCGAGCAGATGGAAAAGCTCGCCTCCGACTTCAACAAGCAGCTCCGCGCCTTCAAGTCGAAGTGAGCGGCGGCGCCCGGGGCTCCCCCGGGCGCGGCACCGGCTGACGTGTATCGGCGCACGCGACGGCGGCCCCTGTCCCGGGGGCCGCCGTTCTGCGTTCGGATTCCTGTCCGCGCCCGGGCTGCGGCCTCAGTTGCCGGCCGGGGCGGGCGCCGGCGGGTCCAGCGGCACCGTCTCCACCACGGGCATCTTCGGCGGCTTGGTGATGGGCGGCAGCTCCACCCCCTGCCCCACAGGCTTGATCCGCGGCCGCTCCTTGGGGCGCTGGATGGCCCGGGCGACCATGTTCGGCAGCCGCGAATCGTCCCAGCCCGCGACCTCGCGGCCGAGCCGCAGGATCACCAGGTCGGCCGCTTCCGACACGTAGATGCGCTGGCCGCCGGCCCCGGCGATGAACACCGTGTCGGGATCGACGAAGGGCTCCGACGCCCGGACCTGCCCGTCCTTCTCGTAGGGCCAGGCGATCAGCACCCGCAGGCCCTGGTTGCGGGCGAACAGGGTGGGCTTCTGGATATTGTCGACCCAGGGGGTCGGCACGACGGGCCGGCCCGCCGCGGCGCCGCCGTCCTTCAGCAGCAGCCCCAGCCGCAGCCAGTCGCGGGCGATGGCCTTGAAGCAGCACCAGCCGAGCGCGGTCTTCCCCGTGCCGTCCAGCGCCAGCTCCGCCGGCCGCGCGCCCAGCGGCGCCCACAGCGACTCCGACAGGTAGGCCGGGTAGGACTTGCCGGAGGCGCGCGCCAGCAGCATCGACAGGAGCTGCGCCTCCAGGTCCGACGGCGCGAAGCGCGATCCGGGCTCCACCGCCAGCTTCGCCGACAGGGCCCAGGCGGCGGCGTCCGCGCGCGGGTCGCCCGACGCCTCCAGCCCGCTGGTGCCGACCAGCAGCTGGCGCACCGTGACCCGGCCGCGGCCGTCGCCGGCCCATTCGGGGAAGCGGACGTGGAGCGGCTCGTCCAGCGCGCCGATCAGCCCGTCGCCCAGCGCCTTGCCCGCCAGCAGCGACAGGATGCCGGCCTGCAGCCCGCGCCCGTCCAGCAGGTCGGACGCCCGCCTTCCCTGGCCGTAATGCTCCAGTTGCAGGGCGCCCAGGTGCCAGACCAGCAGCGCCTCGGTGCCGGTCTCCTCGGCATGGGCGACCAAGCGGCGCACCGCCTCCTCGGGCAGGGTGCGCTTCTCCTCCGGGGCCACGGCGATCAGGCCGGCCTCGCCGCCGGCGACCTCCACGGCGACGGGCGGCGGGGGCGGCGGAGGCTCGGGTGCCGCGGGCTGCGCCACGGGCACGGGCTGGGGCTCCGGCCCGCCGGTACCCAGCGAGACGAACAGGGCCGCGGCGGCGGCGCCGGCCAGCAGGGCGGCCAGGATCAGGGGACGCTTCGACATGCCTCTCTAACGGTCCAGCCTCGGAGGGATTCCCAATCGGCCACGCGAATGTGACGACACCGGGGCGGCAATGCCGGGGCGGCCGGCCTCAGGGGGTGCGGAACAGCGGGTAGTCCTTGGCCTGCACGACCTCCCAGGCGCCGTCGGGCTGGCGGCAGACGAAGCCGGTCTGGTGGCGGAACATCTTGTCCAGCACGACGACCGAGTGGAACTCGCGGCAGGGGCGGTTGCGGTCGTCGAAGCCGTCGCGGATCATCTTCACCGCACCGCGCTTGCCGCTGAGCGGGTTGGCCCAGCCGATGATCTGGTCGACCGGCTTCGCCGTGGCGTCGCGCAGCGCGCCCTGGATGGCGGCCTTGTCGCCCTCGTCCAGCACGATGTCGGTGGGCGGCGGGGGCGGCGGGGGCGGAGCCGGCGGCGCGGGCGGCGGCGCCTTGGCGGCGCAGGCGGAGAGCACCACCAGGACCGGCAGCGCCATCCAGAAACCCTTGTTCATCATCACGATCCTCGAAATCCCGTCGCCTCGTCGGCGCGCCTTTGTGCCAAAGCGGGGGGCCCCGCGCAACGCCCGCGCCGCGCCCTACGCCCTCCGGGCCGCCGGACCGGCGGCCGTCATCGTCAACCGAACCTTAACCCTGCCAACCCCAGGCTGTCCTGGCGGGACGGCCGTGCCCGCGGAGGTGCTGGCGGCGGGCCCGGCCGGCGGGGCGGATTCCTGTTCCCAAATTACCGCCCCGTGCTAGAGTTTCCTGAAACAATAATACGTCTGGGGGAGAAGGACCGTGCGCATCAGGACACGGACGCTGTTGTTCACCGGCCTGGCCCTGGGGCTGTCGGTGCTGATGGTGGCGCTGCAGCTGGCCCGCGGCCAGTACGACAGCGCCGTGCGCGACGCGCTGGTCCGCCAGGCCGAGTACGCCCAGCTGGGAACGCAGCTGGTGACCTCGGCCGACTTCCTCTCCAACGCGGCGCGCTCCTACGCGGCCTTCGGCGAGGAGCGCCACATCGAGGCCTACCGCAAGGAGCTGACCGAGACAAAGACGCGCGAGCGCGTGACCGCCCGCCTGCGCGAACTCGGCTCCCCCAAGGAGGAGCTGGCGCTGATCGAGCAGGCCACCGCCAACTCCGAGGAGCTGAACCGCACCGAGGAGGAGGCGATCAAGTGGGTCGAGAAGGGCGACCTGGGGCGCGCCCGCGGCCTAATGTTCGACGAGAGCTACGACGTGGTGCGCGCCAAGGTGATGGAGCCCATCGCCGCCTTCCGCGCCGCCGCCACCCAGCGCACCCAGGCGGAGGCCGACGCCGCCCGCCGCGCCTCCGACGCCTTCTCCGTGATCTCCCTGGTCGTCATCGCGCTGACCGCGGGCTCGATGACGGCGATCATCTACTTCTTCTTCGGCCGCGGCGTCGTGGCGCCGCTGAGCCAGGTCGCCGACGTCGTGCACAGCATGGCGGAGCAGGACTTCTCCGCCGCCCTGCCGGAGACCGACCGCACCGACGAGATCGGCGAGCTGGTCCGCGCCGTCGCCACCTTCCGCGAGAACGGGCTGGAGCGGCAGCGGCTGGAGGCGGAGGCCGAGGCGCAGAAGCGCCGGGCCGAGGAGGAGAAGAAGACCCTGCTGCGCCAGCTGGCCGACACGTTCGAGGCGAACGTGAAGACCATCGTCGACGGCGTCTCCGATTCCGCCGGCCGCATGGGCGAGAGCGCGCGGTCGCTGACCTCCATTTCCGCAGACACGACCCGCCAGGCGACCGCCGTCGCCGCGTCGAGCGAACAGGCGCTGGGCAACGTGCAGACGGTCGCCGCCGCGACGGAGGAGCTGTCCGCCTCCATCAACGAGATCGGCCGGCAGGTCAACGACAGCTCCCGCATCGCCCGCGACGCGGTGGAGCAGGCGGAGGACACCAACGCCACCATCTCCAGCCTGGCCGAGGCCGTGGCCCGCATCGGCGACGTGGTGAAGCTGATCTCCGACATCGCCAGCCAGACCAACCTGCTGGCCCTGAACGCCACCATCGAGGCCGCCCGCGCCGGGGAGGCCGGCAAGGGCTTCGCGGTCGTGGCGTCGGAGGTGAAGGCGCTGGCCAACCAGACCGCGCGCGCCACCGAGGACATCTCCGCCCAGATCGCCTCCATCCAGGCCGCCACCGGCGGGGCGGTGGGCGCCATCAAGGGGATCGGGGAGACGATCGGGCGCATCAACGGCATCGCGTCCGGCATCGCCGCGGCGGTGGAGCAGCAGGCCTCGGCCACCCAGGAGATCGCCCGCAGCGTGCAGCAGGCGGCCGCCGACACGATGGAGGTCACCCGCACCATCGCCGACGTGACCCGCGCCGCCGGCGAGACCGGCGCGTCGGCGGAGTACGTGCTGACGGTGGCGGAGGACCTGAACGAGCAGTCCGCGCGCCTGCGCGGCGAGGTGGAGGGGCTGATCGCCTCGATCCGGGCGGCCTGAGGCCCGGCCCGGGCAAGAAAAAGGCCCCTCCCCGGGTCGGGGAGGGGCCGGATGCTCAGGCGAAGCGGCGGATGTCGGTCAGGCGGCCGGTGATGGCCGCCGCCGCCGCCATGGCGGGGCTCAGCAGGTGGGTCCGGCCGCCGGGGCCCTGGCGCCCCTCGAAGTTGCGGTTGGAGGTGCTGGCGCAGCGCTCCCCCGGCTTCAGCTTGTCGTCGTTCATGGCGAGGCACATGGAGCAGCCGGGCTCGCGCCAGTCGAAGCCGGCCTCGCGGAACACCTTGTCCAGCCCCTCCGCCTCCGCCTGTTCCTTCACCAGGCCGGAGCCGGGCACGACCATGGCGTAGACGCCCTCGGCCACCCGCTTGCCCTGCACCACCTGGGCGGCGGCGCGCAGGTCCTCGATGCGGCTGTTGGTGCAGCTGCCGATGAAGACCTTGTCGACGGGGATCTCCGACAGCCGGGTGCCGGGCTTCAGGCCCATGTAGTCGAGCGCCCGCTGCATGGCGCGGCGCCTGTTCTCGTCCGCCTCGGCGGCCGGGTCCGGCACCTCCGCGGTGATCGGCAGCACGTCCTGCGGGCTGGTGCCCCAGGTGACCTGCGGGGCGATATCCTCGGCCTTCAGCACGACCTCACGGTCGTAGGTCGCCCCCTCGTCGCTGGGCAGGGTGCGCCACCAGGCGACCGCCTGCTCCCAGGCGCCGCCCTTGGGTGCCCGCACGCGGCCCTTCAGGTACTCGAACGTGGTCTCGTCCGGGGCGATGAGGCCGGCGCGGGCCCCCGCCTCGATCGCCATGTTGCAGACCGTCATGCGGCCTTCCATGGAGAGGCCGCGGATGACCGAGCCCGCGAACTCGATGACGTGGCCGGTGCCGCCGGCGGTGCCGATCTTCCCGATGAT